>DMTU01000198.1:2905-10508 GCA_003476595.1 Acidimicrobiaceae bacterium | reverse complement strand
CGGCGTCGGCGGCCGGCGGCGGTGGCGCGACGAAGACCTCGTTGCGCCAGCGCACCAGACCCACCGACGTCAGTGCGAGCAGCACCCCGCACACGATCACCACTGCCATGGAGGGCATGGTGGCGGCGGGGCCTTGGAGGACCCTTGGAGCCCCCTTGAGGCGTCAGCTCCGCCGGCGGAGCAGCTCCTCGGCGATCTGGATCGTGTTGAGCGCCGCACCCTTTCGCAGGTTGTCCCCCGACAGGAACAGGGCGAGGCCGTGCTCGACGGTGGGGTCGACGCGGATGCGGCCGACGAGGGTGTCGTCGATGCCGGCCGAGTCCAGCGGGGTCGGCACGTCGGCCAGCTGCACGCCGGCGGCGCCGGCCAGGAGCTCGCGGGCCCGGTCCGGGGAGATCGGACGGGAGAAGCGGGCGTTGATCGACAGCGAGTGGCCGGTGAACACGGGCACGCGCACGCACGTGCCGGAGACGAGCAGGTCGGGCAGGCCGAGGATCTTGCGCGACTCGTTGCGCAGCTTCTGCTCCTCGTTGGTCTCCTCGAGGCCGTCGTCGACGAGGTCGCCGGCGAAGGGGAGGACGTTGAAGGCGATCGGCTTCACGAAGTTGTCCGGCTCGCCGAACTCCGCGGCCCGGCCGTCGTGGGTCAGGCGGGGAGCGTCGTCGCCGACCTTGCGGACCTGGGAGTCGAGCTCCTCGACGCCGGAGAGGCCGGCACCGGAGACGGCCTGGTAGGTCGACACCACGATGGCCTCGAGGCCGGCCTCGTCGGCCAGCGGCTTGAGCACCGGCATGGCGACCATGGTCGTGCAGTTCGGGTTGGCGACGATGCCGATGGGCAGGTCGTCCAGCGCGTCGGCGTTGACCTCGGGCACGACGAGCGGCACGCGGTCGTCCATGCGGAACGCGGAGGAGTTGTCGATCACGACCGGGCCGGAGGCGGCGATGCGCTCGGCCAGGGCCCGGGACGCGGTGGCGCCGGCGGAGGCGAGGACGACGTCCAGGCCGGAGTAGTCCGCCTCGGTGGAGTCCTCGACGGTGATCTCGGTGTCACCCCACGGCAGGGTGCGTCCGGCCGAGCGGGCCGAGGCGAAGTACCGCAGCTCGTCGACCGGGAAGTTGCGTTCCGCCAGGAGGCGCCGCATGACGGCACCGACCTGGCCGGTTGCTCCGAGGATTCCTACGCGCATGGGACCAAGGGTACGGGCCTCGGCCGCGCGTCTCACATCGAGATGTCAGTCGGCGTCGAGGCCGAACGCCGTGTGCAGGACCTGGACGGCGTCTTCGACCTGGGACTGCTGGATCACGCAGGAGATGCGGATGGCCGAGGTCGAGATCATCTCGATGTTGATGTCGTTGTCCGCCAGGACCTGGAACATCTTCGCGGCGACGCCCGGGTTGGACTTCATGCCGGCACCGACGACCGACACGCGGCCGATGTCGTGGTCGAAGCCGACGCCGGCGTTGCCGACGTGACCCGACAGCGAGTTGATGAGCTCGGTGGCCCGCTCTGCGTCGGAGTGGGGGCAGGTGAAGGAGATGTCCGTGCGGCCGTGGTCGGACACGTTCTGCACGATCATGTCCACGTTCACGCCGGCGCCGGCGAGGGACGTGAACATCTGCGCGGCGACGCCCGGCTGGTCGGACACCCCGGAGACGGTGACCTTGGCCTCGGAGGTGTCGTGGGTGACGGCGTTGACGACGGCCTGTTCCATGTCGGTGGTCTCCTCGGTGACGATGGTGCCCGGCTCCCACGTGAAGGCGGACCGGATGTGGAGCTTGACGTGGTGGCGGCGGGCGAACTCGACGGAGCGCATCGCCGGCTTGGGGCAGCCCGTCGCCGTCATCTCGAGGAGCTCGTCGAAGCTGATCTCGGCCATGCGGCGGGCCTTGGACACGATGCGGGGATCGGCGGAGTAGACGCCGGCGACGTCGGTGTAGAGCTCGCAGAACTCGGCGCCGAGGGCGTGGGCGATGGCGACGGCGGTCGTGTCGGAGCCACCCCGGCCGAGGAAGGTCACGTCGCGATCGAGGGACACACCCTGGCTGCCGCCGATGACCGGGATGTAGCCCTCGGCCAGCGCGTCGGCGATGCGCTCGGGTCGCAGCTCGACGATCTTGGCGTCCTTGTGGTTCGTGTCGGTGATGAAGCCGGCCTGGGAGCCGGTGAAGGACTGCGACGGCACGCCCAGGTCGCTGATGGCCATCGCTACCAGGGCCATGGCCTTGCGCTCACCGGCGGTGATGAGCATGTCCATCTCCCGGCCGGGCTGGGTCGTGGAGACGTCGTCGGCGAGGCGGAGCAGCGCGTCGGTCTCCTTGCCCATGGCCGAGACCACCAGCACCACATCGGTGCCGCGGCGCTTCGTGCGCACGGCGTGCTCGGCCACCTCCCGGATGCGCTCCGGGTCGGCCACCGACGTGCCGCCGAACTTCTGGACCGTGATCACGTCGGCCGAACCTACCGTCGGCGGAACGAAGCCCGGAATCCGGCGATGTCGTGAGGCCCTGCCGAACGACTCAAGGTCGGCGAAGCCGACACTCAGAGCGTCTCGACGAGGGCGTCCCAGTCGCGCAGCTGCTGGAGGGTCTGGGTCTCGGTCGAGTGCAGCAGCGAGCAGATGGCGCGCAGGTCGTCGCGGCGGATGGAGAGCACCCGGCCGTTGAAGTCGCCACGCTCGAGGATGATGGACCGGGCGTAGCGGTGGACGGCCTCGGCCTCGGGGATGCCGGACAGGGCGACCAGGTCGAGGATGACCTTCGAGGGCCGGTCGCTGTCGTCGTCGTCGTCGCTCTCGCCGAGCAGCACCGACATGGGCACGTCGTAGAACTCGGCCAGCTCGCGCAGGCGGGGCAGGCTCAGGTTGCGGAAGCCTCGCTCGTAGGCGCCGATGGCCGAGGCGCTCCACTGCCCGCCGCTCTCCCGCTCGACGTCGTCGAGGGACAGCTTGCGCAGCCGCCGCACGGCGCGCAGGCGCTGGCCGACCTCGACAGAGAACGAGGAGAGGCTGTCGTCGTCGCCTGCCATCACACCCTCCCGCACTCCATCCGACCGTGCGCACACGGATCCGCCCTCAGGTGGCACGGAGCGTAGCGAAGCGCGTGGCGCAGGTCACGCGCGGGGCGCAGGTGGCCCGGCTGCGTGCGGACGGCCACCGATCGGGGCCGCAACGCTGCGCTCCGTGTGACTCGCGCTCCGGCGGGCGGGGCGGGTACGGTCCGCGCCCGTGGGTACCTCCAAGCGCGAGCGCCAGAAGCAGGCGCGACACGAGAAGATCGAAGAGCTGCGCCGCCAGGAGCAGCGCCAGGCCACCCGCCGCCGCGGGATCCTGATCGGCCTCGGCATCGCCGCCTTCCTGGCCTTCGCCATCGGCTACTCGGTGCTGACGTCCGACGACGACGGCGGTGACGACGAGGTCGCCACCGCGGACGACGCCGAGACCGACGGCGCCGAGGAGGAGACCGCGACCGAGGACGACGGCACCACCGACACCACCGAGGCCACGTCCGAGACGACCGAGACCACGGTCGCCGAAGTGCAGCCCGGCGACACCGAGTGCCCGCCGGCCGACGGCTCCGCCGAGCGCCAGATCGACTTCGACGGGCCGTTCCAGGACTGCCTGGAGTACGGCGTCGACTACCAGGCCCGCTTCACCACGACCGAGGGCGAGGTGCTCGTCGACCTGCTCGAGGAGCAGATGCCCAACACGGTCAACAACTTCGTCGCCCTCGCCCGCTACGGCTACTACGACGACACGCTGCTGTTCCGCACCGACCCCTCGATCGACATCATCCAGGGCGGCTCCCCGCACACGCAGGACAACACCGATCAGGGGCCGGGCTACAACATCCCCGACGAGGGCGGCGAGTTCGCGTCGGACCCGGCCACCGGCCAGTACACGGGGCCCTTCACCTACGAGGAGGGCCAGCTGATCATGGCCCGCTCCGCCGGGCCGGACTCGTCCTCGGCGCAGTTCTTCTTCAGCACCGGCCCGAACGTGTCACTGCTCGACGGCCAGGGCACCTACCTGCTGTTCGGTGACGTGGTCGAGGGCCTCGACGTGCTCCAGGAGATCATCGGCCTGCACGAGGCCGACGACAGCGGGCTCGGCGGCGCGCCGAGCCGTGACGTCACGATCGAGTCCGTGGAGATCCTGGAGCTCTGAGCGGCGACCGCCGCCGGGACCGCTCGGTCCGCGGCAGCGTGAACCGGAACGTGGCGCCCCCACCCGGCGTCTCGTCCACCCAGATGCGCCCGTCCAGGCGCTCGATGGACTGCTTGGCGATGTGCAGGCCCAGCCCCACGCCCTGCTGGGCGCGGGTCAGGTGGCTGCCGAGCCGCGTGAACTTGTCGAACACGCGGGTGCGGTCCGAGCGCGGGATGCCCGGGCCGTGGTCGATGACGCTCGTGACGAGCTCGTCACCGTCGGCCTCGACCACCACCTCGACGGGCCCGTCGCCGTCGGCGTACTTCAGGGCGTTGGAGAGCAGGTTGGTGAGGACGCCGACGGCCAGGCCCTCGTCGGCCAGCACCGGGCCGGCGTCGGGGTCCACGTCGAGGGTGACGGTGCGGGAGGGGTCCTGGCGGCGGACCAGCTCGACCTGCTCGAGCACGCGGTCGGCCCAGTCGATCTCGGTCCGCTCGACGGCCATGCCGCCGGCGTCGAGCTGGGTGGAGCGCAGCAGGGAATCGACGAGGGCCTCGAGCCGGTGCTCCTCGCGGATCATGATCTCGTAGATGCGCGCCCGGTCCTCGGTGGTGAGCTCGGCGTCGCGCCGGGCCAGGGTGTGCAGGAAGCCCTTGATCGGCGTGAGCGGCGTCCGCAGCTCGTGGGACACCTGGGCGATCCAGCCGTCCTTGTCGTCCTGGAGCTTCTTGCGGGCGGTCTCGTCCCTCGCCACCGCCACGTAGCCGCCGTCGGAGAGCGGCGCGTACGAGCACGTGAGCCACCGCTCCTCGTCTCCGGCCTCGATCCGCAGCACCACGCCCGTGACCGGCCGACCGGCCCGCCCGGGATCTGCCGAACCGGTGGCCGGCTCGCCGCTCTCGGCCGCGGGACGGAACGACTGGCTCACGTGCTCGCCGATCGCGAGGTCGGCGGGCACGCCGGTGATCGCCTCCATGGCCGGGTTCCACGCCCGCACCCGGAGGTCCGACCCGACCGAGAAGATGCCGTCGGAGGACGAGCCCACCAGGTCGGCCAGGGTGCGTCGTTCGGTGCTCACGTCGGTCAGCAGCGACAGCTGGTGGAGGGTGGTGGAGACCCGTTCGGCCAGGGCGTCGAGGATGCGCTCGTGGCGGGCGGCGTAGGGCCGGCCGTCGGCCCGGGCGGAGACGGCGATGGAGCCGCACGGCAGGCCGGCGTCGTCGAGCAGCCGCATCCGGGACCCGGAGCCGTAGACGTCCTCGGTGGCGGTCGGGCCGGCGGCGACCCGCACGGTGTCGCCGATGCCCTCGATGAGCACGACGGCGCTCCGGGCGCCGAGCAGCGCGATGGCGTGCTCGGCGAGCTCCCGCGCCGCTTCGTGGGTGTCGGTGGCCCGGGCGAGGGCGAGCTCGGCTTCGCGCAGGCGATCCAGCTCCGGGGCCGTGAGGGTGACCTGCCCGCGTCGACGGACCTCGAGGCCGACGAGGGCGGCGACCACCGCGGCGACGGCCGCCGTCAGCACGGCCCCCTGCACCAGGGCGACGACGACGGCGACCACGGCCAGCACGGCAGCGGCGCCCTGCAGGAGCGCGCCTCGCTGGTGCGGATCGGGGAACCTGTTGGCCATCTGTCCTCCGGGCAGGGGTCGACGCCGCCGGCCGACGGGGTGAGTGTCGCGTTCGTCCCGCCCGCGCCGCCATGACCCGTTCGGGTCATCTTCGGTGCGAAAGGGACGATCAGGCGGGTTCGGCGGGAGGTCTGCCGTCCCCGGGCGTCAGGGCGTGGTGGGCGACGCCCTCGAGCACCTGGCGCAGCCAGAGCTGCAGGGTCGGGACCCGGTGCCGGCGGATGTCGATGACCGAGAGGCCGGCGACGCGCAGCTCGGCCGGGATGTCGCGATCCGGTCGCCAGCCGGTGAGCCCGCGGAGGGGCGGGGTGACCAGGCGCTGGATGCGCCCGGGCAGGCCGACCTGGGACCCGGGCTCGATGAACAGGACCCGGCCGTCGTCGGCGAGCACCTGGCGCAGGGACCGCAGCGTCTCGCCGAGGTCGGCGCTGGCAGCGAGCTGGAACACCGAGACGACGGTGTCGAACCGCTCGCCGGCGTCGGCCAGGGCCGTGAGGCGGGGGTCGCCGACGCCGTCGAGCACCGTCGCGTCGGAGACGTCGTCGGCCCGGGCCCACAGGCTGCGGTGCATGTCGGCGCCGCCGAGGTCGAGGAGGCGGCCCCGCCCGTGCCGGGTGAGGGCGCGGCGTCGGGCGCGCACCAGCAGCTGGGCCTCGGGCGGGAGCGTGCGCTCGTAGCCGGTGGGGATGATGCCGGAGTCCGCGATGGGCTCAGTCTCGCTTTTTCGGGGCCCTGGTTACCGCTCGGTACGGTGTGACGCATGACGATCAAGAGCGTGGGCATCATCGGTTCGGGGATCATGGGGTCCGGCATCGCACAGGTCGCAGCGACCTCCGGCTTCGACGTCGTGCTGCGCTCCCGCAAGCAGGAATCGGCCGAGCAGACCGTGGCCGCCATGCAGAAGTCCCTGGAGAAGCTCGTCGCCAAGGAGCGGATGAGCCAGGAGGACGCCGATGCGGCCGTCGCACGGGTCACCGCCACCTCCAAGCTCGACGACCTCGCCGACTGCGACCTGGTGATCGAGTCCGTCGTCGAGGACCTGGCCACCAAGGTCGCCCTCTTCAACGACCTCGACCACCACTGCAAGGACGACGCCATCCTGGCGACCAACACCTCGACGCTGTCCGTGATCGAGATGGCGGTCGAGACCCGTCGCCCCGAGCGCGTCTGCGGCGTGCACTTCTTCAACCCGGCCCCGATGATGAGCCTGGTCGAGATCATCAAGACGCTGGTGACGTCGGACGAGACCATCGCCGAGGTGCGCCAGTTCGCCGAGGCCTGCGGCAAGTCCCCGGTCGAGGTCAAGGACCGCGCCGGCTTCATCGTGAACCACCTGCTGTTCCCGTACCTGAACAACGCGGTGCGGATGCTGGAGAACGGCACCGCCAGCCGCGACGACATCGACTCGGCCATGAAGGGCGGAGCCAACTTCCCGATGGGGCCCTTCGCCCTGCTCGACCTGGTGGGCCTCGACACGTCGCTGTCGATCCTCGACGCCCTCTACGACGAGTTCCGCGACCCGCACTACGCGGCCTCCCCGATGCTGCGCCGCATGGTCAGCGCCGGCCACCTCGGTCGCAAGTCCGGCGCCGGCTTCTACGAGTACTGATGCCGGCAGCGGGCCCGACCCGCACCCGATGACGAGCGAAGGCCCCGGCGATGCCGGGGCCTTCGTCGTCGTGCGTCCTGCTGGTGGGCTGGGTGCGACAACGGCCTCGTCCATCCCCCGTTCCGCCCGGCGCAGACCGCGCGGATGTGACGATCTCCTTGCGATCCACCACGCGCATCGGGGGCCGAATCGGCTGACCAGCCGGGCGTCGGAGAGAATC
>DMTU01000198.1:2321-2758 GCA_003476595.1 Acidimicrobiaceae bacterium | reverse complement strand
CCAGCCGGGCGTCGGAGAGAATCGGCCCCGATGCCCGTCGAGCCACCACCGTGCGCCTGGTCGTTCCCCGACGTGGACACGGCCGATGAGTCCGGGGTGGTCGGCGTCGGCGGGGACCTCTCGCCCGGCACGCTGCTGCACGCCTACCGCAGCGGGCTGTTCCCGATGCAGGTGGACCGGGGCCGGACGCTCGCCTGGTGGTCGCCCGATCCCCGCGGGATCCTCCCGCTCGACGGGCTGCGGGTGTCCCGGTCCCTGCGCCGGTCCTGCGCCCGCTTCGAGATCCGGGTCGACACCTGCTTCGACGAGGTCGTCGCCAGCTGCGCCGACCCCAAGCGCCCGCACGGCTGGATCACCGAGGAGATCCGCCGGGCCTACCGCCAGATGCACCGCCTCGGCTGGGCCCACAGCGTCGAGGCCTGGTCACGGGAGGACGG
>DMTU01000198.1:1950-2135 GCA_003476595.1 Acidimicrobiaceae bacterium | reverse complement strand
TTCGCCGGCGAGTCGATGTTCCACCACCAGCGCGACGCCTCCAAGGTCGCCCTCGTCGGCCTGGTCGACATCCTCTCCGCCGACGGCGTGGACCGCCTGCTCGACGTCCAGTGGACCACCGACCACCTCCGCTCCCTCGGCGCGATCGACGTCCCCCGGAACGACTACATCGGCAGGCTCAGCGT
>DMTU01000198.1:1493-1632 GCA_003476595.1 Acidimicrobiaceae bacterium | reverse complement strand
CGCCCTTGCCCTTGCCCTTGCCGGCCGGCGGACCGGCGTGGGCGGGCTTGCCCTTGGCCTCGCTCTTGGCGGGCTTCTCGACGATGGTCTGGGTCTCGATCGGGGCCGGCTCCTCGACCTGCTCGGTCGTGACTGGCTC
>DMTU01000198.1:914-1329 GCA_003476595.1 Acidimicrobiaceae bacterium | reverse complement strand
GGCTCGGGCTCGGCTTCGGTTTCGGTCTCAGGAGCGTCGTCGCTGTCGCCGCTGGCCTTGCCGAGGTCGGACTGGGCGGCCTTGCGGACGCACTCGCCGTGGTTCTTGTACACGGCCCGAGCAGCCTCGGTGCGACAGTGCTCCTTGGCGTAGGCGGAGACGGCCTCGCCGTGGTTGGCGTACTCCGTGGTGTCGGTGTCCGGGTCCATCAGGACGTCGGTGCCCTCGAGGGGATCGGCGACCATCTCGTCTTCCTCGAGGGACTCGTCATCGCCCTCGGTGCCTTCGCCCTCGGTGCCTTCGGCGCCGTCCCCATCACCAGCATCGCCCTCGTCCTCGCAGCTGTCCTCGGCACCGGCGGCGGCGAGCTCCTCGCCGGTCTCGGAGTCGGTGCTCTCGTCGGTGCCGGAGCCAT
>DMTU01000198.1:330-854 GCA_003476595.1 Acidimicrobiaceae bacterium | reverse complement strand
GGCGTCCGGCTGCTCCTCCTCAGGGGAGACGGCTTCCTCCGTGGACTCCTCGACAGCGGGCTCCTCGGTCGACATGACGCCGACTTCCGCAAGAGCGAGGGTGGCGCCGCCGATCACGGTGACGCCGGTGATGGCGACGATGGCGGTCTTCTTGGCGAACACGGCAGCGAGGGAACGGATCATGGAGTCGACTTCGGCGCTTCGTCAGCCGTCCTTGAGGGCCAGTTGACAGATGATCCGATCGACCCAGCCCAGACCGGAAGTGACCGCAGGTGCGGCGGTCGGCGAACCGGGGTCGCGGCGTTGCGTCAGCGCAACGCCACAGCCCCGGAACGTTCAGGCGACGTCGTAGCCGGCGTCGTCGATGGCCGAGCGGACGGCGATGTCGTCGAAGCTGCCGGCGACGGTGACGGTCTTGTCGTCGATGGAGACGTCGACGGACTCGACACCGTCGAGGGGCTTCACGGCCCCGGTGATCGCTTCGACGCAGTGGCCGCAGGAGATGTCAGGCACGTTGTAGGTCT
>DMTU01000198.1:0-210 GCA_003476595.1 Acidimicrobiaceae bacterium | reverse complement strand
AGGCACGTTGTAGGTCTCGGTCGACATGGGTCGACTCCTCTCGCTCGGGGGATGGGGCGGATCGGGTGCTGCGGAAGCGGCGCAGCCGCAGCGAGTTGGTGACGACGAAGACGCTGGAGAAGCCCATGGCGCCGGCGGCGATCATCGGGACGAGCAGGCCGAAGGCGGCCAGCGGGATGGCGGCGGTGTTGTAGGCGAAGGCCCAGAACA
>DMTU01000311.1:11069-13931 GCA_003476595.1 Acidimicrobiaceae bacterium | reverse complement strand
CGCCGCCGCCGCCGAGCAGCTCGAGACCTGGGCCGGCCGGGCCGGTGCCGAGTTCCACCGGGGCGCCGAGGGCGGCGACCCGTCGTCGGTCATCTTCGACGCCATCGCCAAGGCCGGGGCCCGAGACATCGACCTCGTCCTCGCCGACACCGCCGGGCGCCTCCACACCAAGTCCAACCTCATGGAAGAGCTGTCGAAGGTGCGCCGGGTCGCCGACCGCGACCCCGGCAACGTCACCGAGGTCCTGCTCGTGCTCGACGCCACCACCGGCCAGAACGGCCTGCAGCAGGCCAAGCAGTTCACCGAGGCCACGCAGTGCACCGGCGTGGTGCTCACCAAGCTCGACGGCTCGGCCAAGGGCGGCATCGCCCTCGCCATCGCCCTCGACGAGGAGATGGGCGGCCTCGGCCTGCCGATCAAGCTGGTCGGCCTCGGGGAGTCCGCTGACGACCTCATCCCCTTCGACCCGGCCGCCTTCGTCGACGCCCTCCTCACGCCGTGATCTTCCTCCTCTGGAGCCTGCTCACGCTGCCGGTGAAGCTCGTGCTCGGCATGGTGAAGCTGGTGCTGCGCGTCCTCGGGTTCATCGGGCTCAGCCGCATCGCCGCGTTCGGCGCCGGCATCGGCGTGGGCGTGGCGATGGCCCCCAAGCCGGCGTCGCAGCTGCGCAACGGCGTGGCTGCCCAGGAGGAGGCCAAGGCCGCCCGCGGCGGCGACATCGGCGCCACGGTCCGCCACGAGCTGGCCACCTCGCCGCGCACCTGGCACCTGCCCCAGCCCGGCGTCACGGTGCAGGGCGACCGGGTCGTGCTCACCGGCACCGTGCCCCACGACGACGCCCGCCTCACGCTGATCCGCACGGCCGGTTCCGTCACCGGCGTCCGGGCCGTGGACGACCACCTCACGATCGAACCCCCCACCCCGTAGGATCGACACCCCATGTTCGAGGCACTCAGCGACCGGTTCGACGGCATCTTCGCCCGCATCAAGGGCAAGGGGAAGCTCCGCGAGGAGGACGTCGACGAGACCCTCCGGGAGATCCGCCTCGCCCTGCTCGAGGCCGACGTCAACTTCCAGGTCGTCAAGAACCTGGTGGCCCGCATCCGCGAGCGGGTCGTGGGCATCGAGGTCAGCCAGGCGCTGAACCCAGCCCAGCAGGTCATCAAGATCGTCAACGAGGAGCTCGTCGAGTCCCTCGGCGGCGAGACGATCAAGATCAGCTACGCGTCGAAGCCGCCCACCGTCGTGCTCATGGCCGGCCTCCAGGGCTCCGGCAAGACCACCAACTCGGCCAAGCTCGCCCGCTGGTTCAAGGCCCAGGGCCGCAACCCGCTGCTCGTCGGCGCCGACCTCCAGCGCCCGGCTGCCGTCCAGCAGCTGCGCACGCTGGCCGAGCAGGTCGGGGTGCCGGTGTACTCCGCGGACGACGAGATCGTGGCCGGCGGCCAGGGCGACCCGGTCGATGTGGCCAAGGCCTGCATCGACGAGGCCCGCCGCCTCGGCAAGGACGTGGTCATCGTCGACACGGCCGGCCGCCTCGCCATCGATGCCGAGCTCATGGAGCAGGTCCGCCAGATCTCCGAGGCGACCGCCCCCGACTACACCTTCCTCGTCGTCGACGCCATGACCGGCCAGGACGCCGTCACGGTCGCGGAGAGCTTCAACGAGACCCTCGCCCTCGACGGCGTCATCCTCACCAAGCTCGACGGCGACGCCCGCGGCGGCGCCGCCCTGTCGGTGAAGGAGGTCGTCGGCAAGCCCATCGCCTTCGCCTCCACCGGCGAGAAGCTCGACGACTTCGACCTGTTCCACCCCGACCGCCTCGCCGGGCGGATCCTGGGCATGGGCGACGTCCTCACCCTCATCGAGAAGGCCGAGTCGGTCTACGAGGAGAAGGAGGCCGAAGCCGCTGCCCAGAAGCTGATGGAGGGGCAGTTCACCTTCGACGACTTCCTCGACCAGATGGCCCAGATCAAGAAGATGGGCTCGATCTCCAGCCTCCTCGGGATGATGCCGGGCATCCCGAAGGAAGTGAAGAACGTCAACATCGACGACAAGGAGCTCAACCGCATCGAGGGGATGATCCACTCGATGACGCGGGCCGAGCGCAACGATCCCACCATCATCGACGGCTCCCGCCGGGCCCGCATCGCCGAGGGCTCGGGCACCGACGTCGGCCAGGTCTCCCAGCTGGTGAAGCAGTTCATGGAGATGCAGAAGATGATCAAGTCCATGCCGGGCATGGGCAACCGGGTGGCCAAGCGCAAGAAGAAGAAGGGCAAGAAGGGCGGCGGTCGCGTCACCCCCAAGGGCCCGGCCACCGTCCCCTCCGGCAAGCAGGGCTTCACCCTCCCCGGCCTCGACGGCTGAATCCTCCCGCAGGTTGCTTCGGGGGGCACCGACCACGCACACTGGTCGACTGTGCCTGTCGCCTCCCCGGCGCGCCGGCAGACCCGAACGCACCCCTGAACCCAGAGAAGAGACACCGTGGCCGTCAAGCTCCGCCTCATGCGGATGGGCAAGAAGAAGCAGCCCACCTACCGCATCGTCGCCGCCGACTCCCGTTCGCCCCGCGACGGTCGGTTCATCGAGATCATCGGGCACTACGACGCCCGTCGTGACCCGTCGGTGATCAAGGTCGACAACGAGCGTGCCGTGCACTGGCTCCAGAACGGCGCCCAGCCCACCGAGACGGTCGGCAAGCTGCTGACGCTGTCCGGCGCGATGGCCCAGCTCAAGGGCGAACCCATGCCCGAGGGTGCCGAGCAGTTCGACAAGAACGCCGCCCCGGCCGAGCCCGAAGCTGCCGCCGCCGGCGCCGAATCGTGAGCGACGTCGACACCGAGCTGGCCCCGACCGCCG
>DMTU01000311.1:10655-10896 GCA_003476595.1 Acidimicrobiaceae bacterium | reverse complement strand
AAGTACATCTGCCGCTCCATCGTCTCCCAGCCCGACGAGGTGTCGGTCGAGGTCGACGGTGACGACGAGCGCGTCGAGCTGACCGTCACGGTCGGCGACGGTGACACCGGTCGCGTCATCGGGCGCCGAGGCCGCACCGCCCAGGCCATCCGCGCCGTCGTGCGCGCCGCGGCCGCCAAGGACGGCGTCGAGGTCGACGTGGAGTTCGCGGATTAGCGAACCCGGTCGCTCCGCTGGCGCT
>DMTU01000311.1:346-10507 GCA_003476595.1 Acidimicrobiaceae bacterium | reverse complement strand
GTCGCTCCGCTGGCGCTCCGCTACCCGAGCTCCTCGAGGTCGGGACCATCGCCAAGCCCCACGGGCTCAAGGGCGAGGTCATCGTCGCCCTCCTGACCGACCGCGAGGACCGGCTGGCCGCCGGCTCCGTGCTGCAGACCGATCGCGGTCCGCTCACGGTCGTGGAGGCCCATCCGCACCAGCACCGCTGGCGCGTCCGGTTCGAGGGCTTCGCCACGCGCGAGGACGTGGACCCCCTGCACGGGCTCGTCCTGCGGGCCGAGCCCGTCGACGACCCCGACGTCTGGTTCGTGCACGAGCTGATCGGGCTACCCGTCGTGCTCACGGACGGCACCGAGGTCGGCACGTGCACCGCCATCATCGACAACCCGGCCCACGACCTCGTCGAGCTCGGCGACGGACGGCTGGTGCCGCTGCCCTTCGTCGTCGACGTGGGCGACGTCATCGAGATCGATCCGCCCGAGGGCCTGCTGGACCTGGCGTGAGCGAGCCGGCCGAGGCGCTGCGGATCGACGTCTTCACGATCTTCCCCGAGATCGTGGACGGCTTCGCGTCCCAGAGCCTGCTCGGCAAGGCCCGCGAGCGTGGCCTGCTCGACGTTCGCACCCGCGACCTGCGGGCCCACACCGCCGACGTGCACCGCACGGTGGACGACGCTCCCTTCGGCGGCGGCGCCGGGATGGTGCTGATGCCCGAGCCGCTCGTGACGGCCATCGAGGCCGCCGACCCACCCCGGCCGCTCTACCTGCTCGGTCCCGGTGGTCGACGCTTCGACCAGGGTGTCGCCCACGAGCTGGCCGAGACCGGAGGCTTCTCCCTGCTCTGCGGCCGCTACGAGGGCGTGGACCAGCGCGTCGTGGACGGCTGGTGCGACGGCGAGCTCTCGATCGGCGACTACGTGCTCGCCGGCGGCGAGGTCGCCGCCATGGTCGTGCTCGAGGCCGTCGGTCGGTTGGTGCCCGGTGTGATGGGCAACGCCGAGAGCAGCACGGAGGAGTCCTTCGCGTCCGGGCTGCTCGAGTACCCGCAGTACACGCGCCCGGCAGCGTTCCGCGGCCGCGAGGTGCCCGAGGTGCTCCGCTCCGGCGACCACGGCCGCATCGCCCGCTGGCGCCACGCCCAGTCGCTGGTGCGCACCGCCGTGTCCCGGCCCGACCTGCTCGCTGCCCGACCGCTCACCAGTGAGGACGAGGCCGTGCTCGGCGAGTTCCACCTGCTCGCCCAGGTCCGCACGCTCATCCCCGACCCCGACACCCACCGGTGAGCCCTCCCGCCGGGTTGGTCGGGGGCGGGGCGACAGCCCTACACTGACTCGTTCGCTGCCGGCACCGCCGCGCGCACACGCCCGTACGAATCTGCCCCAGGACGCCACCATGCACCAGACCGACCTCGTCGATCTCGCCAACCTCCGCGACGACATCCCCGAATTCGCCCCCGGCGACACGGTGAACGTCCACGTCCGCGTGGTCGAGGGCAACAAGGAGCGCCTCCAGCAGTTCAAGGGCGTCGTCATCAAGCGCCAGGGCGCCGGCGTGCGCGAGACCTACACGGTCCGCAAGCTCTCCAACGGTGTCGGCGTCGAGCGCACCTTCCCGCTCCACACCCCGACGGTCGCCAAGATCGAGGTCATCACCCGTGGCGACGTCCGTCGGGCCAAGCTCTACTACCTGCGCGATCGCGTTGGGAAGCGGGCCAAGGTCAAGGAGAAGCGCGACTTCTGATCGCGCCGTGATCAACGCAGCAGCGTGATCGACTGGCAGGGCGTCGACGTCTCGGAGCGAGCTCGCGACGAGGACGTGGACGAGCTCCCTGCCCTCCGCCGTCCCGAGGCCGCACCCGGCCCGGGCCGCCTGCTGCTCGAGATCCCGCTCCTGCTGATCGGCGCCGCGGTCATCGCGCTCGTCGTCAAGGCGTTCCTGGCCCAGGCCTTCTTCATCCCGTCGGAGTCGATGGAGCCCCAGCTCGCCACCGGCGACCGGGTCGTGGTGTCGCGGCTGTCCTACGAGCTGCACGAGCCCCGGCGCGGGGACGTGGTGGTGTTCGACGACCCGGCCCAGCCCGAGGTGGTCGACGAGTCGCTGCTGCCGGTGCGCCTCGGCCGGGAGGCGCTGGAGGCGCTCGGCATCATCGAGCCGCGGGGCCGGGAGCTGATCAAGCGGGTGGTGGCCCTGCCGGGCGAGACGGTGTGGGGTCAGGACGGCCGGGTCGTCATCGACGGGCGCACCCTCCTCGAGCCGTACCTGTCCGCCACGGCGATCACCGACGACTTCGCGCCGGTCCGCGTGCCGGAGGACCACGTCTTCGTGATGGGCGACAGCCGGCGCAACAGCAAGGACAGCCGGCGCTTCGGGCCGGTGCCCGAGGAGCTGGTGGTCGGCCGGGCCATCGCCCGGGTGTGGCCGCCGGGACGCATCGCCCACCTGTGACCGGAGCCGGACATCGGGGTTCTCGTCGGTGGGGCCGGGTTACGGTGTCGCTGTGAGCGCCGACGACCTCGAGGCCTACGAAGCCGACATCGAGCTCCAGCTGTACCGCGAGTACAAAGACGTCAGCCCCACGTTCACCTACGTGGTGGAGACCGAGCGCCGCTTCTACCTGGCCAACGAGGTCCAGCGCACCGTGCGCGACGCCGGCGGCACCCCCTTCGTCGAGCTGGAGCTGCGCGACGCCTGGGTGTGGGACATGTACCGCTCCAGCCGCTTCGTGTCCCGGGTCCAGGTCGTGACGTTCAAGGACGTCAACATCGAAGAGCTCCCCAAGGCCGACATCGACCTCGAGTCGTTCCGCAAGGGCCCCAGCTAGGACCCGGCCCGTGACCGTCGCCCGCCAGAAGCTCGGTGCCCACGGCGAGCGCCTCGCGGCCCGCCGGTACGAGGCCGACGGCTACGAGGTCGTGGCCCGCAACTGGCGCTGCGGCGACGGCGAGCTCGACCTCGTCCTCCGCCGCGACGACGTGCTCGTGTTCGCCGAGGTCAAGACCCGCACGTCGGATCGCTTCGGGCACCCGGCCGAAGCCGTCACCCGCACCAAGCAGCGTCGCATCCGCGGGTTGGCCCAGCGCTTCTGCGGCGAGACGGGCAACCGGGCCCGGGTCCTGCGCTTCGACGTGGTCAGCGTCCTGCGCGGCCAGGTCGAGCGCTACGAGGGCTGCTTCTGAGCCCGACCTAGCCGAAGAACGCCCAGAGCACGAGCAGCACGGCGACGATGAGGCCGGCGGCCACGAACACCAGGTCACTGCGACGGTGCTTCTGGGGGCGGTAGGGGTTGAGGCCCATGCGTGAACATTAGGTTCCCGCCATGGACACCCTTCAGGTCGAGCGCGACGGCGGCATCGTCACCGTCACGCTGAACAAGCCCCAGAAGAAGAACGCCGTCGACCCCACGCAGTGGACCGAGATGGCCCGCATCTGGGACGAGATCGCCCGCAACCCCCGGCGGGACCGGGCCGTGATCGTCACCGGTGCCGGCGGCGACTTCTGCTCCGGCGCCGACCTGTGGCTCGACCCGGGCGAGGAGCCCCCGCACCAGATCACGGCGATGCGCAACGTGTCCGCCGCCATCCAGGGCCTCCACGACCTGCCCCAGCCCACCATCGCCAAGGTGCCCGGCGTCGCCGCCGGCGCCGGCTGCTCGCTCGCCCTCGCGTGCGACCTGGTGGTCGCCGGCGACGAGGCCCGATTCGCCGAGACCTTCCCCAAGCGGGGCTTGGCCGTCGACGGCGGTTCGTCCTGGTTCCTGCCCCGGATGATCGGCCTGCACCGCGCCAAGGAGCTCGCCTTCTTCGGAGACATCATCTCTGCAGCCGACGCCGAGGGCATGGGCCTCGTGAACCGGGTCGTGCCCGACGCCGAGCTCGACTCGTTCGTCCAGGACTGGGCGTCGCGCCTGGCCTCCGGCCCGCCCATCGCGCTCGGCCTCACCAAGCGGATGCTGAACGAGTCGGCCAACCGCACGCTCCAGCAGGCGCTCGAGGCCGAGGCCATGGCCCAGTCGATCACGCTGCAGTCCAAGGACACCCAGGACGCCTTCGCCGCCTTCGTCGAGAAGCGCGACCCGGACTTCCGGGGCCGCTGACCCGCTGACGCTGTCACCCCTGCCGCGGTAGGGTCCCGTATCGACCGGTTCGTCCGGTCCGCTCGATGCGCCGGCGCACGGCCGTCCACTCCGCACTGCTGGAGGGACCACCGTGCTCGCATCCGTCCCGGCCGCCACGCTCCTCGGCGTCACCGGCCACCCCGTCCAGGTCGAGGTGCACGTCGGCAACGGCCTGCCTTCGCTGTCCATCGTCGGCCTGCCCGACGCGTCCTGCCGCGAGGCGCGTGACCGCGTCCGGGCGGCCGTGCTGTCGAGCGACCTCGACTGGCCACCGCACCGCATCACGGTGAACCTGGCGCCCTCCGCGCTCCACAAGCTCGGCACCGGCCTCGACCTCGCCCTCGCCGTCGGCGTGCTCGTCGCCACCGGCACCGTCCCGGCCGAGGCCGTGGCCCGCTGGGCGTTCCTCGGCGAGCTCGGCCTCGACGGGTCCGTGCGCAGCGTCCGGGGCATGGTCCCGCTGGTCGCCGGCGTGCGCGACCTCGTCGACGGCGTCGTCGTGGCGCCGGCCGCAGCGGCCGAAGCCGGTGTCATCCCCGGCCTCGAGGTGCGCTGCGCCTCCACCCTCACCGAGCTGGTCGCCGCGCTGCGGGTCGAGCGGCCCTGGCCCGACCTGCCCGAGGCGCCGGTCGTGGAGGAGCCACCGCCGCCGGACATCGCCGACGTGCGCGGGCAGGCCCTGGGGCGTCGCGCCATGGAGATCGCCGCCGCCGGTGGGCACCACGTGCTGCTCGCCGGCCCGCCGGGGTCGGGCAAGACGCTGCTCGCCACCCGGCTGCCCGGCCTGCTGCCCGACCTCGACGACGACGTCGCCCTCGAGGTCACCCAGATCCACTCGGCCGCCGGCGCCACGCCCTCCACCGGCCTGGTCCGTCGCCCCCCGTTCCGCGCCCCCCACCACACCGCCTCGGCCGTGGCCCTCATCGGCGGCGGCACGGTGGCGATGCGGCCCGGCGAGGTGTCCTGCGCCCACGGCGGGGTCCTCTTCTGCGACGAGCTGGGCGAGTTCCCGCCGTCGGTGCTCGACGCGCTCCGCCAACCCCTCGAGGACGGCGTGGTCCGCGTCAGCCGGGCCCGGGCGGCGGTCACCTACCCGGCCCGGTTCCAGCTGGTGGCGGCGACCAACCCGTGTCCGTGCGGGCCGGCGCCGGGCGGGTGCCGCTGCTCGGAGAGCTCCCGGGGGCGGTACCTGCGGCGGCTCTCGGGACCCCTGCTCGACCGCTTCGACCTGCGCGTCGAGATCGACCGCCCCGAACCGGGGGACCTGCTCGGCGGGGAGCCGGGCGAGCCGACCTCGGTCGTCGCCGGCCGGGTGCGCCGCGCACGCGCTCGAGGTGCCGAGCGCGGCGTCACCTGCAACGCCCTGCTCCCGACCCCGAAGCTGGACCGGTGGGCGCCGCTCACCCCGTCGGCTCGCCGGCTGCTGGAGGCGCTGATGCGTGACGGCCGCCTGTCCGGCCGGGGCGTGGAGCGCATCCGCCGGGTGGCCCGCACGGCCGCCGACCTCGATGGTCGCGACGGCCCACTCGACGACGAGCAGGTCGCGATCGCCCTCGCCCTGCGCTCCAGCGCCGGCACCGCGGCGCTGGGGGTGGCGTCGTGAGCCGGGTCGGGTCCGGCGACGACGAGCGCGCCGCGCTCGCCACCATGCTCGGACTGCCGGGCATGGGTCCGGCTCGCCTGACCGCGGTCGTGGACCGGGCCGGGACCGCAGTCGCGGCCTGGGAGCTCGTGCGGCGCGGCGACCTCGCCGGCATCGACCTCCGCCTCGTCCAGCGGCGCGCCGAGCTGGTCGACCGCTGGGTGCAGGCCGCCCGGGGGCTCGACCCGGCCGACGTGCTCGATCGGCACCGGGCCGCAGGCGTCGAGGTGCTGCTGCCCGACGATGCGGCCTGGCCGTCGACGCTCGCCCACGACCCGGAGCCGCCGCGCGTGCTGTTCGTGCGGGGCGACGTCGCGCTGCTCGAGCGACCGGGCGTGGCCGTGGTCGGCACCAGGCGGTGCACCGCGGGTGGGGCCCAGATCGCCGGTCGCTTCGGCGCGGGCCTGGCTGCTGCCGGCCTCACCGTCGTCTCGGGGCTCGCCCTCGGGGTCGACGGGGCCGCCCACCGAGGTGCGCTCGGTGCCGGCGGCATCCCGGTCGGCGTCGTCGGCAGCGGCCTCGACGTGGTCTACCCCGCCCGGCACCGCCGCTTGTGGGCCGACGTGGCCGAGCGCGGCGTGCTGGTGGGGGAGGCGCCGCTCGGCGCGGCGCCGGAGCGGTGGCGCTTCCCGGCCCGGAACCGGATCATCGCAGCGCTTTCCCTTGCCGTCGTGGTGGTGGAGTCCGGCGCCCGGGGCGGGTCGATCACCACCGCCGAGGAGGCCACGGCGCGGGACGTCCCCGTGCTCGCCGTGCCCGGCTCGGTCCTGGCCGAGCAGTCCGTCGGCACGAACCAGCTGCTGTTCGACGGCTCCGGCATCGCGCGGGATGTCCCCGATGTGCTCGCCGCCCTCGGCGTGCAGGTGCCGGTCGGGACGCCACGCCTCTTCGACGTCCTCCCGGCTGACGGGCTCCCGGGTGATGTGCCGGCCGAGGGCGGGGGAGCGGTCGGGGCCGTCGCCGCCGTCCTGTCCGCCGTGCCGGCGAGCGTCGAGCGCGTGGCCGCGGCCGCCGACGTGAGCGTCACCGACGCCGTGACCGCGCTCGCTCGGCTCGAGGCCTCAGGTGCGGTGCGTCGGGTTCCCGGGGGCTACGAGCGGGTGGCGGTACCGTGACGGGATGGCGTGGCAGGTGGAGCAGTTCGGGGCGGCCCTCACCGACGCCGCCGCGTCCACGGCCCGGGCCTACGAATCCGACGTCGCCGCCTTCGTCGACTTCGCCGACCGGATGGGCATCGACGACCCGGCCGATGTCACCCGGCTCCACCTCCGACGCTGGGTCGCGCAGCTCGCCACGCGGGACCTCGCCCGGGCCACCATCGCCCGCCGGGTCGCCGCCCTGCGCCGCTACTTCGGCTGGTTGGCCCGCCGCGGCGTCGTCGCCGCCGACCCCACCGTCGGGCTGCGCGCCCCAGCCGGTGGCAGCCGGCTGCCGCGCGTGCTGCGCCAGGACGAGCTCGACGCGCTGCTCGACCAGCCGCCCGCGGCCATCGACGACGATCCGCCGCACCGCCGCCTGCGAGACGACGCGGTCATCGAGCTGCTGTACGGCAGCGGCCTGCGCGTGGCCGAGGTCTGCGGCCTGCTCGTCGACGACGTCGACCTCGCCGCCGGCACCGTCCGGGTGCTCGGCAAGCGCGCCAAGTGGCGCCAGGTGCCCCTCACCCCGGGCGCGGTCGAGGCCATCGGCGCCTGGCTGCGCACCGGCCGTGCCGAGCTGGAGACGTCGGGATCACCGGCCGATCTCGTCTTCCTCAACCTGCGGGGTCGGGCCCTCACGCCCCGGGACTGCCGGCGCATCCTCGACCGACGCGCCGTCGATCCCACCCACCCCCACGCACTGCGGCACACCTTCGCCACCCACCTCCTCGACGGGGGCGCCGACCTGCGCGCCGTCCAGGAGCTGCTGGGGCACAGCGACCTGTCCACCACGCAGCGTTACACTCACGTCAGCGCCAGCCGTCTGCAGGCGGTGGTGGCTGCCTCCCACCCACGTGCCAAGGGCTGCTCGTGACCGAACTCGCTTCCGCAGACATCGACCGCCTCTGGTCGCAGTACAAGGACAGCGGTTCTCGTCGTGCCCGGGACCAGCTCATCGTGCACTACTCGCCGCTGGTCAAGTACGTGGCCGGCCGCGTCGCCGTCGGCCTGCCCCAGAACGTCGACCAGGCCGACCTCGTCTCCTACGGGCTCTTCGGCCTCATCGACGCCATCGACAAGTTCGAGCCCGAGCGGGGCTTCAAGTTCGAGACCTACGCGATCTCCCGCATCAAGGGCAACATCCTCGACGAGCTGCGCGCCATCGACTGGGTGCCCCGCTCGGTGCGGGCCAAGGCCCGCCAGATCGAGAAGGCCTACGCCAAGCTCGAGGCCGAGCTCCACCGGGCCCCGAGCGAGGACGAGCTCGCCCAGGAGCTCGACATGAGCCGGGAGCAGCTCCAGACGTCGCTGTCGAAGATCTCCTTCGTCGGCGTCGTCGCTCTCGACGAGTTCGTGGGCAGCGGCGACCGCGACGGCAGCGCCACCCTCGGCGACACCATCGCCACCGCCGACGAAGGCCCCGGCGACCTGTTCGAGGTCCAGGAGATGCGCGGCCTGCTCGGCGATTCGATCAACCGGCTCCCCGAGCGGGAGAAGGTCGTGCTGACCCTCTACTACTACGAGGGCCTCACGCTGGCGCAGATCGGCGAGGTCATCGGCGTCACCGAGTCACGGGTCTGCCAGATCCACACCAAGGCCATCCTGCAGCTCCGCTCGCGCATGCAGGCCGCCGACCGCGAACCCGTCTGACCCTCGGGCGCCCGGCCGCGCCCCCGAGCACCACCGCTTCCCCCAGCACCGGCCCCACCGCATCCCCGGTGGCGGCCGTCGAGCCGAGGGGGAGCCCCCATGTCCCTGCGCGCTGCGGCTGCGGCGCTGGTCGTGGCCACCGTCGCGATCGTCGTCCCCGCTGAACCTGCCGGCGCGGCACCGCCGGACCCCGTGGTGCACGCGCCGCCGGTCGACGCGCCGATCGCCGACCCGTTCCGACCGCCCGCCACGCCCTACGGCCCGGGCAACCGCGGGCTGGCCTACGACCTGGCGCCCGGCACCCCGGTCCGGGCCACCGCCGACGGCACCGTCGTCTTCGCCGGCCAGGTCGGCGCGACCCGTCACGTCACGGTCCTGCACGCCGACGGCCTGCGCACCTCCTATTCGTTCCTGTCCGACGTCGGCGTGCGCCGTGGCGACCCCGTGGAGCGAGGCGAGGTGGTCGGCCACGCTGGGCCGGGCTTCCACCTCGGCGCGCGCGACGGGGAGCACTACCTCGACCCCGAGTCGCTCTTCGGCGTCCAGGTCGTCGAGGTGCGCCTCGTGCCCCACGGCGAGCCGCTGCCGCCCACCGACGCCGGACTGGTCGCGGAGCAGTCGTCGCTGCGCGACCTCGTCCGCGCCGAGGAACCTGGCTTCCTGCGGCGGATGGCGGGTGCGGTGGTGCGCCACGGCGCCCCGATCGCCGGCCGGTTCGCGGAGGTGGTCGAGGCGGCGTGGCACAGCTGGGACCAGCTCGGCCCCGCCGGCATGGCCGCCGACGTGGTCCGGTCCGTCGCCCGGCACCTCCGACAGGAGTGCACGGACCCCTCGGTCGTCCCCCCGGCGCCGGCGGGGGAGCGGGTCGCCCTGCTCGTGGCCGGGCTGGGATCGTCGAGCGACCACGGCGCCATCGACGACGTCGACCTCGACGCGCTCGGCTACGACCGCGCCGACGTCCTCCGCTACCGCTACGGCGGCGGGCGCACGACGGGCGGCCGCCTCCACCCGGACCTGGCCGCCATCCCCGACGGCGCCTACGGGCCGGTCGACACCCTCGGCGACGTGACCGAACGGGGCCGGGAGCTGGCCGACCTGATCGAGCAGGCCGCCGCCGCCCGGCCCGGCGTGCCCGTCGACGTCTACGCCCACAGCCTCGGCGGCCTCGTCACCCGCGTGGCCCTGCTCGAGCTGGCCGAGCGCAGGGCGAGCGGGCGCAGCGCGGCGATCGACGCGCTCGGCCAGGTCGCCACCATCGGCTCCCCGCACCGCGGCGCCGACCTGGCCACCGTGGCCGTGCTGTCGGAGAAGGGGTTCGTGCAGGACGTCTCCCACATCCGGTCGGTCTTCGACATCCCGATCGACCCCTACAGCCCGGCGGTGCGCCAGCTGGCCGAGACCTCCGACCTCGTGGCGCGCCTGGACGAGGCCGGCGTGCCCGACGGCGTGGACCTGCGCACGATCGCCGCCCGCGGAGATCTGGTCGTGGCCGCCGACAAGGCCGACGTGACCGGGCGGCCCGCGGCCATCGTCGACCTGGCCGGCCCCCGCGCCCACGCCGGCCTGCCCGGGGACCCCGACACGACGCGGGAGCTGCAGCTGGGTCTGGCCGGGCTGGCGCCTGCGTGCCAGGGC
>DMTU01000311.1:0-255 GCA_003476595.1 Acidimicrobiaceae bacterium | reverse complement strand
TGGCGCCTGCGTGCCAGGGCGTGGGCGACGCGGTGCTCGATGCCGTGGCGCCGCAGGCGGTGGCCGGCATCACCGACGCCGTCGGGCTCGCCACGCTGCTGCCGAGCTGACCTCCGCCGGGCAGAGTTTCCCAGGGCCGCTGCGGCTCCCTACACTGGCAAGTCGGCCTGCGCACCCGCGCCGGCCACGTCCAAATCCACCGATCGGGTCACCCCACGGTCGCAACCCCCTCCCCGAGGGGCGCAGCGCCGGCCC
>DMTU01000066.1:373-5389 GCA_003476595.1 Acidimicrobiaceae bacterium | reverse complement strand
GCGGCGAGGTTCGGGTACAGGTCGGCGACCGCGGTGCCCGCCTGGCTCTCGGCCCCGGCGACGCGGACCTCGAAGTCCGGGTGGACCGCGAGCAGCCGCAGCAGCTCGGACCCGGCGTAGCCGGACGCACCCAGGATGCCGACGGAGATCATGGGCGGAGCCTATCCGTTGGCTTGCATGACTATGCAAACGTGTGCAGGGGCTCCTCCGGGTACGAACCCACCATGGCCGATCACCGCTTCGCGTTCCGATTCGATCCCACCTACCGCCGGCTGGCGCTCCCCTTCGGCGTGCGCCCCTCCACGGCGGAGGTGCGGGTGACCGACGAGCAGCTCGACGCCCGCTTCGGCCCGTGGCGGGTGCGCACCCCCCTGGCGAACGTCGCCGGGACGCAGCGGACCGGGCCCTACTCGCTGCCCAAGACGGCCGGGCCCGCTCACCTCTCCCTCGCCGATCGGGGCATCACCTTCGCGACGAACGGGGACGCCGGGCTCTGCATCGGCTTCCACGAGCCGGTCACCGGGATCGATCCGTTCCGCCTCATCCGGCATCCCGGGCTCACCGTCACCGTCGCCGACCTCGACGGGTTGGAGCAGCTCCTCGACGCTTGACCACGGGCGGCGGTGCCCGCCGGACTACAACGTGGCGATGCACTCGCCCCTGGACCTGGACCTCGTGCGCCGGCAGTTCCCCGTCTTCGGCACCGATGCCGGTCGGTGGGCCATGTTCGAGAACGCCGGCGGCAGCTACGCCTGCGGCCAGACGATCGACGCGCTCCACGAGCACTACGTGCACCGCAAGGTGCAGCCGCACCACCCGGGCGGACCGGCGATGGCAGCCGGTCGGGCCATGGACCGCGCCCGGGTCCGCTGGGCCGAGGCCCTGGGCGTCGGCGAGGACGAGGTCCACATCGGCCCGTCGACCTCGGCGAACACCTACACGCTCGCCCACGCCTTCGAGGAGCTGCTCGGTGTCGGCGACGAGGTGATCGTCACCGACCAGGATCACGAGGCCAACCGGGGGTCCATCGAGCGGGCGGCGACCCGGGCCGGGGCCACCGTGCGGGTGTGGGGCATCGACCCCGACACCGGCCTGCTCGACCCGGCCGAGCTGGAGGACCTCCTGTCCGCGGCCACCCGGCTGGTCCACCTCCCGCACGCGTCGAACATCGTCGGGGTGCTCAACGACGTCCACACCCTGGTGCGCCTCGTGCACGAGGCGAGCGCGTGGGCCGTCGTCGACGGCGTGTCGGCCGTGCCCCACGGCATCCCCGACGTCGGCCACCTGCACGCCGACGTCTACCTGTGCAGCCTCTACAAGGTCTACGGCGTGCACCAGGGGCTGATGACCGTGCGGCGACCCCTGCTCGACGCCCTCCCGAACCAGGGCCACTTCTTCAACGCCGACGTGGTGAGCAAGCGGCTGAACCCGGCCGGGCCCGACCACCCCCAGGCCGCCTGCTCGGCCGCCGTGCTCGACATGGTGCTCGAGCAGGCCGACCACCACGGCGACCCGGCCGATGACCTCCGGGGTGCCTGCGACGCGACGGCGGCCCGCTGGCAGGTCCACGAGACCGACGTGGCCGCACCCCTGCTGTCCTGGCTCGACGGGCGCGACGACGTGCGGCTCCTCGGCCCGACCGACGACTCGGCCGGGCACCGCTGCCCGACCGTCGCCTTCGTCCCCGAGCACCACGACCCCCTGGCCGTCGCCACCGCCCTGGCCGACCGGGAGATCGCGGTCGGCTCCGGGCACTTCTACGCCTGGCGCACGCTCGAGGCGATGGGCGTCGACCCCCGGCGCGGGGTGGTGCGGGCCTCCCTGGTCCACTACACCTCGGCCGAGGACGTGGCGCGCCTGATCGAGGGTCTCGAGGCGGTGCTCAGTTGACGGTCCTCCGCCTGGCCCGGGCAGCACTCGTGGCCGTGCTGGCATCGCTGGCCGTGGGCATCGGGACCGCCGGCGCGCAGACCGACCCCGCATCGGTCGCGCGACCACCCGTGCTCGTCACCGGCGACTCGCTCTCGCACCAGGCGGCCGACGACATCGCCCGGTCCCTCGGCGCGCTCGGGTACCACGACGTGCGGTTCGAGGTCTGGGGCGGCACGACGATCAGCTGGTCCACCGACCGGGTCCTCGAGCACCCGGCCCCGATCGTGGTGTTCGCCAGCGGCACCTTCGACGCGGCCTGGGGTTGGACGCCGACCCACGAGGAGCACGCCCGCCGGGCGGTCGAGGTCCTGGAGCAGCGCGGGTGCGCGATCTGGGTGCTCCCGGCCGCAGCCCGCTACCCCGACGGCGTGCGACGGCCGCACCCGGAGAGCCGCGACGGCGTCGCCGGCATCCGGCGCGCCGTGGACGGCTCCGGCGTGCACCTCGCCGAGTGGGACCTGGTGGCCGACGCCCTCCCCGAGATCCACGTCGCCGACGGCGTCCACGTCTCCGACGACGGCCAGGTGCTCTACGGCGACCTCGTCGCCGGCAGCGTGCGCCACCGGTGCGAGGGTCCGGATCCGTCCCGCACGGCGCCGCAGGCCCGCTACGCGTCCTGGGCGATCGAGACCCTCCTCGGCCGGGACCCGACGGCCACCGCCATCGCGGCGTGGACCGACCGCCTGGCCAGCGGCCACCCCCGCCTCGCCTTCACCCGCGCCCTCACGGCGAGCACGGCCTGGACGGGCACGCAGGTGGACGACCTCTACCGGCGGGCCCTGGACCGGGACGCCGACCCGGCGGGGCGGACCTACTGGGGCGGCCTGGTCGCGGGTGGCGTGGCCCTCGACGCGATCGCCGNNCCCACGTGTTCGGCTCCGACGAGCTCATCCAGCGGTCCGGCGGGACGCCGTCGGGGTTCGTGACCGCGCTCTACCACCGGCTCCTGCGCCGGGAGCCCGAACCGCCCGGGCTGGACTTCTGGCTCCGGACGCTGGCCGGCGGCGCGTCGCCACCGACGGTCGCGGCGTCCTTCCACCGCTCCCCCGAGTCCCGGGGCGACCGCGTCGACGCCCTGTACCGCCTCATCCTCGGTCGGTCGCCCGACCCCGCCGGGCGGGCGGCCTGGGTCGATGCGCTCGCCACCGTCAACGACCTGCGCCTCGCCGCCCTGCTGGCCGCCTCCGACGAGGCCTACGCGCGGGCCCAGACCTCCGGCTGACCGGGCTCGCCCCGCAGCCGGTTGGGCGCGCTACCCGCGCAGGTGCGCCGGGAAGCCGGCCTGGACCGCGTCGATGATCGCCTGGCGGACCTCGCCGACCTCGCCGTCGGTGAGGGTGCGGTCCCGGGCCTGCAGCCGGACGCGGTAGGTCAGCGAGCGGTGGCCGTTCCGAACGCCCTCCCCGCGGTAGGTGTCGAAGAGGCGGACCCAGCCGAGCAGGTCGCCCGCGGCCCGTTCGATCGTCGACGCGACGTCGGTGGCCGAGGTGCCCTCCGCGACCTCGAAGGCGAGGTCGATGTCCGACGACGGGAACCGGCTCACCGGCGTGTAGGTGGGCTCCCCGTGGGGGTGGGCGAGGAAGCGGTCGAGGTCGACCTCGAGCCAGGCGACGCGCCCGGGGATGTCGTAGGCGGCGAGCACCTCGGGGTCCACCTCACCGACCGCGCCGACCGGCTCGCCCTCGACCCGGACCACCCCGGACCGCGTGGCATGGAGGCCGGGCATCTCGGCGTTGGCGACGTCGGCGTCGGGCACCGACAGGCCGTCGCACACGGTCCGCCACGCTTCCACGGCGGCGGTGGCGTCGGCGCCGGCGACGATGACGGCGACCGTCTCGCGCTCGTCGGGCAGCTCGGCGTCGGGGTCCATCGGACGACGGAAGACGTGGCCGATCTCGAACAGGGCGATGCCCTCGTTGCGGTGGCCGACGTTGTGGCGCACGGCCTTGAGGAGCCCCGGCAGCAGCGAGGTGCGCAGCACGGACTCCTCGGCCACGAGGGGGTTGGTGATGGTGATGCCGTCGCCGGGCAGGCCGGCCCGCTCGAGGTCGCCGGGGGCGAGGAATGGCATCGGCGCGGCTTCGGAGAGGCCGAGCCCGGTGAGCAGGCTGCGCAGCCGGCGGCGCTCGAGCTGGCGGCGGGTGAGGTGACCCGACAGCGACGACACCGGCATCGTCTTGCCGAGGCGGGCGTAGCCGTACATGCGGCCGACCTCCTCGACGACGTCGATCTCCACCTCGGAGTCGAGCCGGAACGACGGGAGCGCGACGCGCATCGCCTCGCCCTCGGCACCCAGCTCGGTGGTGAACCCGATCGGGTCGAGCAGGTCCTTCATCTCCTTCGGCGACAGGTCGGCGCCGAGGATGGCGTTGACCCGGGCCGGTCGGACCTCGATCGGGGTGCGGTCGGGCAGCTGGCCGCGCTCGTCCACCAGGCCCTGCGACACGGAGCCGACCGAGCCGCCGCCGACGCCCCCGAGGAGCTCGACGAAGCGGTCCTGGGCGAGGTCGATGCCGTCGGGGTCGACGCCCCGTTCGAAGCGGGCGGAGGCTTCGGAGCGCACACCCAGGCGTCGGCTCGACTTGGCGAGCGGCATGCGCTCGAACCACGCCATCTCCACGACCACGTCGGTGGTGGCGTCGGAGATCTCCGAGTCGGCGCCGCCCATGATCCCGGCGATGCCGACCGGCACGTCGGTCGCGTCGCAGATCAGCAGGTCGGCGGGGGTGACCGTGCGCTCGACGTCGTCGAGGGTGGTGATGGTCTCGCCCTCGTTCGCCAGGCGCACCCGGAACCCGGCACCGCCCAGGGTGGCCAGGTCGTAGGGGTGTGACGGCTGGCCGAGCTCGAGCATCAGGTAGTTCGAGGCATCCACCACGTTGTTGATGGGCCGCATGCCGAGCAGCGTGAGCCGGTTCGCGATGAGCGGATCGGACGGGCCCACCGTGACGCCCTGCAGCACCCGGGCGGTGAAGCGACCGCAGCGCTCGGGGGCGAGGATCTCGACCGAGACCAGGTCGGCGGTGGCCGGACCGGTCGCGGCGATGCTCGGGGTGGGCAGCTGGAACGGCAGGCCGAGGCGGG
>DMTU01000066.1:0-178 GCA_003476595.1 Acidimicrobiaceae bacterium | reverse complement strand
GGCAGGCCGAGGCGGGCGGCGACGTCGCGAGCCACGCCCGCCACCGACATGGCGTCCGGGCGGTTCGGGTTGATCTCGAGGTCGTAGAGCACGTCGGCGGCGATGCCGAGGGCCTCGGTGAGCGGCGTGCCCGGCTGGAGCGCCTCGGGCAGCACCAGGATGCCGGACGGGTCGCCGG
>DMTU01000269.1:14675-14927 GCA_003476595.1 Acidimicrobiaceae bacterium | reverse complement strand
GGCTACCGGGCCGACGAGATCGTCGGGCGTCCGGTCTCGGTGCTGGCGCCGCCAGGTCGCCAGGACCCTCTGGCCGAGGCGCTCGAGCGAGTGGCCGCCGGCGTCCCCGTGCCCCACTTCGAGACCGTGCGGCGACGGAAGGCCGGCACCGACATCTCGGTGTCGGTGTCGGTGTCGCCGGTCCGCGACGAGCACGGGCACATCACCGCAGCGTCGACCATCGCCCGGGACATCACCGAGCGCAAGGCCGAG
>DMTU01000269.1:13150-14517 GCA_003476595.1 Acidimicrobiaceae bacterium | reverse complement strand
ACATCACCGAGCGCAAGGCCGAGGAGTCCCTCCACCGGGGCCTGCTGGAGGCCGCGCCCGACGCGATGGTCGTCGTCGACGACACCGGCACGATCCACTTCGTCAACGCCCAGACCGAGGCGCTGTTCGGCTACGAGCGGGATGAGCTCGTCGGGCAGGCGGTGGAGATCCTCGTCCCCGAGGAGCACCGCGGTGGCCACCCCGGGCACCGTCGCGGGTACTTCACCGAGCCGCGCACCCGCCCGATGGGCCAGGACCTCGAGCTCACCGCGCGGCGCAAGGACGGCTCGGTGTTCCCGGTGGAGATCTCGCTGTCGTCGATCGAGACCGAGCGGGGCCGCCTGGTGTCGGCGGCGATCCGTGACGTGTCCGAGCGCAAGGCGGCCGAGGCCCGGTTCCGTGGCCTGGTCGATGCCGCGCCCGACGCGATGGTGATCGTCGACCCGCACGGCCGGATCGAGCTGGTGAACGCCCAGGCCGACACGATGTTCGGCTACGACCGGGGGGAGCTGGTCGGCCGGCCCGTCGAGGTGCTGGTGCCGCCTCGCTTCCGCGAGCAGCACCCCAGCCACCGGCGGACCTACAACGCGCAGGCCCGGGTGCGTCCGATGGGTGCCGGCCTCGAGCTGTACGGGCTGCGCAAGGACGGCTCCGAGTTCCCCGTGGAGATCTCGCTCAGCCCGCTGCAGACCGGTGACAGCGTGTCGATCTCCGCCGCCATCCGCGACGTGAGCGTGCGCAAGCGGGCCGAGGCGGTGCAGACCGCGGCCTTCGAGCGGGAGCGGGAGGCGTCCCGGCGCCTGCGGGAGGTCGACCGGCTCCGATCCGACTTCCTCTCCACCGTGTCCCATGAGCTGCGGACCCCGCTCACCGCCATCCGGGGCTTCGCCGACCTGCTCGTGGAGCACTGGGACGCCACCGACGGCGAGCAGCGCAGGGCGCTGGTGCAGCGCATCGCCGGGGCGGGGCTGCGCCTCGACCGGCTGATCGAGGACCTCTTGGACTTCACCCGCCTGGAGCGGGGCCAGCTCGGCATCGAGCTCGGCGCGCAGCCGGTGGCCGACCTCGTGGAGGAGGCGCTGCGCCACGTCGCCGTCTCCCTCGAGCGCCACGAGGTCGAGGTGGACCTCGAGCCGGGGCTCGTGGCGCTGGTCGACGAGGCCGCCATCGCCCGCGTCTTCGTGAACCTGCTGACCAACGCGGCGAAGTTCTCGCCTGCGGGCACCACCATCTCGATCCGGGCCGTGGCCACCGACGATCGCATCGCCGTCTCGGTGATCGACCGCGGGTCGGGCATCCCCGAAGAGGAGCAGGACCGCATCTTCGAGCGGTTCTACCGGGCGCAGGGAGGCACGGCCCGCCGGCCG
>DMTU01000269.1:9997-12988 GCA_003476595.1 Acidimicrobiaceae bacterium | reverse complement strand
GGGAGGCACGGCCCGCCGGCCGGGCACCGGCGTGGGGCTGGCCATCGTCAAGGAGTTCACCGAGGCCCAGGGTGGGGAGGTCCACCTGCGCTCGACCGTCGGCGAGGGCAGCGAGTTCACCATCCGCCTGCGCCCCGCCCGCACCTGACGGGCGCGGCGCCGGGACGTCGGCCCGTTGGCGAGAACGACCACCGCGCCCGGGGGACGCGACAAGATGGCGCAGTGACCACGAGTGACAGGCTGCGCGTGGCTGTCGTCGGCCTCGGCGTCGGGGCGGCGCACGCCGACGGCTTCAGGCGACTGCCGGACGACTACGAGATCGTGGTGGCCGCCGACCCCGATGCGTCGCGCGTCGAGTTCGTCCAGAGCTTCACCGACGCGGCGGCGGCATCGAGCCTCGACGAGGTCTTGGCTCGCGATGACCTCGACGTGGTGAGCCTGGCGACGCCGCCGTTCCTCCACCTCGACCAGGTGCGCGCCGTCCTGCGGGCGGGCGCGCACGTCATCTGCGAGAAGCCGCTCGTCGGCTCGCTCGCCCAGGTCGACGAGCTCGCCGGCATCGAGGCCGAGACCGGTCGCTGGGTCATGCCGATCTTCCAGTACCGCTACGGCCGGGGCCTCCAGAAGCTGTTGCACCTGATCGACGCCGGCGTCACCGGTCGGTGCCACACGGTGTCGGTCGACGTGAGCTGGCGCCGCCGGCCCGAGTACTACGAGGTGGCCTGGCGCGGGAAGCACGCCACCGAGCTCGGGGGCATCCTGCTGTCCCACTGCGTCCACGCCCTCGACATGGTCACCCTGGCGGTCGGCCAGCCGGTGCGGGCCTTCGCCCGCACCACGACCCGGGTGAACGACGTCGAGACCGAGGACTGCGCGTCGGTGTCGCTCGAGCTGGCCGACGGGGGGTTCGCGACGATGTCGGCGACGCTGGGGTCGCCGGCCGAGATCAGCCGCCACCGCTTCTGCTTCGAGCGGCTGAGCGCCGAGAGCAACACGGCGGCCTACGAGAACCACCGCGAGCCGTGGATGTTCACCGCTGACAGCGACGACGACCAGGCCGCCATCGACGAGGCGCTGGCCACCTTCGAACCCGGACCCGAGCTCTACAAGGGCCAGTTCGCCCAGCTCGCCGAGGCCGTGCGCGCCGGCAAGCGCCCGCCCGTGACCCTGGCCGACGCCCGCTCGTCGCTCGAGCTGCTCACCGCCCTCTACTGGTCAGCCGACCAGGGCGTCGACGTGGCGCTGCCCATCGAGGACGCCCACGACTTCTACGGAGGCTGGCAGCCATGACCGAGGTGTCCCGCACCCCTTCGGCGATCACCGTCGACGACCGCGCCACCTACGAGTGGGGCGCCCGCAAGCGGCCCTACGTCCACCCGCTGCGCACCCCGGCCGGGCACACGCTCACCCGCAACGCACCGGACGACCACCCCTGGCACCACGGGCTGTGGTTCACCATCAAGTTCGTCAACGAGGAGAACTTCTGGGAGGAGTACGACGCCTACGGCGTGCTCCGCCACGACGCGGAGCCCGAGGTCAGCCACCGCACCGACGGCGTCACGCTGACCGGCACCCTCACCTGGACCCGGCCCGACCGCGAGACGGTGGCGCTGCGCGAGGAGCGTCGTTGGACGTACCGGCCGCTGGACGCCGACGCCTACGCCCTCGACTTCGAGACCACCCTCGTGGCGCCGACCGACGTCGTCTACGACCGCACCCCCTTCACCACCTGGGGTGGCTACGGCGGGCTGGCCTTCCGTGGCGCCGGCGAGTGGCACGACACCCGTCTGCTCCTCGACGACGGCGTCGAGCGCGAGCGGACCCTCGGCGAGCGGTCGGCGTGGTGCGCGCTCGACGGCCTCGCCGGCGACGGTGACGCGCCGGTCGGCATCGCCGTCCTGGCCGCCCCGGACGGTCCCCGCCACCCGGTGCCCTGGTACGCCAGCACGAGGGCCGCGACCTACGGCGACGAGGGCTGGTCGAACTTCCTCAACGCCGCCTTCCTGTGGGACGAGCCGCTGCCGGTCGCCGCGGGCGAGCCGCTGTCGTTCGCCTACCGGGTGGTCGTCCACGACGGCGCCTGGGACCAGGACCGCATCTCCGCTTCCCACGACGACTACGTCAGCGGTCGTGGCTGATCTCCCGGCGCTGCCCGGTGCCGTCGGCCTGACGCACCTGCGGGTCTACGACTCGGTCGCCCCTGACGGGCTCGCCGGCGGCACGCCGCACCTGCACACCGTGTGCACCGAGGCCTACTGGGTCGTCGCCGGCCAGGGCCGGGTCCAGACGATCAGCGGTGACGGGTTCGCCGAGACGCCGCTGGACCCCGGCGCCCTCGTGTGGTTCACGCCGGGGACGATCCACCGCCTGGTCAACGACAGCGGCGATCTGGAGATCCTCGTGGTCATGGCCAACACGGGCCTGCCCGAGGCCGGCGACATGGTGGTGCTCGACCACCCCGACGTCCTCGCCGACCGCGACCGCTACCGGTCGATGGCGATCCTGCCCGATGGCGCCACCACGACCGCCGGCGACCGCGACCCGGCCCACGCCCGGCGTGACCGGGCGGTCGTCGCCTTCAACGAGATCCGTCGGCCGCTCGAATCCGGCGACCGGTCGCCGCTGGACCGCCTGCTCGACCAGGCCGCGGCCCTCGTCTCGGTCCACCACGACACCTGGCGGAGCCGGTGGGAGCTCGGGGCGAAGGCCGCCGCGGACCGGACAGACGAGCAGCTCCACGCCATCGCACGGGCTGACGCGAGCCACCTGCGGCAGGCGTCGGTCCACCACCACTCCCCGCCGGGGACGGAGCGGAACCTGGGCTGCTGCGGCACGCTCGGCACCTACGTCACGCCGCGGTGATCTGGAAGGATCCCCGTCCGTGAGCGCCGCACCGCCGCATCGTCGACGCCGTGAGATCCTCGGCATGTCCGCCGTGCTGGTGCCCTTCACGTCCGAGGGGGCGATCGATTGGGCGGCGCTCGAGGCGCA
>DMTU01000269.1:6138-9820 GCA_003476595.1 Acidimicrobiaceae bacterium | reverse complement strand
CGCCGGGGCCGGACTGGTGCCAGCCGTCAACATGGACACCGGCTACGTGCAGCTGCTGGACGACTCGACCCGGCTGCGGGTGCTCGACGTCGCTGCATCGGTGACCGGCGGGGCCTTCGTGGCGGGGGCCCAGGTGGGCGACGAACCGGGCGACGCCTTCGACCTCGCCGGCCTGGTGCGGGCCGCATCGCCGATCGGTGCACGGGGGGCGACGCCGGTCGTCTTCCCGTCCCACGGTCTCAACGAGCTGGACGACGCCGGTTGGGTCGATGCGCTGGCGCAGTTCGGCGCCGAGGTCGACCGGTTCATCGGCTTCGAGCTGGGCTCGATGTTCGTCCCATACGGCCGCATCGTCGGTCTCGATGCCTACGAGGGGCTCCTCGGCATCGACGCCTGCATCGGGGCGAAGCACTCCTCACTCGACCGGCAGGCCGAGTGGGACCGCCTCGCCCTCCGCGACCGCACCCGTCCCGACTTCCTGGTCCTCACCGGCAACGACCTGGCCATCGACATGGTCGTCTACGGCTCCGACTACCTGCTCGGCCTCTCCACCTTCGCCCCGGACCTCTTCGCCATCCGCGACCGGCTGTGGGCCGAGGACGATGGGCGGTTCTGGGAGGTCGACGACCTGCTCCAGTACCTCGGCATGTTCGCCTTCCGAGCCCCGGTGCCCGCCTACCGCCACGACGCGGCGGTGTTCCTGGAGCTGCGGGGCTGGGCCTCGAGCGACCGCACGCCGGAGGGCGTGCCCCGTCGGCCGCCGTCGGACCGGGACGTCCTGGCCGACATCGCCGCTCGCGTCGAGGTGATGGTCGAGGACCTGGGATGAAGCGCTACCCCCAGGTCAAGAACCTCGGCTCCCCCGACGCCCTGCGCACGCGCGCGGCCGAGCTCGGCATCGACCTGCCGGTGGTCGATCGGATCGACGCCGACGGGTCGCTGGCGCAGCCGGTCACCTTCACCGACGGGAGCGCCGGTCCGTCGACCGCTCCGAACCGGTTCGCCATCCTGCCGATGGAGGGCTGGGACGGCACCACCGACGGGGCGCCGACGGACCTCGTCCGGCGCCGGTGGCAGCGCTTCGGCGAGAGCGGCGCCGGGCTGGTCTGGGGCGAGGCGACCGCCGTGGTCCCCGAGGGCCGGGCCAACCCGAACCAGCTCGTCATCGACGAGCGGACGGTCGAGGCCATCGCCGGGCTGCGACAGCTGCTCGCTCCCGGCCAGGTCGCCGGGCTGCAGCTGACCCACTCCGGCCGCTGGTCCCGTCCCGACGGCACCCCGCACCCCCGCACCGCCCTGCGCCACCCGGTGCTCGATGCCCGGGTCGGTGCCGACGACGCCACGGTGCTGTCCGACGGGGAGCTCGAGGCGCTGCAGGCCCGCTTCGTCGCCGGCGCCGTCCTGGTCGCGGAGGCCGGGTTCGACTTCGTCGACATCAAGTGCTGCCACGGCTACCTGCTGCACGAGCTGCTCGCCGGACGGGACCGGGCTGGTTCCTTCGGTGGCGACCTCGAGGGCCGCACCCGGTTCCTGCGCGGTGTGCTCGCGGGCATCCGGGCCGAGGCGCCCGGTCTGGCCGTGGCCGTCCGGCTGTCGGCATTCGACTTCGTCCCCTTCCGGGCGGGAAGCGACGGAGTCGGGGAGCCCGACGGCGACGATGAGCTCCCTCGACCCTTCGGCGCCGACGACAGCGGCCTCGGCATCGACCTGACCGAGACCCATGCCCTGCTCGACCTGCTCACCGCAGAGGGTGTGGGCCTGGTGTGCAGCACCGCCGGAAGCCCCTACACCACGCCCCACATCCAGCGACCAGCGTCCTTCCCGCCGTCCGATGGCTACGACCCGCCCGAGGACCCGCTCGTGGGTGTGGCCCGCCAGATCGTGGCAACCGCCGCCCTGACCGCGGCCCATCCCGATCTCGTCGTCGTGGGCTCGGGCTACAGCTACCTGCAGGACTGGCTGGCCCACGTCGGACAGGCGGTGGTGGGATCGGGCGGCGCCCACCTCGTGGGCCTCGGTCGGATCGCGCTGTCGTACCCGACGCTGCCCGTCGACGTGCTCGCCGGCCGGCCGTTGGAGCGGCGCCTCGTGTGCCGGACCTTCAGCGACTGCACCACCGCCCCCCGGGCCGGCCTGGTCTCGGGTTGCTACCCGCTCGACCCGTACTACAGGGACCGGCCCGAGCGGGTGGAGCTGGTCCAGGCCAAGCGCCGGGCCCGGGAGGCCCGTCGATGACCGGTCCGCTGGAGCGGCTGGCCGCCCGTCTGCGACCACGGGTCGACGTCGTCTACGACCCGGCGGTGCACCTGGTCTGGAACCCGCCCGGTTCGCTCGACGATGAAGGGGTCCCCGGCCGCACGTTGCACCAGGTGCCGCAGAGCGCGTGGTTCGCCCTGGACCTCGCCCGGCGGGGCGACCACGACCGTCTCGCCGCGGTGGTCGATGCCCTGCTCGACCTGCAGTACGACGCGACCGGCACACCGTGGCACGGAACGTTCGCCCGATTCGCCGAGGTGCCCGAGCCGCGGGTCGGGGCGGTCGAGTGGGTCGACTACGACCCGAACTGGCGCCAGTTCGTCGGCATCGCCCTGCGCTTGCTGCTGACCCGGTACCCGTCCGCGCTGGATGCCGGGCTGCGGACGAGGACCGAGGACGCCATCGCTCTGGCGGCCGCCGGCGAGCAGGAGAGCGGTCGCCTCACGTGGTGGTACACGAACATCGCCCTGCAGCACGCCTGGCTGCTGGTCGAGGCCGGGATGGTCGATGACGGCGAGGCGCTGGCCGACAGGGTCGTGGAGGGGTGGCGCCAGCACGGCACGTTCCAGGAGTTCAACTCGCCGACCTACGACGGCGTCGATCTCTGGGCCCTCGCGCTCTGGCGGGGTCACAGCACCAGTGCTCGCCTGCGGGCGTGGGGGGCAGAGCTCGAGGCCGGGCTGTGGGCCACCGTCGCCAGCCGTCACCACGCCGGCCTGCGCAACATCGCCGGGCCGTACACGCGGGCATACGGGCTCGACCTCGATCGCTACGTCGGCAAGGTCGCCCTGCTGATGGCCGGCGCCGCCGGCGAGGACGCCGCCCCCCTGCCGGACCTGGACGCCGAGGCCGTCGCCCACGGCCACGACCTCCAGTCGCTGCCGACGCTCGCCCTGGCCCCGCCGGTCGTGTCGGATGAGGTCCGCTCCCACCTCCGGGGGTTCCGCGGCGAGCGGACCGTCAGCGAGACCATCTCGTCCTGGCCGACCCGTCGTGCGGCATCGGCGTGGCTCGGCACCGACGTCATGGTCGGCGCCGAGGACGGCGACTCCGACTGGGTGGGGTGGTACCAGTTCGTCGCCGGCACCGTGCACTGGCGCCGGCCCGACGGATCGATCGGCGTCCTGCGGTACGTGCCCGATGGCCCGCCCCGGGGACGAGCCGAACCCGGCATCCTGCGCATCGGGGGCCCGGGGCACATCGAGGTCCACCAGCCCGAACCCGACGGCGTCCTGCACACGACCAAGCACACGGCGGCCGACGCCTGGGTCCAGGTCCTCGATGACGGCGTCACCGAGCTCCCCGGCCTGCGGGTGCGCAAGGTGCCCGACGGCGACGGCTTCACCATCGAGGTCGAGCCCACGTAGCCTGGGCACTCCCACGGGGACGTAGCTCAGTTGGCTAGAGCACCTGCTTTGCAAGCAGG
>DMTU01000269.1:0-6057 GCA_003476595.1 Acidimicrobiaceae bacterium | reverse complement strand
GTTCGATTCCCATCGTCTCCACCGAGAAAGCCCAGGTCAGAGGCCCGAAGTGGGCCTCTGACCAACAAGGGTCTTGCCGACGTAGCCACTCTGGACGTAGCCTTTTGACCAGTTGGCTACGTCGGGGGTGTTGCGGTGGCCAGGAAGCCCAGCGTCCGCTGGAACGAGTCGAAGCAGCGGTGGATGGCCTGGGTCCGCTTCCCGGACGGCACGCGTCGCAAGGTCGAGCGGGTCGAGAAGGCCGACGCCCAGGCCGACCTCGACGAGCTGCTCGCCCTGCGAGCTCAGGAGCAGGCGCCCGATCCGAGGCGCACCAAGCAGCTCACGTTCAACGAGGTCCTCGACGACTGGTTCGAGGCCGGCTGCCCGAACGTGGCGCCGACGAGAACCTCGCGCCACGCCCGGCAGAAGTCGCCGAACACCATCGCCAACGCGCGCCAGCTCCTCGGCACCAGCGTGCGGCCGGTGATCGGACACCAGTGGGTCGACCGCACGACGACCGAGCGGCTCGAGGCGCTGTTCCAGGACATGGCCGAGAACAAGTACGCCACGAGCACGATCGACCGGACCTGGAACTACCTCAACCAGGCGTGCCAACACGCGCAGCGGGCCCGGCGGATCAGGACCAACCCGGCCGCCGACGTCCTGCTGCCGGCGCGCCGGCCGTCGAAGCCGCGCAAGAGCCTCAACCTTGAGCAGGCCGAGAAGCTGATTACTAAGGGCATCCCGAAGGACCCTCGGCCAGCGATGTGGCTGACCGGGCTCATGTGTGGCCTGCGCCCCGGCGAGCTCGCCGGCCTCCGGTGGCCGTTCGTCGACATCGACTCCGACGAGCCGAGCCTGACGATCGCGGAGCGCGTCCTCGAGGTCGAGGACAAGTACGTCGGCCAAGCCTCACCGAAGACCGAGCGGGGCAAACGCCGGATGGCGCTCCACCCGCTGCTCGTCGCCGCGTTGATCCGCCACCGGGAGGAGCAGAAGATCCTCGGGCTCTACGAGGACGAGGGTTTCGTGTTCCCGACCAGGAACGGGACGCCGATGACGATGTCCAACCTGCGGCGCGCCTTCAAGACGCTGTGCAAGAGCACCGGCCTCGGCGACGACTGGACCACCTACGAGCTCCGCCACTCGTTCGTGTCCCTCGTGTCCGACCAGCTCGACGACCTGGTCAAGGTCGCCGACCTCGCCGGCCATGTCGATACCAGGACGACGGAGGGCTACCGCCACTCGGTCCGGCCCGCGTTGCCCCACGCGGTCGACGCCTGGAACGGGCTGCTGGAGCGGCGACCGGGAGCGAACTGAGTCACCGTCGGCGACGACGCTTCCGCTTCTTCTTGGACAGGGCTGGTGGTCGCTTGGGCTTCTTCCACGTGCGCTTGAGGCCGATGGCCCGACCGAGTTCGTCGAGAGCCTCGTCGTCGCCCGATGGGTGGTTCATGTACATCGTGGCCTCGATGCGGCCACGGGGGTTGAGGAGGAGACCGAAGCTCCGGTCGGAACCCACCTGGTGCTTCTTCGTGAGCATGTAGGTGTACAGCAGGCTTGCTTCGACGTCCCGGTCGGCCGCCGGGGGCATCGTGCGGGCGAAGAACGTGAGGTACCCGTGTGTGCTCGCGAAGCCCTGGGTCAGCGTGTGCGGGTTCAGATCCTGTTCCGTCCGCTGGACGATTCGTTCGACGTTGGCCGCCAGCTTGCGTTGCGTTGGGCCGCTGAGAGCGAGGAGGTCGGCGCCGACGCGTAGCCAGCCGGGCTTCTTGCCGGCCGCGAGGAAGTCGACCAGCGCTGCGGCCGACGGGTCGACGTTGAAGACTGGCTTCTCTGTCTCGTCGGGGTTGCTCCCCTCGATCCAATACATCCAGGCATCGACTGGGTCGGTGTGAGTGCCGACGAACGTGGGTCGAGCCTCCCGCTCGAAACGTGTCCGTGCCGTCCGGGTCGGCGGTGGGGTTCGGGGGTACCGGTGGTGGATCTCGTCTGGATCATCTTCGACGAAGAGGCCGCCGTCCATGAACAGCATGAAGAGATCGAGCTCGTCGGATCCCCTGTAGTGCTTGGCGACGCCGGAGTTCGTCCTTCGGCGTAGGTACAAGAGGAACTCGGCGGGTCGATCGACGACGCGGCTGATGACTTCGAGGTCGTGGAGCGAGGCGATCCACGGGAGCGGCCCGTGGCCCAAGAGCCCACTGGAATCGAGATCGCCGAGCGACACGCCGAGCGGGCCGAAGTAGTCGAGGCCGGCGACGACGGTGTGGGTCTCGCGGACCTGGCTGAGGTCGAGCCAGGTTCGGTCAGCTCGCCATACGCCACCGTTCTCCTGGATCAGAGATTCGAGCCGCCGAGCTTGGTCAGCGCCGTGGCCGAGGATCTTCTTGATCTCGGTCTTCAGCCGCGTGACATCTCCTCGTCGAGCAGCGCGGGCGACGCTTCGTCCTTTCACCTCGAGGCAGATCGCGACATCCTCCACAAGGAACAGAGCGTCCGCTTCGACGAGGTCGCCTACTTCGTTCGGCTCGCCGCATTCGCTGCCGAGTGCCACCGTCTCGGTCCCGGCACGAGGAGCGAAATACTCGAAACTTGAGACGAAGGCGGCGCTGTCGAGGGCGCGCTCAAGTGCTGTAACAGCGAGACTCTCGCTGACCCGGCGGCGGGTCCTGTCGTAGCGGTCCCAGACCGGTGTGTTGGTGAGGGCTGCTTCGACCGTGGTGCGGAACGAGTCTGCTCCGATCGGCCCGCTGATGAGGACGTATTGGCCCTCTGATCGCAAGAGTCCGATTTCGCCGAGCGGGTTGCGCGCGTGCAGGAAATCAACGACGGCACGTGTGGCGTCGAGCGCCGGGTCGAAGTCGAGGCTGAACCTGTCGAGGATTCGTTCGACGAGCCCGGGTTCTCGGGATGGAACGCCTTCGTCGACCGGATCCGCGGGCTGCTCGCCTCCGAGGTCGACGAGGACGCCACCCACAAGGCGGTGTACTGGCCACTGGGCGGGGTGACCCGGCCAGAGTTCGACGAGCAGCTCGAGATCCGCCGGCGCGCCCTGCGCGACGTCCGACTGGCGCAGCGAGCCACGCCGGCCGACGAGGTCATCCAGCAGATGGCCGGCCTCCTCGTCGAACTGGTGAAGCTCACCCCGGCTGGGTTCCAGGCCTTGGCCGAGGAGGATCCCGATTCGGCGCTCCGTCTACTGGCCGAAGCGAACGATCATGTCGAGTCGGTCGTCCAACGCAATGAGGCGTCGGGTCCGCCGGCGGGCGTCGGCGTGCACCAGGGCCTCGACCGGATTCAACGCGTAGAGCCTGACGAACTGCTCGGCGGGCGGGATGATGTTTGAGACCATGGCTATGTCCGCCCGAACGAGCGAGTGATGTCAGAGATGTCAGGTGAGCGCTACGTCAACGTCGCAGGAGATCCCGTCCCGCTCGAGACGGCGATCACCGTGCTCCGGGGGTACTGCCTCGGTAGTGAGACGACCAGGTGGGTCGCACCGACGTCGGGCGTCGGTGATGACGTCGGCGACCTGTCCGTCGGCGCATTCGCGTTCACTACTTACGACGGGATCGACGCGTCGGCGACCCCCGACATCGGGCCGATCGACATTCTCGTGGCCGATGGACTGAATGCGCAGATGCGGGCCCGTGACATCGCCGGGGTGCTTGCCGTGGCCGGCGAGATCGGTGAGCAGATCACTCGTCTCGACGAGTCGGGAGTGAAGTTCTGGACCTTGAGCGTCGACCAGGTGTCTGCGTCTCCGGTTGACGAAGGTGCGGAGGAGTGGCCGCTCTGGAGAGCATGGACGATCTTGATGGGGGTGCCCGGAGTCGAGGTGGCCCGCGCACACAAGATCCTCCACCACAAGCGTCCGTCGGTATTTCCCCTCATCGACAACGAGACGATTCCGTACCTCCGCACAGGTGGGTCTGCGTGGGCAACCGTTCATCGAGATCTGACCTCGACGGCCGATGCGTGGAGCGAACTCGAAGACGTGATCGGCGAGGCGGTCTCTGGCACGGTGGCATCCACGCCGACGCGCCTCCGCCTGCACGACATTCTCCTGTGGGCTCGGTCGACGAATCGGTGGGACGTAGCGTTGGCTGTCGGTGAGAGCCTGAACGCTGACTGAGCCGAGACACGCTCAGAGATGAGCACCCAGTCCGCTTCGGACAGCGTGTCGATGATCTGCGAAACCGGCCGTTCATTCGCCGGAGCTGATCAGGACGCGCTCCGCGTAAGCCGGAGCTCCTCAGCGGGCACGAGGTTTTCGAGGAACTCCTCCAACGCCTTGACGGCGAGAAAGTTGGCGGACAGGTCGCGTTCAGCGGCCGCGTCGGTCAGCTTCGCGTGCAGCTCCTTGGGAAGCCTGAAGGCGGTGGTGACGCGTTCCTCGTGGTGCACCTTTGGTCGAGCCATGCGAGCAGCGTACGAGAAGGCGCGCGCGAAGTGGTGGATATCGCGCGCGCAAACCCGCGACGAACCGTCCCGGGGATTCTGCTAGCGGCAACCGATCAGAAACCGATCACTAGACGTGCACCATCCACCACTTCGCAAGCACGGCCGCTTACCGTTCGATGGGCCTGAAAGGAGGCGCTATGCCGAACGCCAAGAACACCGACGCCATCGCCGGATGGGAGATCTTCAGTCGACCTGGAGGCCCGCCGTCCCTGGTCCGCCTCAACGAGGAACTGGCCAGCGAAGGCCATGCTGCTGTGTCCAACCGGATGTACCGGCACTACCGAACGCTTGCACGCCATGGCCGGGACGAGTACCTACCGATCAATGAGCTGGACATGCAGATCAAGCACGAGCGGCTTCGCCCGACGGGCTGATCATGCAGTCCCTGCTACCTGAGGGGATCTCTACGGTGATGGAGCGAGCGATGACGACGCGGGTCCCCACCGGAACCAGGAGCGCCATCGCTGGGAGCGCTCGATGAGCTCCCAGAGCGAGGTCGACCGACTGAGGAAAGAGATCCAAGGGCTTCAGCAGAAGATCGCCGGGGAATCGGCCAAGGTCGCGACTTCGCGGGAGAAGGAGGCGAGCAACCGCGAGCGGGCCTCCAAGGCATCGACAGCGTCCTCGGCTTCAAGCCGGTCCAAAGAAGCCGACCGACAGGTGAAGTCGGCCGTCGCCGCAGAGAAGCGGCGCGCTGAACTCGAGAAGAAGCTGGCCGCAAAGCAGAAGTCACTCCATACAGCCGAAGCGAGGCTTGGAAAGAAGCGGGACGAAGAGCAGAAGCGAGCGATCAAGACTCTGCAGACTCGGGCGAGTGCAGCCGAGCGTCAGTTCCGCCCATCCCACGGTGAACTCTTCAGCGCGCCGGCTGCACCGAGTACGCCGCTAGCACACGACGTCTTCATCTCACACGCGTCGGAGGACAAGCAGGCCGTCGCCCGCCCGCTCGCGGACCTGCTCATCGACCGCGACGTCGAGGTTTGGTACGACGACTTCACGTTGACCGTCGGGGACAGCCTTCGTCGCAGCATCGATCGAGGGCTGGCGGGTTCGAGATTCGGAGTGATCATCCTCTCGCCCGACTTCTTTCGTAAGGAGTGGCCGCAGGCTGAGCTCGACGGACTGGTGGCGAAGCAGCGGGCCAGCGGGGCGAAGGTGATCCTCCCGATCTGGCACCGCCTGACGAGGACGATGTTCTCGCAGCGAGTCCGACGCTTGCGGACCTCAAGGTCCTGAACACGGCGGTGATGACGCTGGCCGAGATCGCTGATGAGATCGCGGCGGTGGCCAAGGCGGGCTGACCATCGTTCTCGGTTGGTGTAGGCCGCTCTGCGCGGTCAGCGAAACAGGCCGAGCTGGGGAACGTCGAGGAGCTTCTCGGCGGCGTTCACGCAGGCGGATGCCGCGGCGATGGCGTCATCGACTTCGTCATTCGTGACGGGGTCGTAGTCGCGAGGGTCGGGGTACTCGGCCTGGTTTCGCCGCCGGCGGAGCCGGTCGATCGACTTGAGACCCTCGACGCCGGGGAACTGAGCGTTCATGGCCTCGACGACGGCGATGTGCCCGCCGGCCGAAGTCGGGCGCAGTCCTTGGTGGCCGAGCAGTGCGGTC
>DMTU01000159.1:1021-7680 GCA_003476595.1 Acidimicrobiaceae bacterium | reverse complement strand
CCGTGAGTTCTTGAGACTCCTATGTCAAGCCGAGGTGAGATCGTGGACGAGAAGGCGGTGGAAGCGGCGGGCGAGGGCTCGTTTGAGGCAGCGTCGGATGGCGCGGTCGGTCTTGCCCTCGGAGCGTCGTCGTTCGATGTAGGCCTTGGTCTCGTCGCATGTTCGGGTGCGGTGCAGGGCGACGGTGTAGAGGGCGTTGTTCGCTTGGCGGTTGCCGCCGCGGTTGAGGCGGTGGGCGGCGTGCTTGCCGCTGGACGCGTCGACGGGACTCGAGCCGCAGAGGGCGGCGAAGGATGCTTCGTTTCGGAGCCGTTCGGGGTTCTCGCCGGCGGCGATGACGAGCTTGGCGGCGACGTCGATGCCGACTCCGCGTTCGGCGAGAACGCTGGGAACGAGCTCTCGCAGGAGGCGGAGCAGTTCGGTCTCGAGTTCTTTGATCTCTGCGGCCAAGTCGAGCCAGCGACGGGCGAGATGTCGCAGGGCGCGCCGGGTGGCGGAGGTGGGGTCGGTGACCGGGCCGGGTCGCCAGGCGGCGCAGATCTTCACTCGTTGTTTGGTGTTGCAGTCACGGAGCTGGGCGCGGATCGGTTCGGGCGCGGTGAGGACCAGGTCCTTGATCTGATTGCCGGCCTGTACACGTGCCTTGACCGCGGAACGCCTGGTCAAGTGCAAGATCCGGACCCCTTCGACCGTCCCCGTGGAGAGCTTCGGGACGGTCGCGGCCTCGCCGGCCAGGACCGCTCGGGCAGCGCTTTCCGCGTCGGTCGGATCGGACTTGCCCCGTCGCCGGCGACGTCGTCGGTTGGGCCGGTCGACCTCGATGACGGTCACGCCAGCTTCGGTGAGGTGACGGGCGAGGCCGGCGCCGTAGGAGCCGCAGCCTTCGACCCCGGCCCGCTCGAAGCGGCCGAGTTCACGGGCCCAGCCCACGAGCTGTCGGAACCCAATGGTCGTGGTCGGAACCTCGAGGGTCTCTTGGATCTGGCCGATGCCGTTGATCGCGACGGCGGTGTGCTGGTCGGCATGGGTGTCGACGCCGACGATCACCTCGCCGATCGGGTCGATGATGTCTGCTGTCATGGTCTTGTGTCTCCTGTCCTTGCCGGATGTGGAGCACCTCCGGCCGGGACGGCGGACAGGACACTTGGGATGCAGGCCAACGCTCCTATGAGGTCACGTCCGCCCGACCGGTCGGTGCGCGTCGAGGGACCCGTGCACGGCCGACAGATCAACAAACGGGCACCGCACAGCGGGCCAGTCGTACCCTGGGTCAGACCGCACACCGGTCACCTCGACCCACCCATCCTCTAATAAGTGTCGTACCCCCTGAGTTGGATGGTGGGTAGGCGCTCCGGCTGGGGCTGGAGGTGCCACTCGTCGGCTTCGCGTCGACCGTTCACATCGATGAGGAAGGAGCCGCGCCGATGCGCTGCCACCGACCACACACCGGTGATGTCTCGGGGGAGACGTCACCGTGACCGACCTGTTGGAACCCGGCGTCGATCCCGACGCCGCCCTCAAAGCGCTCGAGGCCGCGGTGGGCATGGTCCAGGCCGTCGACCTGGACGGGTTGTCGCCGAAGGAGGAGCTGGCCCTGGTCGGTCGGTTGGAGAAGCTGCGCCGCCGGTTGGATCACGGCACCGACCGCACCGTCGCCCACCTCGATGCCAGCGCCGCGTTCAGCCTCGACGGACACAAGACCGCCAAGGGGGCGTTGAAAGCGATCGGTCGCCTGTCGGGGTCGGAGGCGCACGGTCGGGTCCGGACCAGCCGGGCCCTGCCCCGCCTGCCCCTGGTCGAGGCCGCGTATGCGCGGGGCGAGATCCCGACCGAGCACGTCCGGGCCATGGCCCGAACGGTGTCGAACCCGCGGGTGGCCGAGTGGGTGGCGGATGCGGATCCGATCTTCGCCCACCACGCCACCGTGCTGGGCTACGACGACTTCGTCGCTGCGCTGCGCCAGTGGGAAGCCCTGGCCGACGCGGATGGGGCCGATCAGTCCGCCGAGCGGTGCCACGAACGTCGGAACGCGTCGCTGCAGGAGAACAGCATCGATGGGTCGTTCCGTCTCGAGGCGAACCACGGGGGGTTGCAGGGGGCGGTGATGGCGGAGATCTTCGAGCGCTTCGAGACCGCCGAGCTGTACGCCGACTGGGCCGCCGCCCGGGAGGTGCATGGCGAGGACGCCCGGGTCGAGCACCTGGACCGCACCCCGGCCCAACGCCGCGCTGATGCGATGTTCCGGATCTTCTGCCGGGCCGCCGCCGCCGATGGTTGCTCGCCGGAGCCGTTGGTCAACATCGTCGTGGACCTAGAGACGTTCGAAGACGAGCTCCGCCGGTCTGCCGGCGTGGATGTCCGGGTCGACCCGAATGAGGTGCTCGACGACCGGCGCTGCCACACCCTCGACGGCACCCAGATCCGCCCGGCCGAGGCGGTCGCGGCTGCCTTGGTCGGTCACGTCCGCCGGGTCGTGGTCGACTCGGCGGGGACGGTGATCGATCTGGGTCGCCGGCAGCGGCTGTTCACCGGCTCGGCCCGGGATGCCGCGTTCCTCCAAGCCCTGCTGCGAGGACCGGGCGGCCTGGGGTGCTTGTGGCCGGGCTGTGACGGGCGGGGCCGGAACCTGCAGGTCGACCACCGGGACCCGGCGTGCCGGGGCGGGCCCACGAACACCGACAACTCGGATGCGTACTGCGGGTTCCACAACCGGACCAAGGAGCACGGCTTCCGCCCCGTCCGCGACCCGGATGGGACCTGGACCATCCACCGCCCCGGCGACGACGGACCCATCACCCCGGCCGTCTGACCCACCTACCGCCAGCGACCCGCCAGGCCGGCCGCTCCGACGCGCCCAGCCGTCCGGAAGGCGCTGCTCACCACCCGCGCAGGTCCACCGGCCACTCGTCGACGACCTCGTCGCCGTCGAGCACCCACATGCGCTCGTGCTTGGCGACGGTCGGGTCGAGGTGCGCGGGGAGGAGCCGGACCCGGTCACCGGTCGAGACGTCGAGCCCGGCGAAGGTGACGTGCTCGTCGGAGACGATCCAGACGTCCGCGCCCGGGAGCGAGGGCTTGCCGCTGTCCATGCCGAACGCCTTCAGCCCGGCGTCGGCCACCGCCCACCCCTTGGGGCTGACGGAGATGACCGTCGCGTCGACGCCGATGGCGACCTCGAAGGGCACGTGCGGCGCGAACGACGTGTCCATCAGCACGTAGGTGCCGGCCTGCACCTCGGTGGCCCACTCGTTGAGCTCGGCCGTCATCGTCCCGCCGCCCGAGATGATGTCGCCGCCGACCTGGTCGTGGGCCCGGAGCAGCAGCGTCATGGCCGTCTCGACCGCAGCCCGCCGCTCCTCCCGGTCGAGCAGGGCGTTGACGTGGCCCTCGTAGCCCATGACCCCGCGCACCTCCATGCCGGCGGCGCGAGCGCGATCGGCCAGCCGGCCGGCGTCGTCCACGGAGCACCCGCAGCGGGGAAGGCCGACCTCGACATCGACGAGCACCCGCGGGATCCCGGCTGCGGCGGCAGCGTCGACCGTCTCGTCGGAGTCGACCGCCACCGTCACGGGCACGTCGAGCTCCGCCATCGCCCGGAGCCGTCGAGGGTCGAGGGTCTCGTTGGCGAGGAGCAGATCGTCGCCGAGACCGGCGCCGGCCATCCCGAGCACCTCCGCCACCGTGGCGCAGCAGAAGCCGGGGTGTCCGGCATCGACCAGGCGCCGGGCGAGGGCGGTCGACTTGAAGGCCTTGACGTGCGGGCGCAGCCTCCGTCCCGGGTGGAGCCCCGCCATGCGGGTGACGTTCCGATCGAACACCGCCCGGTCGAGGACGAGGGCGGGCGTCTGGAGCTCCGAGACGTGCACGCCCGGACGCTACGCCGGGTCAGGCCGACTGGCAGGTGGCGCAGGCGTAGGAGGTGCGGTTCCCGATCGGGCTGCGGACCACGTCGGCACCGCACGTCCGGCACCGCTCCTGCTTGTAGACGTGGAACGACTCCTCCCGGGAGATGCTGGTCAGCCGTCGGCCGCCGAGGGGAACGGTGACGATCCGGTTGCGCTTCAGCCCGAGGCGGAGCTGCTCGACGGACAGACGCCACAACGTGCGGACCTCGTCCTCGGACAGCGACTGGCCGGGCCGGCTCGGGTCGATGCCGGCGAGGTGCAGGACCTCGGCGCGGTAGACGTTGCCGATGCCGGCGATCACGGATTGGTCGAGGAGCAGGGCGCCGATGGGCTTGCGGCTCCGCCGGACGGCATCGATGAACGGTCGGGGATCGGCCCGTCGCCGCAGCGGGTCGGGGCCGAGGGTGGCCGTCACCTCGTCGACGACGTCGGGGTCGCGCAGCTCGCAGGTCATGGGGCCGGTGAGGTCCCACGCCGTCGCCTCGCCCGACAGGCGCAGTCGCAGGTTCGGGGACGGCTCCGGTGCCGGGAGCTGGTGGCGTCGGAACTTCCCGATGAGGCCGAGGTGGACGTACAGGACCTCGCCGCCGTCCCAGTGCAGGAACAGGTGCTTGCCGTGGGCCTCGGCGCCCGTCAGCACCTGACCGTCGAGGCGTCGGGCCCCGTCGGCGAAACGCTCCTGGCGCGCCGTTGCCGCCACCGGGCGGTCGAGGAGGTCCTCGCCCAGATCCCGGGCGAGGCGGTGGATGGTGTGGCCCTCGGGCATCCCCAGAGCATGCCGGGGTCGCGGCGCGATGTCGCAGGCGGGTTCGGGCGCGCGGGCCCTGTACGGGCTGCGGCGGCGGACGTACGCTCACCGGGTGCTGAAGGTCGTGTTGTTCCTCGCCGTCCTGGGCGCTCTCGCCTGGTTCGGCTCCGAGGAGCTCGAGCGGCGCAGCGCCGACGCCCCTGCCACCCCGTCGGTGGGCTACCCGGTGGTCGACGCCGGCGACGGCGTGGGCAGCGTGGGTGACGGCACCAAGGGCATCCTCGGCGGCCCCTGAGCTCGGGTCGGTGCATCAGGTGGGACTCGAACCCACACGCGCTCTCGCGCACAGGGACCTAAACCCTGCGTGTCTGCCAGTTCCACCACTGATGCGTGCGGCGACGGTACCTGTGCGCCCGGACGCACGGGGATCCGAAACCCCGCGTGTCTGCCAGTTCCACCACTGATGCGTGGGGGCAGGACGGTACCCGGCGACGCCGCCGCTAGATTCCGACCCGTGACCGATCAGCTCCCGACCCCACTCGCCGCCGATCTGCCGGGGCTCGACGCGCAGGGCTTCCAGATCTACAACCAGCTCCTGTCGAACCGCATCGTCTTCCTCGGGACCGACGTCAACGACCAGATCGCCAACCAGATCTGCGCCCAGCTCCTGTACCTCGAGGGCCAGGACCCCGAGAAGGACATCTGGCTGTACATCAACAGCCCGGGCGGTTCCGTCACCGCCGGCATGGCGATCTACGACACGATGAAGTTCGTACCCAACGACATCGTCACCGTCGGCACCGGCCTTGCCGCCTCGATGGGGCAGTTCCTGCTCTCCTCCGGCACCAAGGGCAAGCGCTACGCCACCCCCAACGCCCGCATCCTGATGCACCAGCCCTCCGGCGGCATCGGCGGCACGGCCTCGGACATCAAGATCCAGGCCGAGCTCATCCTGCACATGAAGAAGGTCATGGCCGAACTGACGGCCGACCAGACCGGGCAGTCGGTCGAGACCATCCTCAAGGACAACGACCGCGACAAGTGGTTCACGGCCAAGGAAGCCCTTGAATACGGCTTCTTCGACAAGATCGCGGCGCACGCGGGATCCGTGGCCGGCGGCGGCGGAACCAACGCCGACTCCAATGGCTCCGTCACCGACTCAACCGACGCTGCCACCGAGAACTGACCGGCACGTAGACAGCAATGAATTCAGGAGCAATGAACATGAACTACAACTTCGGTTCGACTGCCGGTAACCTGCCGAGCAGCCGCTATGTGCTGCCGCAGTTCGAGGAGCGCACCCCGTACGGCTTCAAGCGCCAGGACCCGTACACCAAGCTGTTCGAGGACCGCATCATCTTCCTCGGCGTCCAGGTCGACGACGCGTCGGCCGACGACGTGATGGCGCAGCTGCTGGTGCTTGAGTCCACCGACCCGGACCGCGACATCACGCTCTACATCAACTCCCCGGGCGGCTCCTTCACCGCCATGACGGCTATCTACGACACCATGACGTACATCCGCCCGGAGATCCAGACCGTCTGCCTCGGCCAGGCCGCCAGTGCCGCTGCCGTGCTCCTCGCGGCCGGTACCCCGGGCAAGCGCCTGGCCCTGCCGAACGCCCGGGTCCTGATCCACCAGCCCTCGCTGTCCGGTGGCCAGGGCGGCCAGGCTTCCGACCTGGAGATCCAGGCCGCTGAGGTCATGCGCATGCGGGCCTGGCTCGAGGACACGCTGGCCAAGCACTCCGGGCGGACGCCGGAGCAGGTCAACAACGATATCGAGCGGGACAAGATCCTCACCGCGGCCGAGGCCATGCAGTACGGCCTGATCGACCAGGTGCTGGATTCCCGCAAGATGAAGCCCCAGGCAATCACCAAGTAGCAGGCCATCAGGTAACAAGCAGTACCCGACGCCGGTGCGGCCCACTTTAAGTGGCCGCACCGGCGTCGGCTTTCCACCCAACAGGCCCAAAGTGACCTAGAGTGGAACATGTCACGGCTGGC
>DMTU01000159.1:0-738 GCA_003476595.1 Acidimicrobiaceae bacterium | reverse complement strand
CTAAAGGGGTTCACATATGGCTCGGATTGGCGAGAGCACGGATCTGCTGAAGTGTTCTTTCTGCGGAAAGAGCCAGAAGCAGGTTCGGAAGCTCATTGCCGGGCCCGGCGTCTACATCTGCGACGAGTGCATTGAACTCTGCAACGAGATCATTGAAGAAGAACTCGCCGAAGTAGCTGACCTGGGCAGTTTCGAACTGCCCAAGCCCCGCGAGATCTTTGACTTCCTGCAGGAATACGTGATCGGCCAGGAGCCCGCCAAGCGCTCGCTCGCCGTCGCGGTCTACAACCACTACAAGCGCATCCAGGCCGGCCACGCGCCCAAGAGCGGCAGCCTCGCCGAAGGTGTGCACCACGACGACGTCGAGATCGCCAAGTCCAACATCCTGCTGATCGGCCCGACTGGCTGCGGCAAGACCTACCTTGCGCAGACCCTGGCCCGCCGCCTCAACGTTCCCTTCGCCGTCGCCGATGCCACCGCGCTCACCGAAGCCGGCTACGTCGGCGAGGACGTCGAAAACATCCTGCTCAAGCTCATCCAGGCCGCGGACTACGACGTCAAGAAGGCCGAACAGGGCATCATCTACATCGACGAGATCGACAAGATTTCGCGCAAGAGCGAGAACCCCTCGATCACCCGGGACGTCTCGGGCGAGGGTGTGCAGCAGGCCCTGCTGAAGATCATGGAAGGCACCGTCGCCTCCGTGCCGCCTCAGGGTGGGCGCAAGCATCCGCAGCA
>DMTU01000246.1:40507-40802 GCA_003476595.1 Acidimicrobiaceae bacterium | reverse complement strand
CTTGGTGGCCGAGCAGTGCGGTCGCCGTCTTGCGGGCGGCGTCGTAGGCCAAGGCGAGTGCGCCCTCGGGGTCGGATTCGGCGCTGGTCGTCGCCGATGTGATGTGGCGGAGCGCGGTGGCGATCAAGCGGTCGACGGTCTCTGCATCGGCCGGGACCTCCTCGAGGTGACGGTCTTCGAGCAGGCGCTCGATGACCTCACTCCCCTTGTTCCACCGAGCCACCTTTCGGACGATAGGGGACCTCGACCTTCGGTGAGGAGCGGACCTGCTCGGCGAATCCATCGGTCGCCGTCT
>DMTU01000246.1:27939-40396 GCA_003476595.1 Acidimicrobiaceae bacterium | reverse complement strand
GCGAATCCATCGGTCGCCGTCTCCCACTGGTGCCTCGTGCGCTGGGTGACGTTGACCTCTCGGCCCAGTCGGCGCTCTGCCCGCCGTGCTGCGTCGAAGACGTCGTCCCGGTTGGGCTTGCCGAGGACCAGCACGTCGATGTCCTGCGGCGACGGCCCTGGTTCGCCCTCGTAGCGCGCAGCCCAGGACCCGTAGATGTAGATGGCATCGATGCCGTCGACCTCGTCGAACTCTTCTGCGATCACCACCGGTGGGCCGAACGCCATGGTCGCCAGTTGAGCGAGTGGTCGCAGGTATGGGCTGTCCCGGTTTGCTCGTAGCAGCTTCGTACGTCCGACGGGCGTGGCGGTGAGCAGGTCTGAGTGTTCCAGACGGCGTACCTCCGTGGCGACGGTCTGGTATGGCTCGTCCGTTCGCTCGGCCAGCTCGTCGATCGTCCACTCGCGGTCGGGATCAGGCAGCGCCAGGGCCAGGATCTCGCCTTGGACGCGAGATCGGAAGACAGGGAGCAGGGGCGGGGCCTTCGCTGGCACGGTTGCAGTATCGCTCAGATTTCAAGCGATATCAACGAGAAAGTGAGCGATACTGGATCGGACTTGGATCGGCGGCCATGAGACGGTCGGTCGCGAGGTGTCCGTCCGGTCAGTGTCACACTTGCGGAGTAGATATCAACGGTCAACGGGTGGCACTGATCGGGGTTGATCGATGGACTACATGGCGATCGAGACGCTGAGGGAGCGGCACCCGGCGTGGCGTCTGCTTCGAGCCGACAACGCCTCGCTCGTCCTTGCGTTTCTCGGACGATGGTTTGTCGAAGACAACCGTGGTGCGACTCCTGCCACCGAACTGATTGCCGCCCTCGACGATGAGCTACATGCCCGGAATGACGATCGCCCGGACGACCCGCCATTTCCGAAGCGACCTCGCGACTACCTCGAGGACTGGGCTGCACCGGAGCGAGGGTGGCTCCGGAGCTACTACCCGGCGAACTCCGACGAGGTCCACTACGAGGTGACCTCCGCGTTCGAGAAGGCCTACGCGTGGGTCGCGGCGCTTCGTACCCGCGACTTCGTCGGCACCGAGTCTCGCCTGCACACGATCGTCGAGCTCCTCCGTCAGATCGTTCACGGCACCGACGTCGACCCACAGTCACGGCTGGCTGTCTTGAGAGCGCGTCGAATCGAGCTTGATCGCCAGATCGAGCAGGCGGAGGCCGGCAACATCGACCTGCTCGGCGAGACGGCGGTTCGTGACCGCTATCAGCAGTTCGCCGCAACGGCACGGGAGCTGCTGAGCGATTTCCGCGAGGTGGGGGAGAAGTTCCGCGAGCTGGACCGGCAGGCACGGGAGAAGATCGCATCGTGGGACGGAGCCAAGGGAGAGCTGCTCGCTGACCTCGTGGAGAGCCGGGCCGACATCGGGAGTTCGGATCAGGGCGCCAGCTTCCAGGCCTTTTACGACTTCCTGCTCTCGCAAGACCGACAGGAAGAGCTGAGTGACCTGCTCCGGCGAGCCCAGCAGCTCGACGCCGTGTCAGCCGATGGTCGTCTCACCACCGTGCATCACGACTGGGCGGAGGCCGCCGAGCGCACGCAGCGGACCGTCCGCCAGATCTCGGAACAGCTCCGCCGGTTCCTCGACGACCAGGTCTGGATCGAGAACCGGCGTGTGGTCGACCTGGTTCGAGCCGTCGAGGGACTCGCACTCGAGGTCAAGGACCACGCACCGAGCCTCGGTCTCGAACTCGACGTTCCCGGTCTCCCGATATCGCTTCCGATGGAGCGTCCGCTGTACGTCGTGCGCGAATCAGCCGAGGTCGACAGCATGCTCGCCCCGGCCGAGCCCGAGGAGCTCGATCTGTCGGCGCTGCTGGCGCAGAGCTTCGTCGACCGAGCCCGACTGGTCGGAAACCTCCGAGCCCTTGTCCCGGAAGGCAGCGCCGCCACTCTCTCGGACATCGTGGCCGTTCACCCCATCGAACAGGGTGCGGCTGAGATCGTCGGTTACCTGTCGATCGACGAGGACGATCTCCACCTCGACATGGACGAAGCTGTCGAGATCGTCATGGACTATGTCGAAGCCGACGGCTCACCTCGGCGGGTCCGAATGCCCAAGGTCACGGTCAGTCGCACATGAGAACGCCGGACGAGCACGCGGTGGCGTCGACGGTCATCGAACTGATGCGCGGTGTTGTCTACCAGGAGAGCCACGAGACGGCCTGGCAGACACTCGGCCGCCACAGCGGGCAGATCCGAGACCACTTCGCCACGCTCGGAGTCGACGTGATCGTCGACGACACCGAGGGCTACGCCTACCTCAAGACGCGACCGGACAGCGAGGGCGAGGAGCCGCTGCCCCGTCTGGTTCGACGCCGCACGCTCACCCACTCACAGAGCATCCTGCTCGTCCTGCTCCGGAAGCGGTTGGTGGAGTTCGAGACGGCCGGAACCGGCGACAAGCTGGTCCTCACCCGCGACCAGCTCGTCGATGATCTCCGGACCTTCCTGCCCGATACCGCGAAGGAGTCCCGCATCGTCGACAACGTCGATGCCACGATCCGGCAGATCACGGAGATGGGGTTCCTGCGCTCGCTGCGGGACAGTGAGGATCGCTGGGAGGTGCGCCGGATCCTCAAGGCGTACGTGGACGCGGAGACGCTCGGCGACTACGCGGCAAGGCTCGAGCAGTACGCCGCCGATCTCCGCGGGGGCGCCGAATGAGTGCGACCCTGTTCCCGACGGTGCACCTCGGGGGTGGCAGTCGCGCCGGGTACCGGCTTCGGAACCTCGAGGTCTACAACTGGGGAACATTCGATCAGCGGGTCTGGCAAATCGTCCCCGGCGGCGACACAGCTCTTCTCACCGGCGACATCGGCAGCGGCAAGTCCACACTGGTCGATGCCGTCACCACCCTGCTGTTGCCGGCGAACCGGATCTCCTACAACAAGGCGGCCGGCGCGGAGGCGAAAGAGCGGACGCTGCGCTCCTACGTCGAGGGGCACTTCAAGTCGGAACGGAACGAGGTCACGGGGACGTCGAAGCCGATCGGGCTGCGAGATCAACGCACCTACTCCGTGATCCTCGGCGTGTTCGTGAACGAGGGGTTCAACGAGGAGGTCACCCTCGCCCAGGTCTTCCACCAGAAGGACCCGACCGGCCAACCCGACCGCTTCTACGTCACCGCCTCGAAGCCGCTCTCGATTGACCCCGACTTCGCCGACTTCGGATCTGACCTCACCCAGCTGCGCAAGCGGCTCCGCGCCTCGGGCGCCGAGGTCAGCAACGTCTACCCCGAGTACTCACGCCAGTTCCGGCGCCTGCTCGGCATCCAGTCGGAACAGGCCCTCAAGCTGTTCCTCCAGACCGTGTCCATGAAGTCGGTCGGGAACCTCAACGAGTTCGTGCGCAGCCACATGCTCGAACCAGTCGACGCGAGTGATCGCGTCGCCGACATCGTCAACCACTTCGAGGACCTGACCAAGGCGCACGAGGCGGTGACCCGGGCGCGGGAGCAGCTCGCCGCCCTCGAGCCGCTGGTCGAGGCAGCTGTCGCTTACGACGATGCGACTGAGCGGCGGACGAGGTTCGAGCACCAGCGCGACGCCGTGCGCTTCTACATCGCCGAGCTCAGATCGCAGCTCCTGGCTGGGGAGATCGCCGAGCACGAAGCCGGACGGAGCCGGGCTGCAGGAGAACTCGTCCTGCTCGACGACCGAGAGACCCGCCTGGGTGGCGAACGAGACGCACTCATCACCGAACGAGCCGGCGCCGGTGGCGACCGCATCGGCGAATTAGAGCGCCTGGAAAAGGATGCCCGCGCCGACATCGAGGCGCGCCGACTGAAGCATGGTCGGTACGCCGAACGGCTGACCGCCGCAGGTCTCGACCGGGTCACGGACGCACCCGGGTTCGCTCGCGCCGTCGAGGCTGCCGACGCACTCAGCTCGTCGCTGGCTGACCAGCAGCAGGCCCTGGACGAGCAGCACGCCGACCACCTGGTCGAACGCAACCAGGTGCGCCAGGAGGTCGCGGAAACGACCAAGGATCTCGACAGTCTTCGTGGCCGCGGGAGCAACCTGCCCCGCAACCTTCTGGACGCTCGGGCGACCATGTGCCGCGACCTTCGTCTCGACACCGACGACCTCCCCTTCGCCGGCGAGTTGATCGATGTCTCCGATGCCCACGCCGAGTGGCGACCAGCGGCCGAACGGGTACTCCGCGGCTTCGCCCAATCGTTGCTGGTCGATCAGGATCTGTATCCGGCAGTGTCGGAGTGGGTGAATGGCCGCCACCTCGGGCTGCGGCTGGTCTACGAGCGTGTTCCGCACCATCGGGTGACGTTGAGGGCCGCGCAGGACTTCGGCGGGATGGTGCTGGCAGACACGCTGGAAATCGCGGCCGGTCCGTTCGAGGAGTACCTGCGATCGCAGGTCGGGCGCCGGGCCAGGCATCTATGTACCCGCAGCATGCAGGAGTTTCGCGAGGCCGAACGGGCGGTGACCATCGAGGGGCAGGTGCGGTCCGGAGACCGTCACGAGAAGGACGATCGTCATCGAGCCGAGGACCCTCGCTATTGGCTGCTCGGGTGGAGCAACCAGTCCAAGATCGATGCCCTCGAAGCCCACCTCGCCACGCTCGAGGCCGACCTGGCGGCGGTGACGACCGCGCTTGGCCGGGTCGACGCCGAGCGAAAGCGCGTGTGGGGACGCCAGCAGGCCCTCAGCGGGTTGGCCGAGTACTCGGACTGGCGCGAGCTCGACGTACCTGAGGCCGAGCATCGTCAGACCGAGGCGAGGGCCGAACTCCAGCGTCTCCTGAGTGGATCGTCGCAACTGGCAGAGATCGAACGTCGGCTCTCCGAGGTCGATAAGGCTCTGAAAGCCCTCGACGAGGAGCAGCGCCAGGTCCAGGCTCAAGTGGCGCAGTTCGACGAACGCATCGGGCAGGCGAACGAGGCACGGCAGGAGGACATCAAGACCATCGCTGCGTTCCCACCCGACGTCGTGGAGATTGCCCGGACGAACTATGAGGACCTGGAGACCCAGCTCGGCGGTGATGTCCCCATCCGGAGTTCGCAATGCCGGGCCGCGTCGGAGCGATTGGCCGACGCCCTACAGGACTTGATCGGACGGGCGAGTCGGGACCAGGAGAATCACCGTGGCGCTCTACTCAGGTACATGAGCATCGTGCGGAATCGGTGGCCCGAGGCCACAACTGAGATGGACATCAACGTCGACGCCCGAGGTGAGTTCCGGGCCTTCCACGACCGGGTGGCCTCTGATGACCTCCCCACCTACGAGGCGGAGTTCAAGCGGCAGCTGAACACAGAGACGATCCGAGAGCTGGCGGGGTTCAACAACTGGTTGCGTCGAGAGCGAGAGGGAATCCAGGAGCGAGTCGACCGGATCAACGAAGCGCTCAGCGCGATCGACTACAGCCCCGGCCGGATCATCAAGCTTGTCGCTGAGCCGACGCCGAGCCAGCGAATCAGGGAATTTCAGACCGATCTGCGTGCTGCGACCGACGACACGCTGGCGCCGGACGGCGACCGGTACTCCGAACAGCGCTTCGAGGACGTGAAGCGGATCATCGAGCGGTTCCGGGGCCGCGTTGACCACGCCGATGCCGACAGGGCGTGGACCGCGGAGGTCACGGATATCCGCAACTGGTTCACCTTCGCAGCGTCCGAACAGGACAAGGTCAGCGGTGAGGAGTACGAGCACTACCGCGACTCCGACGGGAAGTCCGGGGGCCAGAAGGAGAAGCTGGCCTACACGATCCTGGCGGCCTCCCTCGCCTACCAGTTCGGCCTCCAGTGGGGCGTCGAGAAGTCACGCGACTTCCGCTTCGTTGTGATCGACGAAGCCTTCGGCCGAGGCTCGGACGACTCCACCCGCTACGCCCTCGAGCTCTTCGCCAAGCTCGGCCTCCAGCTCCTCGTCGTCACACCGCTGCAGAAGGTGCACGTCATCGAGCCATACGTGAAGGCCATCGGCTTCGTCGACAACCCGCAGGGCAACTACTCGCGGGTCCAGACCCTCACCCTGGAGGAGTTCCGGGAACGGCGCGCACAGGGAATCGGATGACGGGTCGGCAGTGGACGACGCCCGACGAGATCGCGGCGAGGTTGAGGCGCCGTTGGACTGATGGGACGCTGTTGTCGGCACTGGCTCGAGGAGAGTCGTTCCCGGCGCAGGACCTTGCGGTCCGAGGCCCGAGGGCCTCCGAGATCGGCGCCGACCTCGGAGCGGTCCAGCAGTGGGCCGCCGATCTCGATCGGGGTTCCGGCGGCGGGGTGCGATACGAGATCGTCTACGGCGACATCGGCGGTCGCGAGTTCGGCAGGAACCGCATCCCGTCCCGCATCCGGATCGAGACCTATGAACAGGCGTGGGCCCTTCTCGGCGTCAGACGTCAGGTGGATCGCTACTGCGAGATCCTCGGTCTCGCCGGTGAGATGGACGCGGTCCACTCATGGGTGGCCGACAAGCCGTTGAAAGCGATCGAGGCGACCGACGACTGGCCAGCGCTGCTCGCGGCCTACCGATGGCTGGATGCGGCGCGGGGATCGGGTCGGTACCTCCGAACGATCGACGCTCCAGGAGTCGACACCAAGTTCGTCGAACGCCACCGCTCGGTACTCGGCGCTCTTCTCGGTGTCTCTGGGACCGCCTCGAGGTTCGTGCGCGACCTGGGCCTGGCAACGAAGCCCGAGCTGCTGCGGATGCGGTTCGGGCCAGGCTTCGCCGGCCTACCGGGCAGCGTCACTGACGCTTCGTTTCGGGTCGACGAGGTGGCCGAACTGCGCGTGGGAGTGCAGGCGGCTGTCGTGGTCGAGAACGAGACGACTTTCCTCAGCCTCGACCCTCCGTACGAAGGCGTGCTGATCTGGGGGAAGGGCTTCGACGCGGACCGGGTCGGCAGGATGCGATGGCTGTCCGAAGTTCCCGTTTGGTACTGGGGAGATGTCGACACGCACGGGTTCGCCATCCTGGACCGGCTCCGAGCGTGGCTTCCGCAGACGGCGTCTTTCCTCATGGACCGCGAGTCCCTGCTGCAGCATCGGGATCGTTGGGTCACGGAACCGTCGCCGACGTCGGCCCGTCTCGAGCGGCTGGATGGAGATGAGTCGGCTCTCTATGCCGACCTGGTCGGCGATCGCTACGGGTCGGCGGTGCGTCTCGAACAGGAACGCCTCGATTGGGGCTGGGTCCTCGACCACCTTCCCTACGGTTGACATGCCGCCGCCGGAATCGGGGGGGGGCGGGCTGGCGTGGCGAGGGGCTTGATCGTCTGCGTGATCAGCAGGGGACGACGACGTAGCCACGAACGTAGCCAGTTCCGCACATCGCATCCTCACGTCTCGTCCAAGCCGATTCACGACCCGACCGCATCTGCCCGGACCCTCGTACCCCTGCTGACCAGGACTTTCTCGACGGACTGACCGACCGAAGTCGGCACTCGGCGACACGCTCGGACGCCGTCCGGACGGCCTCCGATCTGCTTTGCAAGCAGGGGGTCGTGGGTTCGATTCCCATCGTCTCCACCAAGACCAGACCAGATCCCGACCGGATCAGCACCTCCCGTTCTGGGCCGCTGCCCAAGGCACGGGTGAGGCGCCCAGCGGCCCAGTTCGTGACTCGGACGCGCGCCGACGTGTCGATCCACCGGGCTGGTGGCGCGCGGTCCGCTGCGACCGCTCGCGCATGCGGTCGCGATCCCGGGGTCAGTCGTCTGCAGCCAACCATTCGTTGTCTGTTAGGTGTGCTTACTACTCTGCGCCCGATGGCGACCGGCGTGGTGGTGGAAGAGCGGTTCTGGGCCGACCTGGGAGTGCACGGAGACGCGACGGCGCTCGTCTCAGGTGAGCGCACCATCACCTACGACGCGTTGGCGGAGCTCGTCGCCGACGCCCGGGAGCAGCTCGGCGGGGAACGACGGCTCGTGCTGCTCCGCGGGGCCAACTCCGTCGAGTTCGTCGTGTGGTACCTGGCGGCGCTCGCCGGCGGCCACCCGGTCATCGTCGCTCCGGACGACGGTCCGGCGATGGGGGGCCTCGTGGACCGGTACGACCCCGACGTCGTGGTCTCCGGTGCCGTGCCGGAGCACCGGCGGCCGGGCACGGCGCACGACCTGCACCCGGACCTGGCCGTGCTCCTGTCCACATCGGGCTCGACCGGGTCGCCGAAGCTGGTCCGCCTCAGCCACGACAACCTGGCCGCGAACGCGCGGTCGATCATCGAGTACCTGGACCTGACGAGTGACGACGCGGCCTTGACCGCGCTGCCGCTGCACTACTGCTACGGCGCGTCGATCCTGCACACGCACCTCGCCGTCGGCGCGACGGTCGCGCTGACCGACCTGTCGGTGGTCGACCCGTGCTTCTGGGCGATGTTCGAGCGGGTCGGCGCCACCGGCCTCGCTGGTGTGCCGCACACGTTCGCACTCCTCGACCGCATCGGGTTCACCGGCGCCGACCTGCCCTCCCTGCGGTACCTCACGCAGGCCGGCGGGCGGCTCGCGCCGGCGACGGTGCGCCGCTACGCCGAGCTCGGGCAGGCGGCCGGATGGGACCTGTTCGTGATGTACGGCCAGACCGAGGCCACGGCGCGGATGGGCTACCTGCCGCCCGAGATGGCGGCGGCGCACCCCCACGCCGTCGGCGTCGCGGTGCCGGGCGGGACCTTCGACATCGTGCCGGTCGACGAGGCCGACGAGCCCGGCGTCGGCGAGGTCGTGTACCGGGGACCGAACGTCATGCTCGGCTACGCCGGAGCACCCGCCGACCTGGCGTCGGGTCGCACGGTGGACGCCCTCCGCACCGGCGACCTCGGGCGCATCAACGAGGCCGGCCTGCTCGAGATCGTCGGGCGGCGCGCCCGCTTCGCCAAGCTGTTCGGTCTCCGCATCGATCTGTCCGAGCTCGAGGCGACGCTGACCGACGCCGGCCTCGAGTCAGCCTGCGCGAGCGACGACGAGCTGCTCGCGGTCGCCGTCAGCGGCGGGGCCGATGACGCGCTCGAGCACACGCTCGCGCTGACGTCCCTGCCGCACCACGCCGTCGAGGTGGTCGTGGTGGACGAGCTGCCCCGGAAGTCCACCGGCAAGCCGGATCCCCGGGCGGTGCTGGCCCTCGCGCGTGCCGCCCGCGACCGGCAGGTCGGCGAGCTCGTTGCGCCGGCCTCAGTCGGGTCCAGCGGGCGGGACCTCGGCGTGGAGGCCGTCGCATCGCTCTACCGGTCGGTGCTGGCGCTCGACCGGACACCGCAGGGCGACGACACCTTCGTCTCGCTCGGCGGCGACTCGCTCTCCTACGTCGAGCTGTCGATCGCCCTCGAGGAGCACCTCGGCTCCCTCCCCCAGGACTGGCACCTGCAGCGCGTCGACGACCTCGCCGCGGTCGACGGGGCCGGGCGCCGTCGGTTCCGCAGCGTCGAGACCAGCATCGTGCTGCGAGCGGTGGCGATCACGCTCATCGTCGGCAACCACGCCGACCTGTGGAGCCTGGCCGGCGGTGCGCACGTCCTGCTCGCCGTGGCCGGCTTCAACCTCGGACGCTTCGGATCCGGGCCGCCGTGGCGCACCATCGCGCGGGTCGCGGTGCCGTCGGTCGTGTGGATCGGCGCCGTGGCCGCGTTCAGCGACCGGTGGGACCTCACCAACGCTCTGCTGGTGCGCCAGTGGTTCGCCGGCTCCGACGCGGGGTGGGGCTACTGGTTCATCGAGACGCTGCTGGCCCTCCTCGTCCCGCTCGCGCTCCTGTTCAGCGTCCCCGCGATCCGCTCGATCGACCGGCGCTGGCCCACGGCGCTGCCATCCGTCGCGCTCGCCGTCGGCCTCGCCATCCGGTGGGACGTCTGGGAGACCGTCGAGCAGCACCTCCGGCTGTTCCGGCCCCAGGAGGTCCTCTGGCTGTTCGCGCTGGGCTGGCTCGCAGCGCGCGTGCGGAGCCGACAGGCGCGCGTGGCGACCGCGCTGCTCGGCGTCGCTGCTGCGTGGGACTTCTTCCAGGTCGATCGCACGAACGTGGTCCTGGCCGCCGGCATCGCCGCGCTGCTGCTGCAGCACGCGATCCGGCTCCCTCGTCCCGCGGTGGGCGTGCTCGGGGCGCTCGCCGGCGCCTCGCTGCACATCTACCTCGTGCACTGGCAGGTGTACCCGCTCCTCGACGGCACCGGACCGGCGGCGGGCACGGCGGCCGGCCTGCTCGCCGGCATCGCTGCGTGGCGCGTGACGACGACCGGAGCACGCGCGGCGCGCGCTCACGCCGCCCGGCGCACCGCCCATGCGACGGCCTCGGCGCGACCCCGGACGCCCAGCTTCCGGTAGATGCTCGAGGTGTGGTGCATCACCGTCTTGGGGGTGATGCCGAGGCGGCGCGCGATGTCCTTGTTGCTGTCGCCGTCGACGAGCAGGTCCAGCACCTCGAGCTCCCGGGCGGTGAGGGGCGAGGCGTCCACCGGGCTCTCCGGGAGGCCGGTCGGGTCGCCGTCGGCCAGGAACCGCCGAGCGGCCTCGAGCACCTCGGTGGCGGCCTCGCTCGGGGTGCGCATCGACCCCGCTTCGGCGCAGGCCTCGTACGTCTCCGCGCCCAGCGCCGTCCGGACGGCGTCGCGGGACGCGTGCCAGCGGGCGAGGACGGCCGGCGGGAGCATCGCTTCGAGGATGTGGCGGTGGTGGTGGACCATGCCGTGCAGCCGAGCGGCGCGTTCGAGCTCGCCGCAGCCCGCGACGATCTCGGCCTGGCTGATGATGGCGACCCAGGCCCAGGCCCATGCACCGGCGTCTCGGGCCCGCTCCATCACCTCGATGTCGTACCGGGTGGCAGCGAGCGCGTCGCCGGCGTCGCGGCTCTCCTCGCTCGCCGCCGGGAGCGTCCACAGCACGACCCGGTGCTCGCCGCAGGCCCTCGCCGACCTCACGAGCTGTGCGGCCGAGGGGAGGCCCACGCCGGCGGTCGTCGACTCGGGAAGGGTCCGGAGGAACGCCGTGGCGGTCACGGTCAACGATTCGTCCTCGAGGTGGAGGGCGCGCTCCCGGGCCGCCAGCGCGAGCTCGAGCGCGTGGTCGAGGTCGCCCTCCTGGTGGGCGAGCATCGCGGCCCAGATCTCGAACCGGGCCAGCAGGTCCTCCGCCCCCTCGACGAGCGCGAGCTGCCGAGCCTCGTTGCAGCACTCGATGAGCGGACCTCGGTCGACGTAGACGCGACCGGTCCGGACCGCGAGGGCGAGGACCCGCAGCCGCACGATCGGATCGCAGTCCCGGGCCAGCTCGAGGGCGCGCTCGCGCTCGGTGTCGATCAGGTCGAGTGCCGTCGCCCCCGATGCGCGCTCGGCGAGGAGGAGCGCGTGCCAGCCGTGGACCAGCGCCAGCGCATCGCCACGAGGTCGATCAGCGGCCAGCAGCGCCGTGGTCCGTCGGACGAGCTCGAGGTGGGTCTCGTGGGTCAGCCCGCCCAACCACAGCGGGGCGAGTGCCACCACGAGGGCACCGGCCTCGTCCGCCTCACGGACGTCGAGTGCCCGGCGGAGTGCGACGAGCAGGTCGGGTTCGACGACCTCGATCTCGGGAGCCGGCGTGTGCGCCTCCCCCGTCCCGGTCGCGGTCGCCCAGTGGGCGAGGTCGACGGCCCACCGCTGGTGGCGCCGGCGCAGGTCGGCCCGTGCATCGGCGGGCATGAGCAGCGCCACGTGCTCGCGGACGACCGGGGGGAGCGAGAAGATGGTGACCGGGCCGCTGTGGTCGGCATCGACGAGGTGGACGTCGACCAGGTGGGACACGGCCCCGATGACGTCGTCGACGTCGCAGATCGACTCGGCAGCCTCGACGGGGACCGGCCCGTGGAAGGCGGTGAGGTCGCCGAGGAGGGCGGATGGGTCGGGGTCGAGGTGTCCGACGCTCCAGTCGATCGACGTCCCGAGCTCGCCTGCCTCGGCGAGGACCGAGCTGGCGAACATGGCATTCGGCGTCGGGCGCTCCAGCAGGTCCTGCAGCGTCGAGGGGGAGAACGCCGTCGCTCGCGAGGCGGCCAGCGTGATGGCGAGGGGGTTGCCACCGAGGCGTCCGACCACGGCGTCGATGGCGGGGAGGTCATCGGGCGTCGGGGTGGCCGCGCCCACCGAGGTCGCGACATCGATGAACAGCTCGACGGCCGGACTCGCCCCGACCTCGCTCTCGGTGGGGAGCGGTTGGACCCGCAGGAGGCGGTCCCCGGGCACCCGGTGGGGCGTGCGTCCGGTGAGCAGGAACCGGGTGGTGCGTGCGCTCGCGACGAGCTCCGACAGCCGTTCGTGCATCGCCGGCTCCGACGGCTCGGTGTCGAAGCCGTCGAGCACGACGAGCCGAGGTGCGGCATCGAGGACCGTGCCGAGCCCACCGGGCCCGCCCGGGTCCCAACCGGCGATGCCGGCAGCCTTGGCGATGGCCGGCTCCAGCAGCTCGGCATCGGGGACCCGGGT
>DMTU01000246.1:5390-27820 GCA_003476595.1 Acidimicrobiaceae bacterium | reverse complement strand
CTCGGCATCGGGGACCCGGGTGACGTCCAGCCAGGCCACGGTGCGGTCCGTCTCGGCCTCGACCCGGGCGGCTGCGGCTGCGGCGATGCGCGTCTTGCCGACGCCGGCGATGCCGGTCAGCGACACCAGCCGCACACCCGGGTCGCGCAGCTCCTCCACGACCCGTCGCACCTCGTCGGCGCGTCCTCGCAGGGGGGTGTCTCCGAGGGAAGGTGTCATGGCGGTTGGCGAAACTACCCGGCCGACTTCGCGGCCGGCGGTCGGCATCGGGCATCTGCCCGATGCGGCGCCCCGCCCGACCCGGGTCCACTGGGCGGACCTGTCTCGACCCGGAGTGCCCCATGCGCCGAATGCCTGTCCCCACCTCGTCGACGTCGCGCGCGGGCCGGTCCCGGTCCCGGGCGGCGACGTTCCTGGTCCTCGCGCTGGTGGCGACGTCGTTCATGGCCATGCCGCCTGCCGCCGCCATCGATCCGGTACCTGCTGACGCGCCGATGCCCGGTCAGGAGCTGGTCATCGACTACCACGCCGAGCCGGAGTACCTCTTGACCGCCGGGACCGAGCGCTGGAACGTGCGCAACACCCCGGACGGGACGATGGCATCGGCGTATGGCGTGCCCGAGGGTGCCGTGCACGATCTCTATGCCAAGACCGGGCGGTACGAACCGCTCGACTCAACCCCGGCCGGCGAGATCCTCGACGTCTCGGTGCGCGAGAAGGCATCCGACTTCGGGCTCGACCACTCCTGGGCCTTCGTCCGCAAGAGCGACGGCAACGCGGAGATCTGGGGGCCCGCCGACGAGGCGTACCCGGATCGGCACGTCCTGGACCTGGTACCGGTGGACCGGGGGGACGCAGGCATCGTCCAGTACGACATCGTGGGTGGCACCGTCCTGTCCGACAGCGGCGGCACGCCGACGGCGCTCGTGGTGACCGACGGCGGGCTGATCGTGAAGGTGACGCCTGGTCAGGCGCCCGATCCGGTGGCGACCGTCGGTGGCGCTGGCGAGACGGTGGTCGGAGCAGTCGCCCGGGACCACACCGAGTACGACCGTCCCGCCCTCAACAGGAACACCCCTCGGGTGCTGCCTCCCCCGAACGACCTGCAGCTCGAGATGCTCCCGGGGACCTCGGCCAACCCACCGGCGCTGCCTGGTCAGCTGATGATCCTGTTCTCCTCCGGCCGCTTCGAGCTGGTCCCGCTCGACGGTGACGTGACCGACGCCGCCAGCCTCGGGAGCCGTCCGGTGCCCAGCTCGCGCAGGTTCGACGGTGCGAGCCTCGGCCGGACGCCGAATCCGATCATCGACTTCGACTACAGCTGCTTCCAGGGCGAGTACAGCACGCCGCTCCAGAGCCAGTTCAGCGACACCGAGTCCCTCGAACCGTTCGACGGTTCGGTGAGCACAGCGCTGGGTTGCCCTCCCGGCGGCGAGGCGGTCACCCGCGACGGTGCCGTCCGCTCGCTGGGGCGCATCTCGGTGGCGGTCGGCCTCGAGGATGCCGCCGGCATCCCCCGGGTCTTGGCCCTGCACAGCGGCGACTTCGTCGAGTACTCCCAGCTCGGCTTCGACCTGCAGACGAGGACCTTCAGCGACCACAAGCAGGCGCTCATCGCTTGCGAGCTCGGAGCCGACGACCGCGTGCGGGCCGGGACATTCGACGTTCGCGTGCTCTTCGCCACCACCTACCTGGGATGCGTTCGCGTGGACCCGACCGATCCCGATCGCACCGAGGTCACGACGTTCGTTGCGCCGGCGCCCGGTGGAGACCCGTTGATCGACTGTGGTGACTTCGAGCTCCCCTCGATCGCACCGCCGACCGGCGGGTGCCGGCCTGTTCCGGTGGGTGACACCTGGACCGCCGGTGGGGAGGTGCAGCGCAGGACGTTCGACCCCCTCGCCGATCTGGGGGATGGCACCTCGCCGGACGACCCGATCGTCGAGACCTACACCGATCTCGAGTCGCTCTCGATCCAGCTCGAGTTCCCGTGCGAGCGGCTACTCGGACGTTCGCTCGGGGCGGGTGCCGACGCCGGCCTGTTCGATTGCTTCTCGAACAAGGCCTTCGCCGGACCGGACGAGAATCCGAACCAGCTCCGGCCGGCAGTCCCCGCCGCCAGCCCGAACGGCATCTTCAGCTACGCGATCGCCGGCTACGGCCGCGTCGACGGGGAGCGGAGGCTCTTCGTGGACCACGAGACCGACCTCACGCTCTTCCTCGCCGCCCGGAACAACGGCATCATCGAGGACGCCCGACAGCGCGGGGAAGACCCGGATCTGCCCCCGTTCCCTGCAGCGGAGGAGCTGTCGTGGGTGACCGAGCCGGAGGAGTACCTGGCCAGCGACCTGGCGGAGGTCGCCGCCGATCCGCTCGGGGCTGACGTGGCCTCGTACGGCGCGTATGCACCTCCCTCTGCGGGCAGCCCACCGCCGGTCTTGCTGACCCAGATCCCGCGCGCTGCCAGGACACCCATGCGCATCCGGATCGACAGCGCGACCCCGCGGGTGGAGGAGAAGCCGTCGATGCCGATCGCCGTGCTCCAGGCCCCACCGACCGTGCAGGGCCTGGGCCAGCAGACGGACTTCACCCCGGAGTTCGCCAGCTCGCAGTCCTCGGGCTCGGAATCCACCGTGTCGAAGGCGACCCGCGTCGGTACCCACGCCGAGATCGAGGGTGTCGTCACCGCCGGCGCCGGCTTCCTCGGCAACAACGCTCGGGCCGGTGGTGGCGCTGCGGCCAGCTACGGCTTCATGAACGAGGTCGAGGAGGACGTGACCAACGGGTTCGAGGTCGAGACGACCGAGGGTTACGGCGGTGCCTTCGACGACCACACCGTCGTGACGCGCTCGACCCAGGAGTACGTCTGGGACGCCACCGTGCTCGAGGACCCCTCAGGCTTCTCGACCGGTCAGAGCTTCGAGTACGGCATCCCCGCCGGCGAGGTGACCCAGGCGATCCCCCTCTCGACGTTGATCGAGGAGTCGCCTGGCCTCTACGGAGATGGCGGCGTGTTCCGCGCCACGATCGACGCGATCGCCGGGCAGATCAGGATCGGCGACCCATCCTCCTACCCCACGGGCGCGAGCTCCTCGCAGCCGACGGCCGTGCTCCGGGCCAACGGCGGACCCTGCAGCGGCGGCTACGCCGCACCCGGCAGCGCGACTCCGGTGGACGGTCGGCTGCGCTCGATCGTCAGCCCGGACAACCCGTACTTCGCGGGTGACCCGAGTCCGCCCACCGGTCCCGACGTGGTGGTGTCCGCGCCGCACGTCGTCTCTGCGGGCAACGGGCTCACCGAGAGCGCGGCGATCACCTTCAGCTCGTCGACCTCGGAGTCCAAGGCCACGTCGAAGAGCCATGACTGGGGGATCACCGGAATCTTCAAGACCGAGGCGGAGGCGTCCGCCGTTGGCTCTGTCGCAGCCGAGCTGACCATCTCCGCCGGCGTCGACTCCGGTTTCTCGACCGGCGCCGGCGTCACCGACTCCCTCGGCGAGGGCAGCGGCCTGACCACCGTCATGGGCAACATCCCGCTGTCGCCGGCGGACAAGCCGTGGGTCGAGGACGAGCAGTACACGTGGCGGATGTACATGTGCAAGGCCCAGCTCGGCCCGGCCGGCCTCGGCTCGGAGATCTGGGTCCAGGGCTACGTCGTCGACGGCTACAACGGTGCCGGCGGCGTGGAGGACCTCGCTCCGGTCGTGCCCGAGGCGCCCGTCGCATCGGCGGTCGCCTTCGCGGACCCGACCCAGGATCCTGCCGGCACGGTCGCGGACTGCGCCGCGGTCGGCCCCCGTGACAACCGGTTCGAGTGGGACCAGCAGGCCGGCACGGTGGACCGCTACGCCATCGAGCTCACGAACGTGACCGGTGGTGGGGGCGACCAGCGGGTCGTCGCCGACCTGACCCGGCCCGCCGACTTCGATCCGTCCACTGACCGCATCGCCTGCGCCGGCATCGGGGCCGGGGACTTCGTCGACGGGGACCTGTACCGCTGGCGAGCGGTCGTCGACGGCTTCGTCGACAACCGGGAGACCTCCGACTGGGAGTTCTTCCGGCCCCAGGTGTGGCCGCCGAGCCAGACGATCTCCCTGCGCACACCGATCACCAACCCGGACGACTCGGTGTCCCTCGACATCGACGATCCCGTCGGCGTGAAGTCGCTGCGCCACGACGTGACCGTCTTCGCGATCGACCCCGAGACCACGGTCCGGACCGAGGTCGCCGCCCGCCGTTCGATCCTGGACGGCGAGTACCGGACACCGACGCTCGAGCCCGGCCTGTACGAGGCCGAGGTCGTCGGGCACAACAGCCACGTCGTGGCGGGCGGCGGCCGGGCGGAGACGCCCCCCGTGACCGTGCAGTTCCAGGTGGAGGAGACCCTGCGCTCGCAGTTCACCTACGGCGGGTGCAGCGAGGACCCGTGCAACACCACCGACGTGATCGAGTTCATCGACGAGTCCCTTCCAGCGAACGACGTCCCGATCGTGGCGTGGAGCTGGTACTTCGGCGACGGCACGACGTCGACCGAACGGAGCCCGACCCACCGGTTCACCGACCTGCCTGACGACGGTTCCGGCTCCTACGACGTGTTCCTCACGATCACCGATGCCGCCGGCCAGACGGCGTCGCTCCGGGAGGAGATCCCGCTGCAGAGCGCCGCCCCCGAGATCGACACCGACGGCCTCGAGACCGAGATCGGCGTCGACCAGGAGCTCACCATGGAGCTCTCGGCGTCCGACCCCGACAACGAGGGACGTGATCCGAGCGCGCTCCAGGTCCCGACCTTCGAGTGGGATCTCGACGGCGACGGCGAACCCGACGTGACCGAGGAGACCTTCGACAGCTCGGTCGCCCACACGTTCGGTGCTGCCGGCGAGTACCCGGTGACCGTCACGGTCACCGATCCGTTCGGTCGCACCGACACCCACTCCTTCGTCGTGACCGTGCACGCGCCGCCGACGGCGGACTTCACGCACACGAGCTGCGACGTCGCCCTTGCGCCGGACGACCCGTCCTGCACGCCGGTCGGTGCGCTGGTCTCCTTCGACCCGGCGCCGTCGTCGTCCACCGCAGGAGACCTCGCCGCCTGGGAGTGGGACTTCGGGAACGGCACGACGCGGACCGTGACCGACCCAGCCGCCCAGGTCGTCGAGGCGAGGTACACCGAGGCGGGGACCGTCTCGATCAACCTCCGGGTCCAGGATCGCTTCGGCCAGTGGTCCGGCTTCCTGCGCCAGTCGATCGGCATCGCCCCCCGAGCGCCGAGCGGCGGCGGTGGTGGCGGTGGCGGGGGCGCGCCCGGCGGTGGTGGCGGTGGCGGCGACGCCCCGGTCGAGGAGGGCGATGGCGGGGACGAGGCCCCGACCGAGGTGGTGACGGTGCACGCCGGCACGGATCGCGTGGGAACCGCCATCGCCATCTCGGAGAGCGAGTTCCCCGACGGGTCCTCGAGCGTGGTGCTGGCCGATGCCGGCGCCTACGCCGACGCACTCGCCGGGACGCCGCTCGCCGTGGCCAAGGACGCACCCCTCCTGCTGACCGACACGGCCAGGGTGGACACCCGGGTCGCCGATGAGATCGCCCGGCTGCTCGACCCGGGCGGCACGGTCTACGTCCTCGGCGGTCCCGCGGCCCTGAGCGAGGACGTGGAGGCGGAGGTCGTGGACCTCGGCTTCGTGGTCGAGCGCTTCGCCGGTGCGACCCGCTACGACACCGCGGTGCAGATCGCGGAGGACGGGCTCGGTGCGCCGGGGACGGTGCTCCTGACCACCGGCCAGGGCTTCGCCGACGGCCTCACCGCCGGCACCGCGGCGGCAACCGTCGGCGGGGCCGTCCTGCTCACCGACGGGGACCGCCTTCCCGCGGCGACGGCCGCCTACCTGGACCGCCACCAGGTCTCGACCCGGTACGCCGTGGGCGGACCCGCGGTGGCGGCCGATCCGGCGGCCACCGCCATCGCAGGCGCGGACCGGTACGCCACCGCCACCGCGCTGGCCGACGCGTTCTTCGACGGCCCGAGCTTCGTCGGTCTCACCAGCGGGCTCGTCTTCGCCGATGCCCTCGGCGGCGGCGTGGTCGCAGCGAGGCACGGCGGTCCGCTGCTGCTGACCGCTCGCGACGACCTCCCGACGGCCACGGCCGGCTACCTGGCCGGCAACGCCGCCGGGATCACCGAGGTCCAGTTCTACGGAGGGCCGTCCGCGATCTCCCAGGCGGTGCGGGACGCCGTCGCCGGCCTGCTCGCCGTCAGTCGAGCGCTCGCGCTCGTCGGTCCATGAGCATCCGCCACGCCTCGGTCGACCACAGCGCCCAGGCCACGAGCACGGGCTGGAAGAACAGCCGGGTCAGGCGGGCCCGGTCGGAGTCGAGCCCGAACGCGTCGGTGCCCTCGACGTACTGGGCGATGTTGCCCGGGAAGATCGCGACGAAGAAGGCCGCGGTGGCAAGGCCGACCTCGGCCCGCCGGCGACGCCAGCCCACCAGCGCCGCGCCGAGCCCGATCTCCACGACGCCGGACGCGAGCACGACCAGATCGGCGTCGACCGGGAACCAGTCCGGGACCTGGGCCTGGAACTCCTCCCGCGCGGAGGTGAGGTGGGCGGTGCCGGCGAAGACGAGCGCCCCGCCGAGGAGCAGACGTGCCGCGCTGCGCAGGGGGTTCGAGGCCATCGCGCACGTCTAACGCACCCGGGCTCGATCCGCACCGCGGTCACGTCCCGCCTGCGCCGCGGTTGACTGGCCGACCGTGGACACCGTGCTCGTCTTCGGCGACCAGCTCAACCGTCGCATCGGCGCGCTGGCCGCGCACGAGCCGGGCGAGTGTCGCGTCCTGCTCGTGGAGAGCGAGGCGCTGCTGCGACCGGAGCGCCACGTCCAGCGGCTGCACCTCGTGATCACCGCCATGCGCCGCTTCGCGGAGGAGCTGCGCGACGCCGGCTACGACGTCGACCTCCGGCGGGCACCCACCATGGCTGCCGGCATCGAGGACCACGTGGAGGAGCACCGACCCGACCGGGTGATCGCCACCGAGGCGAACTCCCGGGCCGGACGGGCGCTGTGCGAGGGCCTCGGCATCGAGCAGGTGCGCTCCAACCAGTTCCTGCGCCACCACGACGAGCTCGCGACGTGGGCCGAGGGTCGCCGCAGCCTCAAGCTGGAGGACTTCTACCGCTGGACCCGGACCGAGCTCGGCTACCTCATGGACGGCGACCAGCCGGTGGGTGGTCGCTGGAACCTGGATGCCGACAACCGGGAGCCTCCGCCCGACGACGCGTCGATCTTCACCGAGCCGCAGGCGTCGCGCCTCGACCGGGTCGACGAGGAGGTCCTCGCCTCGCTCCCCGACGGCAAGGGTGCGGAACCGGTGGGGTGGTGGGCGACGTCTCGCCGCGCCGCCCTCGCCCGACTGCGCCACTTCGTCGACCACGAGCTGGTGCGGTTCGGGACCTACGAGGACGCCATGACCGCACGGTCCTGGTCGCTCGCCCACTCGACGCTGAGCCCGTACCTGAACCTCGGCCTGCTGCTGCCCGACGAGGTGTGCGACCGCGTCGAGGAGGCCTACCGCTCCGGGGCCGTCCCGCTGAACAGCGCCGAGGGGTTCATCCGCCAGGTCATCGGGTGGCGTGAGTACGTGTGGGGGCTCTACTGGCTGTGGCCGGACCACGCTGACAGCAACGCCCTCGGCCACGACGGCGATCTGCCGCCGATGTTCACCGGCGAGGCATCGACCGACATGGCCTGCATGGCGACACCTTCGAGGGCCTGCACGAGCGGGCGTGGGTCCACCACATCCCCCGGATGATGCTGCTGTCCAACGTGGCCAACCTCCTCGGGGTCCACCCCCGCCACGTCCTGGACTGGATGTCGGACACCTACATCGACGCGGCCGAGTGGGTGATGGTCCCCAACGTCATGGGCATGGCGCTGTGGGCCGACGGCGGGCGGATGGCGACCAAGCCCTACGTCTCGGGCGGCGCCTACGTGAACCGGATGAGCGACTACTGCGGCGGCTGCCGGTACGACCCGCGTCGGCGCACCGGCGAGGACGCCTGCCCGATCACGACCCTCTACTGGGACTTCCTCGCCCGGCACCGCGAGCGGCTCGCCGGCAACAACCGGATGGCGCGGCCGCTGGCCAACCTCGATCGCTTGTCCGACCTCGACGACGTGCGGGCCCGGGCCGCTGAGGTGATCGAGGCAGCCGGGGACGGACGCCTCTGATCGGGTCCCTCAGGCCGGGACGGGGCGGGCCCGGTCGATGACCTCGTCGAGGGCGACACCGGTCGGCAGCGTCCCGAACGCCAGGCGACCGTCGTCGCCCAGCCGTGACGCCACGAACGCGTCGGCAACCGCGGCTGGCGAGTGCTGCAGCACCTGCGATGCCTGGAACAGCAGCGCCATCTGCTCGACGAGGCGCCGGGCTCGCAGCTCGATGTCGTCGAAGTCACCGAGCTCCTTGCGGAGCGCGTCGGCGGCGGCGTCGAACCGGCGGTCGCTGCCGGCGGCGGCATCGACCTCGGTCCAGTAGGCGTCGAGCGTCTCGGGCGCCCGACCGACCGCTCGCAGCACGTCCAGGCAGATCACGTTGCCCGACCCCTCCCACACGCCGTTCAGCGGCGACTGGCGGAACAGGCGTGGCAGGTCGGACTCCTCGACGTAGCCGGCGCCGCCCAGGCATTCCAGCGATTCGGCGGTGTGCATCGGCGCCCGCTTGCAGGTCCAGTACTTCACGATCGGCGTCAGCAGGCGCTTCATGAGCTGCTCGTGCTCGTCGTCGGCCGGGGCATCGAAGGCCCGGGCCAACCGGATGGCCGAGAGCGTGGCCGCCTCGGACTCGATGGCGAGGTCGGCGAGCACGTTGGCCATCAGCGGTTGGCGGTCGAGCGTGGCGCCGAACGCGGCGCGGTGGTGGGCGTGCCATGTGGCCTGGGCCACGCCCTGGCGGTGGATGGCGGTGGCGCCGAGCACGCAGTCCAGCCGGGTGTGGTTCACCATCTCGATGATGGTGCGGACACCGCGGCCCTCCTCGCCGATGCGCTCCCCGAAGGTGTCGAGCAGCTCGATCTCGCTCGACGCGTTCGACCGGTCGCCGAGCTTGTCCTTCAGCCGCTGGATGCGGACCGGGTTGCGGGTGCCGTCCGGGCGCCAGCGGGGCACGAGGAAGCAGGTGAGGCCGCCCGGGGCCTGGGCCAGCACGAGGAACACGTCGCACATGGGGGCCGAGCAGAACCACTTGTGGCCGGTGAGCCGGTACGAGCCGTCGTCAGCCGGGGTCGCGGTGGTCGTGTTGGCCCGGACGTCTGAGCCGCCCTGCTTCTCGGTCATGGCCATGCCGCAGGTCGCACCGGACTTCTCGCCGGCGGGGCGGTTGGCCGGGTCGTACTCGAGCGAGGTGAGGCGGGGCTCCCACACCTCGGCCAGGCGGGGCTCGTGCCGCAGCGCGGGCACCGACGAGTAGGTCATGGAGATCGGGCAGATGTGGCCGCCGTCGACCTGGTACCAGGTGAGGACCTTGGCGGCCCGGGCCACGTGGGCGCCGGCGCGCTCGCCGGCCCAGGGCGCCGCATGGAGGCCGTGGGCCACCGCGGTGCGCATCAGCTGGTGGTAGGCGGGGTGGTAGTCGACGACGTCGAGGCGGTTGCCGTACCGGTCGTGCGTGCGCAGCTCCGGTGGGTTGCGGTTCGCCTGGCGGCCCCACTCGATGGCCTCGGGCGAACCGGCGAGACGGCCGAGGGTGGCGAGGTCGTCCAGCGCCCACTCGCCGCCGCTGCGGGCGACGGCGTCGACGAGGGCGACGTCGGAGCCGAAGACGTCGTGGCCTTCGAGCGGTGGCGGCTGGTTGGTGACCTCGTGGGTGTCGAATCCGGTCAGCACGCGATCGAGGGTACGCACCCTCGGCCGATCCGTCAGGTGGTGGCGATCGTGCGGGTCACCGGGACGGTCTCGTCGAGGAAGGCCTCGACCTCGCCGAGCATGCGCTTGGGGAAGACCCGCATCCCGAAGGGCATCAGGCCCCGGACGAGGCGGGCGCCGGGGATCTGCTCGGTGAGGTTCTCGGCGTCGCTGAAGGGGTGGATGAGGTCGGCCTGGTGCCCGATCACCAGCACCGGCAGGTCCAGCTCGGCCCGGCGGTCGTAGGTGGGGGCGATGGGGCCGACGAGGATGCCGTGGAGGATCGCCGAGACCACGTCGGGCGGCAGGGAGATCGCGTCGAGCGCGCTGTCGAGCCCGTCGATGCCCGTCCGCGGCAGCCGACGCAGCAGGTCGGTGATCGGGATGAGCGGACGCCGGGCGTAGTGCGTGGTGAGCAGCACGGGCACGAAGGTGAGCGCGGCGGCCGGGACGGCCCACTCCAGCACGGGCATCTCGACGACCAAGGCCCGCACCCGCTCGGGGTGCGTGGTGGCGGCGAGGAGGGAGACGTTGGCGCCGAGGGACACGCCGCCCAGGACGGCCTGGGGCACCTCGAGGTGGTCGAGCAGCGCGATGACCTGCTCCACGTAGGTGTCGAAGCGGTACTCGGCAGCGTGCACGGGCTTGTCGCTCTGCCCGTGGCCGAGCAGGTCGAGCAGCACGACCCGGCGGCCACCACCGGCCAGGCGGCGAGCGAACCCCCGGTTCAGCTTGGTGTTGAGGAGCAGCCCGTGGAGCAGCACCACGACGTCGTCGCCGGTGCCGAAGGTCTCGTAGTGGAGGCACCGGCCGTCCCACTCGAAGAGGTCCGAGGTGCTGGTGGACGTGGTCATGGCCTGATCCTGCGCCTCGACGACCGCCCGCACCACATCCGAAGGTCCCATCCTGGGACGCGGAACGAGCGAGCACCCGCAGGTGCCCGCTCGTCTGGTGACCCGAGGAGGGTCAGCCCGTGGTCAGCCGAGGCTGACGGCCACGGCGTCGCGGACGGCCTGGCTGAGCGCCGCCGGTCCGCCGTAGAACTGCACCTCCTCGATGGTGTCGGCGTGGCCGGTCAGGTACCCGGCGGTCGCCGTGCTCAGGGCGCTGCTCGCCGAGAGCATCAGCGGCCCGCCGTGCATGGCCGAGGCGACCCCGCCGCTGAGGGCGTCGGGGAAGGTCTCGCCGCTCGCCATGCCGACGAAGGCCGGGGCCGGGAAGAACGTCCCGGCGACCATCGCCGCCGTGGCGAACCGGTCAGCACCGGCGATCGCCTCGGCACCCGTGTCGGCCCGGGTGGCCGGTCCGCCGACGGCGTACCGGACCTGGGCCGGGTGGGCGGCGAGGTGTGCGACCACCGGTGCCGCCATGGCGTCACCGTCGGTGAGCAGGACCGCGCCGCCCACCGTTGCCGCAGCCGTGCCGGCGGTGAGGCCGTCGGCGAAGCTGTGGCCGGTGGTCAGGAACACCGTGGTCGGGTTGCCCAGGCCTTCCGCGACGGCCACCGAGGTGGCGTAGCGGTCGCCGCCGCCGTACCGGACGACGTCGTAGCCCATCTGCAGGACGGCCGCTTCGACCGTGTCGCTGAGCGCCGCGGTCCCTCCGAGGAGGAACACCGTCGCACCGGGCGTGAGCACCCGGTCCAGCTCCGCAGCCACCCGGCTGTCCAGCTCACCGGTGTAGGTGAGCAGCATCGGGGCGTTCTCGGCCACGGCCAGCGGGGTGCCGGCCAGGGCGTCGGCGAACACGCCGGCGTTGGCCAGCACGGCCGCTCCGGCCTTGGCCGGGAATTCGTCCTCCGACACCTCGATCGCCGTGGCGACACGGTCGTCACCGGCCAGCTCGGTCATGACGACGTCGCTGGGCACCTCGCCGCCGCCGCCACCACCGCCCCCGGCGGGTGCGGTCGTGGTGGTCGTGGTGGTGGGATCGGTCCCGCCACCACCACCGGGGATGGTCGGGACTGTGGTGCTGTCGACAGTCCAGGCGATGCTGGCTGGGGTCGGGGTCTCGATGTCCTCGCCGCGCTTCGCCCGGGCGAAGAACTCCCAATCCCCGTCGGCGAGGTCCTCGAAGGTGACGGTGCACTCGACCCGCGGGGTGCAGATCGTCCACACCAGGTCCTCGCCCTCTTCGACGACCTCGACCTCTTCCTCCTCTTCGCCGCCGTGGATCGCCCAGGGCTCACCGTCCAGCTCCATCCGGTACTGGAGGATGACCCCGTAGGTGTCGCCGGTGACGGCGAGCTGGAACTCCGGGTCAGCACCGAGGCTGACGGTGGTCATGGTCATCCCGAACGCACCGGGCTGCCCGCCGTGGGTGGGCGCCGGCGCCAGGTACATCTCCGTCATGTCGGCCGGCCCGACGTCGGGAGCGGCCTCATCGGCCAAGACCTCGATGTCGAGCTCGTACCAGCCGATGGGGTCGTACTCGCCGGTGCTGATCAGGTACGCCGTCACCATCGCCACGCCCGTTGCCGGCTCGGTCGCCCCGTCGAGCAGCGTGCCCTTGGGGGGGAGCGGTGGGAGGGTGAAGTCACCCTGGAGCGTGGTGACATCACCCTCGGGGGTTGCCTCGACGGTGAGCACCAGCGGGATGCTGTAGGCATCCCAGTAGAGGCGCACGCCGTGGCCCTCGAGAAGTGCGGGGTCACCGGTGGGACGCACCGTCAGCCGCAGCGTCGGCCCGGTGGCGGGTTCCACCGCCGTCGGATCCTCTGCTCCGGGGTCAGCCTGCGCCGGCTCCGGGTTGAAGACTCGCGCGACGAGCGGGGCGTACGTGCCCTGCGTGACGTACTCCGGGTTCGACACCCACGTTGCGGTGAGGGCCGGCGGCAGCACCTCCATCATTGCTGGCCCGTCGGTGGCCTTCACGTCGCCGCTTCCGACGGAGACCAGCTCCAGGGTGACGCCATAGGTCCCGGCCGGCGCACCACGCAGGATGCTGGCGGTGAAGTCGGTCGTGGCCTGGTCCCCGGGCTCGACGAGGAAACCGCCCTCCGGGCCCCACCAGCCGACGAGCGCCGAAGGGTCGTCACCGCGATCTACGACCATGAACGGCATGGCCTGACCGTCGCTCGCCGTCACCTGAACTGGTGCGGTCCCCGGCTCACCGAAACCTGCGTCCGTCTCGACGGTCACCCGCAGGCGAGCATCGGAGATGGCCGTCGCCGCCCACGGGAGGAAGAGCGACGCCGACACGGGGAACTCATCGGTCTGCACGACCGACGCCGGCAGGGGGCCGAGGTCGACGGCCGGTGCGCTCAGCTTGTCGAGCTGCGCCGCGATGGTGTTCACCCGTGGCGGGTCCATGTAGAACCCGACCAGGCCCTCGTACTCGTGGTAGTAGAGGATCGTCGCCCGGACGTCCTCGACCAGCTGGGCGAAGGCCACGATGCCGTGGAGCTCCGTGTCGTGACCGATCGCCGGCGTCAGGTTGGTGTAGTCGACCACGTCGAGGATGGGTTCCGTCTCCCACGTCAAGGTGGGCACGTCGAGCGAGGTCACGGCGCCGGGGAAGAACTCCGACCGCGTGTAGGTGAACTCCCGCATGTCCAGCCAGGCCTGATCGACCGGGTAGGCGTCCTCCGCGAGCGTGAGCTGGGGGAACAAGACCGTGCCGGGCACGGGTTCGTCATCCACCGTGGTGGGCGGTGCCATCAACCCGGTGACGTTGTCGACGTAGTACACGACGGCATCGAGGGAGATGGGCGTGAACTTGCTGGCCGCAGCACCGATCGAGACCGCAGCCAGCTCCTGGGCGCTGATCGGACCCGATGCTTCGGGAGGCTCGACCTCGACGGACCCGCCAGCGCCCGTGAGGTACTCCGTCGGGGTTCCGGGCCAGTAGCCCAGGGTCATGAGCGACCGGAACATGCCGGCGTGCTCGGGGCCGGCATCCACCATCGCGCCGTCGATGACCAGTCGGCCCGCGCCGTCGAGCGTGAGCTCGTCGGCGACGATCAGCCGCTCCTCGACGTCGGCGATCTTGCGGAGGATCTGGTCCTCCTGCGTGCGGGCCATGTTGAGCCGCTCGAGCTCGGCCTCGGCGACGTACATCGCGTACTCGGCCTTCGGGTCGCACGCCTCGACCTCGATCTCCAGTGCCTCCAGCTCCTCGACTGTGGGGGGATCGTCCAGGTCGCCGGGCGTCATGTCGTCCGCGTAGAGGGGGATGCGCCACACGGTGCGGCCGTCCACGGGGTTGACCGTCGAGTCGACGCGTGGGATGGCCACGGGGGACACGGGCTGCACGCACCACTCGGGGACGACCGTCGCCGTCCCGCCCTCGCTGCGCTCGATCGACCAGTACGGCCCGATGAGCTCAGGTCGGCCGAACTCGTCTCGGAGGGCGACGACGAGCTCGGAGTAGTCCTCCGGGGCCTCGCCGCCGGTCTCCCCACCGCTGCCGCTGCCGCCGCCACCGCTACCGGGGCCAGCGGCTGTGACGGGGAGCGTGAAGAGCATCGAGAGCACCGCGAAGACCAGCACCCCGACGCGAAGATGCCCCCGGCTTCGACCGCTGGCGGCGGTCGAACCGGAGGCGCTGTGACCAGTCATGATCCGCTTCTTTCCTCTTGCCGTGCCCTGGCGGGTCTCGCCCACACGGACGCAACGATCGTGCGCCCGGCCAGGGGCAGCGATCACTGCCGTTGGTAACCGGGCTGGATGACCTTGGTCCCTTCGGCCGGACCGCGACCGTCCGGTACAAGCAGCCGCTTGAACTGGTGGTCCGGGCACGGGTCGCCGGGTGCCGTGGGGCATGCTTGAGCGATGTCCTGCTCCCGCTCGATGCGTCGGCTCAGGCGGCCCCTGCTGTCGGCCGTGGCGCTCGTCTCGGTGCTCCTCACGGCCGGCGCCTGTGGCGACGACGACAGCGCCGACGAGGCCAGCGACGTCTCGCTCGTGGAGGGCGTCGAGGTCGAGGTCAGCGCCATCGACAACACGTTCCGGCCCGAGGAGATCGAGATCGCTGCCGGCACCGAGGTGCGGTGGAGCAACGATGGCCGCAACGTCCACAACGTCTTGCCGGTGGAGGGCGAGGCGTGGGGCGTCGAGGTGGATGACTTCGAACCCGGCGACGAGTACCGCCACCGCTTCACCGAGCCCGGCACGTACCCCTACTACTGCTCGCTCCACGGCACGACCACCGCCGGCATGATCGGCACCGTCGTGGTGACCGGATGACCCTCCTGGAGGAACTTCGATGACCCGCACCGCCCGCCGCACGCTCGCCGTGCTCCTCGCGCTCGGTCTGCTCGCCGCGGCGTGCGGGGACGACGACACCACCGACGCCAGCCCCACGACGGAGGCACCGGCCGGTGGGGAGGACGACGGCAGCGGTGAAGGTGAAGGTGAGGGCGATGGTGAGGGTGCCACCCACCGGGTGCCCGGCGACTTCGACACCATCCAGGCCGCGGTCGACGCCGCCGCCCCCGGCGACCTCGTGCTCATCGAGCCGGGCACCTACGAGGAGGCGGTCGACGTCACGATCGAGGACCTGACGATCCGCGGCCTCGACCGCAACGAGGTGGTGCTCGACGGCGGCTTCGAGCTGGAGAACGGCATCCGGGTCCTGGCCGACGGCGTCGCCGTCGAGAACATGACCGCGCAGAACTACACCACCAACGGGTTCTTCTGGACCGGCGTCACCGGCTACCGCGGCTCGTACCTCACCGCCTACCGAAACGGTGACTACGGCGTGTACGCCTTCGACTCGGTCAAGGGCCAGCTCGAGCACATCTACGCGTCCGGCAGCCCCGACGCCGGCGTCTACATCGGCCAGTGCTACCCGTGCGAGACGGTCATCACCGACGTGATCTCGGAGTACAACGGCCTCGGCTACTCCGGCACCAACTCGGGCGGCGACCTGCTCATCGTGAACTCGACGTGGAGGTTCAACCGCGCCGGCATCGTGCCCAACAGCGGGTCCTACGAGCTGTGCTACCCGGGCCGCGAGACCACGATCGTGGGCAACACCGTGTACGGCAACTCCCAGCCCGACACGCCGGCGATCGACGTCGCCCTGCTCGCCATGGGCAACGGCATCCTCGTGGCCGGCAGCAACCGCAACGTGATCGAGCGCAACCTGGTCTTCGACCACGAGCGGACCGGCATCGGCCTCGTGCCCTTCCCCGAGGAGGAGGCCAACGACGTGGTTCCGCCCGAGGAGGACTGGGACCGGCCGTGCGAGGAGACCCGCAACGATCCGCTGCCCGACCTCGACCCGGAGGCCCTGGCCCTCGTGCTGTGGGACCCGGTCGGCAACTCGATCACGGGCAACGTGGTCAGCGGCTCCGGCCTGGGCGACCTGGCCCTCGGCAGCCTGCAGCCCGATCTGGCGTCGCTGCGCAACTGCTTCTCCGGCAACACCTTCGAGACCACGGCGCCCGAGCAGCTGGAGGCGCTCGCCCCCTGTGAGGGCGAACCGACGGCCACCGACTGGAGCGCCGGCGCGCTCGATCTCGGCGCGCTCATCGCGTCGGAGCGGCCCCCGGCGGTCGACTACGAGGAGGCCCCCACCCCGGAGCCGGCGGACCAGCCCAACATGCCCGACGCCGAGACGGCGCCCGCGCAGCCGGCCACGAACGTGCCGTTCTCCGTGGACCTGGCCGCCATCGAGGTGCCGGAGCGTCCCGAGGGGACGTGACCCGGGCCGCCTTCCGCTGGTCACGGTCAGTCCGAGCGGCGCTGCTCGTCGGCGTCCTCGTCGTGGCCGCCTGCTCGTCCGGGGAGGACACGACCGTGCAGGCGGTCACCGCCCGCGGCGCGGACACCGGCCCGCAGGGCCGGGTCCCCCAGTTCAAGGTCGAGTGCGGCTGGAGCCACTCGGCATCCGACGACCCCATCGTCCACCCGGGCAAGCCGGGGCGGGCCCACCTCCACGACTTCTTCGGCAGCACGGCCACCGACGCGGACAGCACGCCGGCGTCGCTGCTCGACACCGACACCACCTGCCAGAACCGCAACGACACCGCGGCCTACTGGGCGCCGGCCGTGCTCCGCGACGGCGAGCCAGTGGAGCCGACCGGCTCGGTCGCCTACTACCGACCCGGCCCCGCGGTCGACCCCGCGAGCGTGGCGCCGTTCCCGGCCGGCCTCCTGGTGATCGCAGGGGACCAGACGGCGACCGATCCCCAGTCGGTGGACGTGGCGGCCTGGCACTGCGGGGCGTCCCCCATCCTGCACAGCGATCCGCCGTCCTGCCCCGACACCGCCCCGCTCGGCATCCGGGTCGCCTTCCCCGACTGCTGGGACGGGGAGCGCCTCGACAGCGAGGACCACCAGTCCCACATGGCCTACAGCGATGACGGCGCGTGCCCCGACGATCATCCGGTCGCGGTGCCCCAGCTCGTGTTCGAGGTGCGCTACCCGGTCACCGGCGAGCCGACGGGGTTGGCGCTGGCGTCGGGTGGCGTGCGGAGCATGCACGCCGACTTCGTGCAGGCCTGGGACCAGGCCGCGCTCGAACGAGAGGTCCGGACCTGCATCAACGGGGGCAAGGTCTGCGGCGTGGTCTCGAACCGCGCCACCGGCTGACGGACCACCGGCCGGTCGTGACGGCCGTCCCGCAGGTGACCTTCGGCCCTGACGCGCACCCGCCGACCGGGGCAGGCTGCGGGGCAGCGAACCATCTCGGAGGTGTCCCGTGGAGCCCGTGACCGACCGCATCCGCAACGTCGCCCTGGTGGGCCACGCCGGCAACGGCAAGACGATGCTCGCCGAGGCGCTGCTGCTGCGCGCCGGCGTGCTCGGCCGGATGGGTTCGGTGGAGACCGGCACCACCGCGTCGGACACCGACGAGGAGGAGCACCAGCGCGGCCAGTCGCTGTCGCTCAGCGTGCTGCCCTTCCCGTGGGGCGAGCACCACGTGAACCTCATCGACACGCCGGGCTACGCCGACTTCGCCGGCGAGGTGGAAGCCGCGCTCCGGGTCGCCGACCTGCTCGTGTTCGTCATCGACGCCGTGGCCGGCGTGCAGAGCGAGGACGAGCGCCTGTGGGGGGTCGCGTCCGACCGCGGGATCCCGCGCATGATCTTCCTCAACAAGATGGATCGCGACCGCGCCGACTACGACCGGGTGCTCGGCGAGATCCGGGAGCGGTTCAGCCCGACGGGAATCGAGCCGGTCGAGCTTCCCGTCGGCGAGGCCGCCGACTTCCACGGGATCGCGGACCTGGTCACCGAGCACGTGTGGCTCTACGAGTCCGGCCGAGCCGAGGAGCGCGACGAGCTGCCCGAGGACATCGCGGCGCGCGAGCACCTGGACCACGAGCACCTCGTGGAGGACGTGGTCGAGCAGGACGACTCGCTCCTCGAGCGCTACCTCGAGGGCGAGCAGCCCACCGCCGAGGAGCTGGAGCGGGCGCTGCACGAGGGCGTCGACCGGGCCGTGGTGTTCCCCGTGCTGGTGGGCTCGGCCGGCGGTCCCGACGGCCCCGTCGCCGTGGATCGCCTGGCCGAGTTCATCTGCCACGTCGGCCCCTCCCCGGCCGAGGTGCCGCCGGCGGTGGCGGAGGCGGCGGGTGACCTGGTCGAGGTGCCCTGCGACCCCGACGGGCCGGCCGTCGCCTTCGTGTTCAAGACCGTGACCGACCCCTACGTCGGCCAGCTCTCCATGTTCAAGGTGCTGTCCGGCACCGTGGCCGTCGACGACGTCCTGATCGATGCGCGCACCGGCGAGAAGCTGCGGCTGCACGGCCTGGTCCGGGTCCGCGGCGCCGAGCACGAACCGCAGACGAGGGTCGTGGCCGGCGACCTCGGCGCGGTGACGAAGCTGACCGGCCTGGCGGCAGGCGACACCCTGGCCGCCGACGGGTTCCCGGTTCGGGTCCCGCCCCTGGAGCTGGCCGAGCCGGTGCACGCCGTCGCCATCGCCGCCGCCAGCCAGGCCGACGAGGACAAGCTGGCCATGGCGCTGCAGAAGGTCCTCCACGACGACCCGTCGCTGCGGGTGCTCCACGACGAGGAGACCGGCCAGACCGTGCTGCGCGGCGCGGGCGAGACCCAGCTGCAGGTGACGCTCGAGCGGATCACGAGGCGCCACGGCCTCGAGGTGGAGGTGCGACCCCTCGCCGTCGCCTACCGGGAGACGCTGGTGGCGCCGGCCGAGGTCGAGGGCCGGCACAAGAAGCAGTCGGGCGGGCGCGGGCAGTTCGGCGTGGTCCAGGTCCGCTTCGAGCCCCTCGAGCGCGGTGCCGGCTTCGAGTTCGTCGATGCCGTCGTCGGCGGCGCCGTGCCCCGCAACCTCATCCCGGCGGTGGAGAAGGGCATCGTCGAGTCGATGCAGCGGGGTGGACCGCACGGCTACCGGGTCGTCGACGTCCGGGCCACGCTGCTCGACGGCAAGCACCACGCCGTCGACTCCGACGAGGCCAGCTTCAAGATGGCCGGCTCGCTCGCGCTGCGGGCTGCGTTCGAGCAGGCGGGCTCGACCGTCCTGGAGCCGATCTCGGTCGTCGAGGTGGCGGTGCCCACGGAGGCCCAGGGCGACGTGATCGGTGACATCAACGCCCGGCGCGGCCAGGTCACCGGCACCGAGGCCGGCCCCGGCGCCGGCGAGGTGACCATCCACGCCCTGGTGCCGACCGCCGAGCTCACCTCCTACGCCACCGACGTGCGGTCGATGACCCACGGGCGCGGCCACTTCCGCGCCACCTTCGAGCGCTACGAAGCCATGAGCGAGCAGCTCGTGGAGCGGCTCGCCGACCGCTCCTGATCAGTCGTCGAAGCGGTCCCGCAGCTCGAACTTGAGGATCTTGCCGGCCGGGTTGCGGGGCAGCTCGTCCACGACCTGGAGCCGGGTCGGCAGCTTGTACCGGGCCAGCTGGGCGCCGGCGAAGTCGCGCAGCTCCTCCAGCGTCGGGGCCTCGCCGCTCGCCACGACGATGGCCGTGACGGCCTCGCCCCACCGGTCGTCGGGCAGGCCCACGACCGCCACGTCGGCGACCTTGTCGTGTCCCTGCAGCACTGATTCGACCTCCGCCGGGTACACGTTCTCCCCGCCGGAGATGACCATGTCCTTCAGGCGGTCCACCACGTAGAGGTAGCCCTCGTCGTCGAAGTAGCCGAGGTCGCCGGAGTGGAACCACCCGTCGGCGTCGATGGCCTCGGCGGTGGCGTCGGGCCGGTTCCAGTAGCCGGCCATCACGTTCGGGCCCTTGATGCAGATCTCGCCGGGCTCGCCGGCGGCGACCGGCCGTCCGTCCTCACCCATGCAGGCGACGTCGGTGTACAGCGGCGGCTGGCCGGCCGAGCCGACCTTGGCGAGCGCATCGCGGGGCAGCAGGAAGCTGGCCATCGGCGCGGTCTCGGTGAGGCCGTAGCCCTGGGCGAACGGCGCACCCTTGGCCAGGTACTTCTCGATGAGCGGCTCCGGGCAGGGCGCACCGCCGACCACGAAGACCCGCACGCTCGACAGGTCGGCCTGGTCGAACCCCGGCACCTGGCTCATGAACAGGTACATGGCCGGCACCCCGAACATGTTGGTGATGCCGTGCTCCTCGATCGCCCGCAGCGCCGCGGCCGGGTCGAAGGCGCGGTGCAGCACGATGTGCCCGCCCTTCTGCCAGACGAGCAGCGTGGTCACGTTCAGCCCACCGATGTGGAACAGCGGCGCGACGACCAGGGCGACCTCGTCGGCACCCAGGTCGATGGCGTGCAGGGCGTTGACGTTGTTCCACGCGATGTTGGCGTGGGTGAGCATCGCGCCCTTGGGGCGGCCGGTCGTGCCCGACGTGTACATGATCACGGCCACGTCGTCCTGTGCCGCCCGAGTGGGGTCGGCCAGCGGCGCGGCGTCGGCCACCAGGTCGTGCATCGCCGGCCAGCCGTCGGCGGCCGCCTCGGAGGACAGGTGGACCTGGCAGGGGATGTCGCCGCGGATGCTGTCGATGACCGGTCGGTGCGCGTCGTCGGCCACGACGGTGTGCACGCCGGCGTCACCGACGATGAAGCTGAGCTCGGGACCGGTGAGCCGGAAGTTGAGGGGCACGAAGGTCGCGCCCAGGCGGGCGGTGGCGAACATCGTGACGAAGAAGTTGGCGTGGTTGAGCCCGAGGTAGGCGACCCGGTCGCCGCGCGAGATGCCGCCGTCGGCGAGCACCGTCGCGAAGCGGTCGATGCGGTCCAGCATCTCCGCGTAGGTCCACGTGGCGCCCTCGAAGGTGAGGGCGGGGAGGTTCGGGGTGAGGTGGGTCCGGCGCTCGATCATCGAGCCCAGCCCGAGGTCCACGTCGTCGTGCATCGTCACGCCGCAAACCTTCGCACGAGCGGCCACCATCCCGCTCGCACCGGGCAAAGCGGACATCGCCGGGCAACCCGGCGGCACCGACGCCGGCTGGGGTTGACGAGAATGGCCCCATCGGGCCATCCAGTCCGATGCCAGGTGTGCCGATGTCTCCAGCCTGACTGCCTTCGATGCATCTGCGGCGCCCGGCGCCCTGGTCGACGCCCCCGTGGTCTCGCACCCGCACCGGCTCGGCCGCGTCCTCGGACGCGCCGAGCTGGCCATCGTCGGGGCGCTCGCGGTGATCGCCCTCGGCATGGCGTGGACGTCCCCGTCGATCGTGCGCGTCGCCGGTGCCGTCGGCGTGGCGGCGATGGCCGCCGCCGTCGGACTCGACCGTGATGCGACGGCCCTGCGGGGCCGGGTGGTCGCCGCCTTCGGACTGACCGCCCTCACCGTCGCCGATGCCGGCCTGGCCCGGGTCGACGAGCTCGGCGACGTCGCCCTCGACTCGCTCTGGCGACCCCTCGCCGCCGTCGTCGCCTACCCGGTCCTCAGCCGGGCGATGATCATCATGGTCGGGCGGTACCGCCTGGTCCGGGCGAGCGACGTCGTCGTCGAGGCGGCGCTGGTGGGCTCGGCTGCGGCCATCGCCCTCCAGGTCGTGGTCAACCGCATGTCGGAGACGAGCGGCTGGGAACCCGCCGGGGCGGCCATCGCCTCGCTGGTGGTCGGCCTCGACGTGGCGCTGGCCGTGGTCATCGCCCGCCCCCTCACGTCCGCCGCCGCACGTCGCGGCCCGGTCATCGTCGTCGCCGCCTCGGTCGCCGGCCTGCTCGTCGGTCACCTGGTCGCCGCCATCCAGATCGCCAACGGGGTGACGCCCGGCGTCGCCGCCATGGCACCCATCGCCCTGTCGCTGCTCGCCATCGGCCTCGGGACGCTCTACGACGCGGCCGTCGACCACCCCACCGTCATCCCGGTCGAGCCGCCCCTGTTCTCCGCCTCGCACGCCGGGATCGTCGTCGTGGCCGTGATCGCCGCGCCGGCGGTGCTCGCCGCGCAGGTGGTGTGGGACGTCTCGGTGTCCGGGGCGGTCGCCGTCGGCGCCGGCGTGATCGGCACGGTGCTCGCGGTCCACGTCGTGAGCCTCCTGCAGGAGCGGGCCAGCAGCGAGCACCAGGCCACCCACGACGTGCTCACCGGGCTCCCCAACCGGCTGCTGTTCATGGACCGCCTCGAGCGGGCGCTCGCCCACGCCGTGCGCAACGAGGTTCCGGTCGGCGTCCTCTACATCGACCTCG
>DMTU01000246.1:0-5208 GCA_003476595.1 Acidimicrobiaceae bacterium | reverse complement strand
CTCGACCGCTTCAAGGACGTCAACGACACGTTCGGGCACGAGGCCGGTGACCAGCTCCTGCGCGAGACGGCGAGGCGGCTGGCCGAGTGCGCCCGACACGAGGACACCGTGGCCCGCCTCGCGGGCGACGAGTTCGCCGTCCTGCTCCCGCACCTCCGCTCCGCCGACGACGTCAGCCTCGTGGCCGGCCGCATCCTCGAAGCGCTGCGGGAGCCGATCGACCTCGGCCGCTTCGCCGTGCACAACCTCGCCAGCGTCGGCGCCGCCGTGTTCCCCCACGACGGCAGCGAGCCCGGGGACCTCCTCAGCGCCGCCGATGCCGCGATGTACCGGGCCAAGGAGCGCGGCGGAGCGGTGGTCGAGATGTTCAGCGCCACCCTGCACGAGCAGGCCGCGACCCGCCTCGAGCTCGAGACCGCGCTGCACCGGGCGATCGCCCAGGACGAGCTGGTGCTGTACTACCAGCCCATCGTGGAGGCATCGGACGGGCGCACCAGCGGTGCGGAGTCCCTGGTCCGCTGGATCCACCCCGAGAAGGGCATGATCCCGCCGAACGACTTCATCCCCGTCGCCGAGCAGTCCGACCTGATCATCGAGCTCGGGAACTGGGTCATCCGCGCCGCGTGCGAGCAGCTCGCCGAGCTGGCCCGCCTCGGCCTCGGCGACCGCTTCGTCACCATCAACGTGAGCCCCCGCCACTTCCGGGAGGACCTGGTCACCTCGATCACCCGGGCGCTGCGCGACACCGGCGCGGACCCGTCCCGCCTGGTCGTCGAGCTCACCGAGAACGCGGCGGTCGAGGACGTGGAGCTCGTGGCCGAGCGCCTGCGCGAGCTGCGCCAGCTCGGCATCAAGGCCGCCATCGACGACTTCGGCACCGGCTACTGCGGCCTGCAGTACCTGGGCGAGCTCCCGGTCAGCACCCTCAAGCTCGACCGCTCCTTCGTGCAGGCCATGACGCCGAGCGCCGCGGCCATCGTCGCCGCCACCATCGCCATGGCCAAGACCTTGGGCATGACCCTGGTTGCCGAAGGGGTCGAGACCGAGGACCAGCGCAGGTTCCTGGTCTCGCAGGGCTGCGACCGCATGCAGGGCTACCACCTCGGTCGTCCGATGCCGGCCGCCGACTTCGTCGAGCGGCTGCAGGCCGAGGACCGCGAGGACGCAGAGGTCCGGATGCGCCAGGCGATGGCCGACGTGGTGCCGGGCCTGCCCTCCCTGGTCGACTGATCCCTCGGTCGATTGGGCGCCGGCAGCGGCGGCGTTCCGCCACCGCTGCCAGAGCGGTTCAGCTCGGTGGGCGCTTGGTGGCCTTCTTGGCCTTCTTCGCGGCCGTCTTCTTCGCTGCCGCCTTCTTTGCCGGGGCCTTCTTGGCTGCGGTCTTCTTGGCGGCTGCCTTCTTCGGCGCCGCGGACTTGGCGGGCGGGGGCGCGCTCGGCTCCTCCGGGGTCGTCACCACCGAGTCGGCGCCACCGAAGTCGTTGCCGACGTAGCTGTCGGCGTTCCAGTCGTTCTCCCACCGGTCGTCGCCGAGGTGGTAGCGGAAGCGGTACGAGCGGCTCGGATCCAGGGACACGGTGGCCGACCAGCGGCCCTCTGCATCGGTCTGCATCGGGTCGGCCGTCTCGGACCAGTCGTTGAACTCCCCGACGACCGCGGCCTGCTCGATGTCGAGCTCGGCCGGGAGGTCGAAGGTGACGTCGAAGCGTCCGGTCTTCGGGTTCCAGTTCTTGGTGAGCACGTGATCCCTTTCGCCGAGAGCGCGGATGCCGCGCCGGTCCTGCGCCAAGTGGTACCCGATCGCACGGCGAAGCAGAAGGGCCGAATGGCCCGCGACGTTGGGGTCGGCCCGATCTGCGCCTAGTGGTGGAAGGGACCAGCTGACCATCAGAAGGGGAATCGCCATGCGCCAAGGGACCTCGTCTCGGCGCGCTGGCTCGACCATCTCGGGCCTGCTCGCCATCGCTGCCATGCTCGCCGCCACGTTCCTCGCTGCCGCTCCGGCGGCCGCCGAGCACGACGTGCAACCGGCCCGGTTGGAGGGAGACACGCGCTTCGCCACCGCCGCGGCCATCGCCGACTTCGGTCATCCCGACGGATCGGGCGTGGCGCTGCTGGCCAACGGCATGGGCTTCGCTGACGCCCTCGCGGCATCGCCGCTCTCGCGATCCACGATCGCACCGCTCCTGCTCACCCACCGCGACGACATCCCGGCCGCGACCGAGCAGGCCTTCACGGACCTCGGCGTGCAGGAGGTCGTGCTGCTCGGCGGCACGGCCGCCATCAGCGCCGAGCTGGAGGCCGAGCTGCAGCAGCGCTTCGACCGGGTCACCCGCTTCGACGGCGACACCCGCTTCCACACCGCGGCCGCCATCGGCGCCTCCATCGACGCGTCACCGAACGCGGACGTCGGCGAGATCGGTGGGGAGCGCACGGCGATGATCGCGAACGCCTACGCCCCGGCCGACGCCGTGCTCGCCGGATCCTTCGCGGCCGGCCAGCCGAACCCGTTCCCCGTCCTGTTCACCGAGCAGGGGGTCCTCACCCACATCACGGAGGACGCGCTCGGCGACCTCGGCATCGAGCACGTGATCATCGTCGGCGGGGAGCTCGCCGTCGGTGCCGGCGTCGAGCAGCGCCTCGCCGACCTCGGCATGGACCCCACGCGCCTCGGCGGCCAGGACCGCCTGGAGACCGCCACGCTCGTCGCCGACCACGCGCAGCTGGCGCTGGGCTGGGACACCGACCTGGTCAACCTGGCTCGCGGCGACAACTTCGCCGATGCGCTCGCCGCCGGTCCCTACGCCGGTCGCGCCGGGTCGCCCATCCTGCTCACCGAGAACCCGTCCACACTCGGCCAGAACACGGCGACGTGGCTGGAAGCCGAGTGCCCGGACATCAGCACCGTCCGTGCCATCGGCGGCCAGGCCGCGGTCACGACCGCGACCCTCGAGGCGGCCGAGCAGCGAGCCGAGTCCTGCCACGCCGGCACCGAGACCGAGCAGACCTTCATGGTCGCCCCGATGGAGGCCGTGGAGGCTGATCCCGGTGACCGGTTCGAGGCCGAGGTGATCGGCCGCTACGACGACGCCTCCTTCACCGGTCCCGTCGACGTGGCCATCTACCCGTGCGCCTACTCCGACGTGGTCGGCGCCGGTCCGGACACCTTCCAGGACGCCGACGGCGACCAGGCCGCGGACTTCCGCGGTGAGTCCGACGGCGACTCCGCGGCCATCGTCGACATCAACGGCGACCCGGTCGGTCCCGCCGGCTACGTCGGCGAGGCCACCCCGGAAGGCGGCACCCTGCCGATCGGGGTGCTCGCCGAGTCCGCCGACTGCGTCGTGGTCGCCGTCTGGGAGGACCTCGACGGTGACGGACACCTCGACGTGGACGGCAACGGCGAGCCGACCGAGCCCTACGGCGTGACCGAGATCGCCTGGGGCTGACCGCCGGGAGACTCGTGCCTCGGGGACCACAGGTGGCCCCGGGGCACGAGATCACGGGCGGGCGCTCACGGCTTGCCGTGGTCGTGACGGTCGTCGCGGGAACCGGGCACCGGGCTGCCGTCCGACCGGTGGGGCGCCGGTGCCCCCGGCTCGGGGAACTCCTCGGGCCGGGAGCCGCCGGGGACCTCGGGCTGGGTGTCGGCCTTCGGTCGGTTCCGGCTCTGGGCCGCCATGTACAGGATGACGACGACGGCGATGCCGATCATGGCCATGAGGATCAGGAACATGCGCATGGCGCGTTCGTTCCCGATCCCGAACCGCGCCAGACGCCCGTTTCCCGGAGCCCGGGAGGTGGGCCCGTGCATAGTGTTGGCGCCCATGGCCGAGATCCCCACCAAGATCCTCCTCGACGAATCCGAGCAGCCGACGCAGTGGTACAACGTGGTCGCCGACCTGCCCGAGCCGATGGCGCCGCCGCTGCACCCGGCCACGCACGAGCCGGTCGGCCCCGACGACCTGGCACCGCTGTTCCCGATGGCCATCATCGAGCAGGAGGTGTCGACCGAGCGCTACATCGACATCCCCGGTGAGGTGCTCGACGTCTACCGGCTGTGGCGGCCGAGCCCGCTGTTCCGCGCCCACCGCCTCGAGCAGGCGCTCGGTACGCCGGCCCGCATCTACTACAAGTACGAGGGCGTGAGCCCGGCCGGCTCGCACAAGCCGAACACGTCGGTGCCCCAGGCGTACTACAACAACGCCGAGGGCGTCACGAAGCTCACCACCGAGACCGGCGCCGGCCAGTGGGGCTCGGCCCTCGCGTTCGCCACCGCCCAGTACGGCATGGAGTGCGAGGTGTGGCAGGTCGCCGCGTCGTACCGCCAGAAGCCGTACCGGCGGGCGATGATGCAGGTGTGGGGCGCCACCGTGCACTCCAGCCCGTCCGACGTCACCGACTACGGCCGCCAGCTGCTGGCCGAGGACCCCGAGCACACCGGCAGCCTCGGCATCGCCATCTCCGAGGCCGTGTCGGTGGCGGCAGCCGATCCCAACGTCCGCTACGCCCTCGGCTCGGTCCTGAACCACGTGCTGCTCCACCAGACCGTGATCGGCGAGGAGGCCCTGCTCCAGCTGGCCAAGGTGGGGGAGACCCCCGACCTGCTGGTGGGCTGCACGGGCGGCGGCTCGAACTTCGGCGGCCTCGCCTTCCCGTTCCTGCGCGAGAAGTGGGCGGGGAAGATGAACCCCACCATCCGCTGCGTCGAGCCGGCCGCGTGTCCCACGCTCACCAAGGGCGAGTTCCGCTACGACTTCGGCGACACGGCCGGCATGACGCCGCTGATGAAGATGCACACGCTCGGCCACGGGTTCGTTCCCGACCCCATCCACGCCGGCGGCCTGCGCTACCACGGCATGGCGCCGCTCGTGTCCCACCTGTACGAGCTGGGCGAGACCGAGGCCATCTCCATCCCGCAGCTCGAGTGCTTCGGTGCTGCCGTGCAGTTCGCCCGCTCGGAGGGCATCATCCCGGCACCCGAGCCCACCCACGCCATCGCGGCGGCGGTGCGCGAGGCGCTGGCGTGCAAGGAGACCGGCGAGGAGAAGGTGATCCTCACCGCGCTGTGCGGCCACGGCCACCTCGACCTGGCCGCGTACAACAGCTACTTCGACGGCGAGATGGTCGACATGGACCTCTCCGAGGACGCCATCGCGGCGGCCATGGCCGACGTGCCGACGGTCTAGTGATCTGAGTCGATATTCC
>DMTU01000303.1 GCA_003476595.1 Acidimicrobiaceae bacterium | reverse complement strand
GCGGGCGCCGTCGTGGTCGAGGATGACGTCGTCGCCCGCCTCCGTCTGCGGGTAGGTCCGGAAGCCGAGCTCGTCCACCAGGGCCTCGATGCGATCCTGGCCCGGGCCGATCCACTGCCCGCCCAGGTCGATCCAGGTGCCCAGGTGCTCCTCGGTGCACGTGCGGCCCCCGACGCGGTCCCGCGCCTCGAGCACCACCACCGACCGGCCCGCGCTGGTGAGCTCCCGGGCGGCCGTCAGCCCGGCGAAGCCGGCACCGACGACGACGACGTCCACACGCTGGTCGGTCACCGCGCGGACCCTACCGACCGTCGCACCGAGGGCGAGCCAGACTGGCGGCAGACCACGACCGGGGAGCAGCCATGTCCAGCATGTACGGAGACGCGCACCGGGAACTCCAGGACCGCTTCGACAGCCGGGCGCTGGCCGACACGCTCGAGGCGGTCACGGTCATGCCGGTGATCGACGAGGACGCGAAGGCGTTCATCGAGTCCCGCGCCTTCTTCTTCCTCAGCACGGTCGACGGCGAGGGCCAGCCGACGGTGTCCTACAAGGGGGGCGCGCCCGGCTTCGTCCGGGTCGTCGACGACACCACCCTCGTGTTCCCGAGCTACGACGGCAACGGCATGTACCTCTCGATGGGCAACATCGCCGGTCAGGGCCGGATCGGCCTGCTGTTCATCGACTTCGAGACCCCCCACCGGATCCGGATCCACGCCGACGCCGAGCTCGTCACCGAGGGCGAGCTCCTCGACAGCTACCCGGGGGCCGACCTCGTCGTCCGGGCGACGGTCACGCAGTCGTTCGTGAACTGCGGGCGGTACATCCCGAAGCGGGCCATCCCCGACGCCACCCACCACCTGCCCGACGAGCAGGGCAACGTGCCGCTCGCGACGTGGAAGCGCATCGACCTCCTCCAGGACGTCCTGCCCGGGCGCGACCGGGGTCGGGCCGAGGCCGAGGACGGCACCATCGATGCCGAGGAGTACGGAAAGCGGGTCGCGCGGGGTGAGATCTGACCGCCACACTGCTGCCATGGCCACGAACCCCTCCCCCGCCACGGACACCGCCGCACCGACGACCGCCGCCGCGTTCGGGGCCAGCTTCGTCGACCGGATGCCGGTGGCGGAGTTCGTCGACGGCCGCTGGGGCGATGCGCGCCTCGACCCGCTGCAGCCGCTGGCGCTGCACCCCGCCGCCCACGTCCTGCACTACGGCAGCGCCTGCTTCGAGGGGCTGAAGGCGCACCGCGGGGCCGACGGGACGGTGCGGGTGTTCCGCCTCGACCGGCACGTGGCCCGCATGCAGCGGTCCGCCGAGGTGCTCGTGCTCCCCGTCCCGCCGGCGGACCTGCTCACGGAGATGATCGTGGACGCCGTCCGCGCCGGGCTCGACCAGGTGCCCGAGCCCCCGGGCTCGCTCTACCTCCGGCCGATCCTCATCGGCGTCGACGCCAACATCGGCTCCGCCGCCCGACCGAGCGACGATGCCCTCCTCTACGTGCTGGCCAGCCCGGTGGGCGACTACTTCGCCGGCGGGCTCCGGGCGCTCGTGGTCGCCGTCTCCGGCCAGCCCCGCACGACGCCCCAGTTCGGCGTGGTCAAGACCGGCGCGAACTACGCGATGGCGCTCGGAACGACGCGGCGGGCCAACGCCGAGCTCGGCGCCGACCAGGTGCTGTTCGCGCCCGGCGGCCGCGTCGAGGAGACGGGCGCGTCGAACTTCCTCCTGATCGACGGCGAGCGGATCGTCACACCCGAGCTCACCGATGCGTTCCTCCACGGGGTGACCCGGGACTCGCTCCTGCACCTCGGCGCCGACCTCGGCTACGAGGTCGAGGAGCGGCCGGTCACCGTCGAGGACCTGGTGACGTGGGCGGCTCGACCCGATGCCGAGGCGGCCCTGTCGGGCACGGCGGCGGCGCTGTCGCCGGTCGGCCAGCTCGTCCTCGACGGGGAGCGGGTCGACGTCGGCACCGGCGAGGTCGGACCCCACGCGGTCCGGCTGCGGGATGCCCTGCGCGAGGTGCAGACCGGGGTCCGCGCCGATCCGGGCGGGTGGCTCACCGAGGTCCGTCCCTGACCCGCTGAGGCCGGCACCGTCTGCCGGGCTCCCGATCCCCGACCACTACGGTGCCGCCGATGTCCGGAGACGCGCTGGCGACGTTGGCCGTCCTGGTGGGCATGTTCGCCCTGCTGGCCTCGGACCGGTTCCCGCCGTCGGGCGTGCTGCTCGGCGGCCTCGCCGTCCTCGTCCTCGGCGACGTCATCGAGCCGGAGGCCGGGTTCGCCGGGTTCGCCAACCAGGCCCCGCTGACCGTGGCCGCCCTCTACGTGGTCGCGGCTGGTGCCCGCCGGACGGGTCTGCTGGCCGGCATCACCGGTCGGGTGCTCGGCGGCGACGGTGGCCGGTCGTCCATGGCTCGGCTGTGCCTGCCGGTCGCCGGCATCTCCTCGGTGTTCAACAACACCCCGATGGTCGCCATGCTCCTGCCGGAGGTGGCGAGCTGGGCCCGCAGCAGGCGCTTGCCGGTGTCCCGCTTCCTGATGCCGCTGTCCTTCGCCGCCATCCTCGGCGGCACCGTGACGCTCATCGGCACCTCGACGAACCTCGTGGTCTCCGGCGTGCTCGAGCAGCAGGGCTACGAGCCGTTCAGCCTGTTCGAGCTCACCCCCGTCGGCCTCCCGGTGGCCGTCGTCGGCCTGGCGGTGCTGATCGGCGCGGCGACCCGTCTGCTGCCGGATCGGTCCGACCCCGCCCTCGAAGCCGTCTCCGCGCTCCGCGAGTACGCGCTGCACCTCGAGGTCGAGCCCGGCGGTGCCCTCGTCGGGACGTCGATCACCGACGCCGGGCTCCGCAGCCT
>DMTU01000058.1:5455-10052 GCA_003476595.1 Acidimicrobiaceae bacterium | reverse complement strand
GGTGTCGTCGGTGGAGCCGTCGTCGACCACGATCACCGTGCGGACGTGGCGGCACCCGATCGCCGCCGCCACGTTGTCGGCCACCGTCGTGGCCTCGTTGCGGGCGGGCATGACGACGTCGACCACCGCCGGCGCGCCGGCGTCGGGTCGATCGCGCTGGTCGGACATCGCGGACCGGACCTAGATGGTGCTCTTGAGCAGCTCGGGGACCACGGGCGTGTCGGTGCGGCGCAGCATGGCCTCGACCGACTCGAGCCCCTTGGGCCCGACGACGCGGTCGACGAGCGAGAGCGGCACGATCTCCTCGTCCAGCTCCCAGGGCTCGCCCTCCTGGTCCAACCGGTCGACGACGGACTGCCACAACCGCTCGGGCAGGAGCCGGCCTTCGCCGGCCACCAACCACACGTCGGCGTCTGCGTCGCGGGCGACCGCGGCCGCGGCGTGGGACCCCGCGACGGCGACGAACCCGTCCGGGCCGACCGCGGATGCCTCGAGCAGGACCAGGTTCGACCACCGGACCGCGCCGGCGAGGTTGGCCGGCGGGACCTCCTCGGCGGGCGAGTCGGCGTGCTCGAGGCGACGCACGAGACCGGCACCCTCGCCGAGGGAGTCCACGACGAGGGAGCGGATGTCGCCCCGGCGGATCAGGGCCGCGCCCACCTGCTCGGGCCAGCCGAGCACCGTGACCGTGATGTCGTCGGGAAGCTCGTAGGCCAGGGCAGCGGCGGTCTTGTCGTCCTGCAGGGTGGACACGCAGCGGAAGGCCTCGGCCCGCGGGTCGTTGGTGGCCAGGACCCGGGCCGCCAGCCACCACATCGGACCGGAGGTGGGGTGGCGGTCGATGATGCGCCGGCACGCCGTGACCAGCCCGGAGGGGTCGTCGACGAAGCCGGCCAGGGCGCGGGCGACCTCCTCGGCCAGAGCGGCGTGGTCCACGCCGCCGGCCCGCGCCACGTAGCGGAGGCGCTCGATCGGGTGCATCAGGCTCCGGGCTTGAAGATCATGAGGTACAGCATGACCAGCAGCAGGACCAGGACGATGGGTCCGGCCTTGGCCAGCACCTCACGCCCCTTGGCGTCGCCCGCGGCCACGAGGCGCTGGCCCTTGCCGACCATCCCGCTCACGACGCCGGCGATGGCGAACCAGACCAGGAAGGACAGCGAGATCCAGGTGTCGGAGAACTCGATGACCTCATCGGACACGACGATCATGAGGATGCCGGTGATGAGGGCCACGACGAGCGAGCCCATGACGATCTTCTTGGTGTAGTCGTGGGCGAAGCCGGCCCAGCTCTGCAGGGTGGCCTCGCCCCCGTTGCGCGCCAGGTGCCGTTCGAGCAGCGGGTTCACCGCCGTCGGCGCGAACGCGGCGATGACCGCCACGATGTGCAGCAGCAGCAAGATGTTGTAACCGGTGTCGGCGTAGGCAGCGAAGACCACAGGAGCTCCAGGTGGTTGCGGGGGCGGATCTGCTGGCGCGGAACCTACCTTGCTAACTTCCCCCGCCGTGCCGACCGACCCCGCTGGCGACGTCACCCTGACCCACATCTCCGGCGTCGAGCTCCCGCTCGACGACTGGTTGACGACGTTCCACCTCGCGGTGGTCGTGCTCGACCCGTTCGAGTACGAGAGCGCGTGGCTGCTGGAGACCGCCGGGCGGATCCTCGACGTGTTCGCCCAGGCCGACGTGCGGGTGGGCTTCGTGGTCACCTCCACCCCCGCCGACGCCACCGCCTTCGTCGGTCCGTGGGCCGAGAAGCTCTTCGTCCTGTGCGACCCGGACAAGGCCTTCGTGAAGTCCCTCCAGCTCGAGCAGCTGCCGGCGTTCGTCCACATCGGCATCGACGGCACCCTCCTCGGTTCGGCCGAGGGCTGGGACCCGCTCGAGTGGCGGGCCGTGGCCGACAACCTGGCCCGGATCATGTCGTGGAAGGCGCCGGACATCCCTGCCGCCGGCGATCCCAAGCCCTACGCGGGCGCTCCCGCCGTCTGAACCCGGGGCCCGATCGGGCCTGGGTCACATCCGGCATGGCCGTGCCACCCCTCGGGTACGGACCGCGCCATGGCCAAGCCCCAGCAAGCCGAGCTCCGTCGTTCCGGGAAGGTCCCCGCGCTGGACCCTGATGCGTCGGTGTCCAAGCTCTCCGCCCAGGACGCCCCCACCACCTCGGGATCCGACGGCACGATCCCGGAGGACCAGCGCCCCGGTCACCACCCGGACCAGGAGCAGGACAAGCCGGACATGGACGCCTTCGCCGAGCGCCTCGGCATCGTCTCCGAGGAGGAGGAGCCCGCCGACGCACCCCACGTCGAGGAGGACTCCACGGTCACCCGGCTGCAGCCGAAGGCCGACGCGAAGGCGAAGGAGAAGGCCGGCCGCACCAAGCCCAGCTTCTCCCCCATCGGCCTCGCACTGGTCGGTCCCGTCACCGGCTTCCTCATCGCCAAGAAGATCATCAAGCGGCTCCGCCGCTGAGCCCGGACAACTGATCAAACGGACCGGCGCCAGCCGGTCCGGAGCACGGCCGGCCGGACCCGGACCGCCCGCCCCCGGGTTCGGCCGGCTCGCTCGCGCCCTGAAGGCGACGCTGGCTGCGACGCCTCGACGTGGATCTGCGATGCTCAGGGGGTGACGGAGTTCGAGTACACGCCCCTGTTGCCCACGACCGGAGACGACACCTCGTTCCGGCGCCTCGACATCGACGGCGTGGAGGTCGTCGATCTCGGCGAGCAGTTCCTGCGGGTGGCACCCGAGGCGCTGACCGCCCTCGCCGCGGAGGCGATGCACGACATCGCCCACTACCTCCGGCCCAGCCACCTCCAGCAGCTGCGCAACATCCTCGACGACCCCGAGGCCTCGGCCAACGACCGCTTCGTGGCCACCGACCTGCTCAAGAACGCCAACGTCTCCGCCGGCGGCGTCCTGCCGATGTGCCAGGACACCGGCACGGCGATCATCAAGGGCAAGCGGGGCGGGCGCGTGCTCACGGCCGGCGGCGACGAGGAGGCGCTCGCCCGCGGCGTGTTCGACACGTACCAGAAGGACAACCTGCGCTACTCCCAGATGGCCCCGCTGTCCATGTGGGAGGAGGCCAACACCAAGACCAACCTGCCGGCCGAGATCAAGATCAGCGCCGTCGACGGGATGGCCTACGACTTCCTGTTCATGGCCAAGGGCGGCGGTTCGGCCAACAAGAGCTACCTGTACCAGGAGACCAAGGCGCTGCTGTCACCCGACCGACTGCTCGCCTTCCTGGACGAGAAGCTGCGCAGCCTCGGCACCGCCGCCTGCCCGCCATACCACCTCGCCGTGGTCATCGGGGGCACGTCGGCCGAGATGGCGCTCGAGACGGCCAAGCTGGCCAGCGCCCGCTACCTCGACACGCTGCCCAAGGCCGGCTCGGCGCTCGGCCACGCCTACCGCGACGTCGAGTTCGAGGCCGAGGTCCTGAAGCTCTCCCAGGAGTTCGGCATCGGTGCCCAGTTCGGCGGCAAGTACTTCTGCCACGACGTCCGGGTCATCCGCATGCCCCGCCACGGTGCGTCCCTGCCGGTCGCGGTCGCCGTGTCGTGCTCGGCCGACCGCCAGGCCCGGGCCCGCATCACCGCCGACGGCGTCTTCCTGGAGGACCTCGAGCGCAACCCGGCTCGGTTCCTGCCCGAACCGACCGAGGCCGACCTCACCGCCGACGTCGTGCGCATCGACCTGGACCAGCCGATGGAGGCCATCCTCGCCGAGCTGAGCAAGCACCCGGTGAAGACCCGCCTCTCGCTCACCGGCACCGTCGTCGTGGCCCGCGACATCGCCCACGCCAAGATCAGCGAGCGGTTGCAGGCCGGCGAGCCCATGCCGCAGTACCTCAAGGACCACCCCGTGTACTACGCCGGTCCGGCCAAGACCCCCGAGGGGTACGCGTCGGGCTCGTTCGGCCCGACCACGGCCGGGCGCATGGACTCCTACGTCGAGGAGTTCCAGGCCGCGGGCGGGTCGAAGGTGATGCTGGCCAAGGGCAACCGCTCCAAGCAGGTCACCGACGCGTGCCAGCGCCACGGCGGCTTCTACCTCGGCTCCATCGGCGGCCCCGCCGCCCGGCTCGCCCAGGACAACATCCGCAAGGTCGAGGTGCTCGAGTACCCCGAGCTCGGCATGGAGGCGGTGTGGCGCATCGAGGTCGAGGACTTCCCGGCGTTCATCATCGTGGACGACAAGGGCAACGACTTCTTCGACTCGGTCAGCCGCCCGATCGATCTCAAGACCAAGCGCCCGTAGCGGCACCGCGGCCGTGCGCGCAGCGCTCCTGGTCGTCGCGGCCGCGGTCCTGTGGGGCACCACGGGGACGGCCCAGGAGCTCGGCCCCGACGGCATCGACCCGCTCGTCGTCGGGTGGGTTCGCCTCGCCGTCGGCGGGATCGGCCTCGCCGGCATCGCCGCGGTGCGCCGAGCGGCCGCTGCGCCGCTGCCCCGCTCCTGGACCGTCGTGGCCATCGCGTCGGTGGCGGCCTACCAGCTGACGTTCTTCGGCGGCGTCCGCCTCGCGGGGGTCGCCCTCGGCACCGCCGTGGGGATCGGATCGGCGCCGATCTGGGGCGGCCTGGTC
>DMTU01000058.1:324-5414 GCA_003476595.1 Acidimicrobiaceae bacterium | reverse complement strand
CTGGCGCTTCGCTCGCAGCACGCCTTCGCCGCGCTGGTTCCTGGCCGCCGCCGTCGCGATCGCCGGGGCCGTGCTGGTGGCCGGCGAGCCGGGCGACGCGGAGCGCCCCGGCCTCGGCCTCCTCCTCGCCGTGGCCGCCGGCGCCAGCTACGCGATCTACGCCTACGCGCTCCAGCAGCTGGCCCGGGCCGGCGATGCCGACCGCGTCGCGGCGGTCGCCTTCCTCGGCGCCACCGTGGTGCTCGCCCCGGTGGCGGTGCTGGGTGGCGGTGCCGACGCCTTCGAACCCCTGGCCACGGGGCGCGGGCTGCTCATGGCCCTGCACCTCGGCCTGGTGGCGACCACGCTCTCCTACGCCCTGTTCACCCGGGGCGTGAAGCACACCGCGGTGGCCACGGCGACGCTGCTGTCGCTGGCCGAACCCGTCACCGCGGTGATCCTCGGCGTCGTCGTGATCGGCGAGGCGCTCACCGCCACCGCCGCCGGCGGCGTCGCGCTCCTGCTCGTGGGCGTCACCGTCGCCGCCCTCGACCGCACCCCCCGACCCCGCACGAGTCCGGCCACCGACGTCCCCGTCTAGGTTCGGGCCATGCGCATCGGGATCTTCGGGGGCCTCGCCGCCACCGGCACCATCGACGACGTCGTCGCCGACGTCCAGGCCGCCGAGGAGCAGGGCTTCCACTCCTACTGGGTGCCCCAGATCTTCGGCTACGACGCCCTGACCCTGCTGGCGGTGGTCGGCCGGGAGACCGAGCGGATCGAGCTCGGCACGTCGGTGATCCCGACCTACCCGCGCCATCCGGCGATGCTCGCGGCCCAGGCCCTCACCACCCAGCAGGCCTGCGACGGCCGGTTGACCCTCGGCATCGGGCTGTCGCACCAACCGGTCATCGAGCACATGTTCGGCATGAGCTTCGACAAGCCGGTGCGCCACCTGCGGGAGTACCTCGACGTGCTCATGCCGCTGGTGAGCGGCGAGCGGGTCGAGGCCCACGGCGAGACCATCTCGGCGAACCTGGCGCTCGACATCCCCGGCACCCGGCCCGTGCCCGTGCAGGTCGCCGCCCTCGGGCCCCAGATGCTCAAGCTCGCCGGCGCCCGCACCGCCGGGACGATCACGTGGATGACCGGTCCCCGCACCATCGCCGACCACACCGCCCCCACCATCCGCGCCGCGGCCGAGGACGCCGGCAACCCCGATCCCTTGGTCACCAGCGGCGTGCCCGTGTGCGTCACCGACGACGTCGAGGGCACCCGGGCCCGGGCCGCCCAGGTGTACGCCATCTACGGCCAGCTGCCGTCCTACCGGGCGATGCTCGACCGGGAGGGCCTCGACGGTCCGGCCGACCTGGCCATCATCGGCGACGAGGACGCCGTCGCCGGGCGGGTCCGCGACTTCGCCGACGCCGGCGTCACCGACCTGGCCGCCAGCGAGTTCGGCTCGACCAGCGACGAGCGGACCCGCACGCGCGAGCTGCTGCGCAGCCTGCTGTGAAGGTCCGCGTCGGCTACGGCCTCGGCACCCGGACGATCACCAACGACGCCGAGCGCTTCGCGGCCCTGGTGGACGGCCTCGAGGCGCTGCGCTTCGACTCGCTCTGGCTGTCGGAGAAGATCACCGACGACTGCCCCGACCCGGTCGTCGCGCTGTCCTTCGCCGCAGCCCGCACGACCAAGCTCAAGCTCGGCACGAGCGTCATGGTCCTGCCGGGCCGCAACCCGATGCTGCTCGCCAAGGAGCTGGCCAGCCTCGACCGCCTCTCCGGCGGGCGGCTGCTGCCGGCGTTCGGTCTCGGCCAGGTCGACCCGGCCGAGCAGCAGGCGTTCGGCGTCGAGCGCACCGAGCGGGCCAAGCGCTTCGACGAGGCCATGCCCCTGCTCCGCCGCTTCTGGACCGAGGACGCCGTCGACCACGAGGGGACCTTCTTCCGGTACGAGGGCGCGCGGGTGCGGCCCCGACCGGTCCAGCAGCCGATCGAGATCTGGCTCGGGGGTGTCGCCCCCTCCGAGCTTCGCCGGACCGGGCGGCTGGGCGACGGCTGGCTGCCGAGCTTCTGCACGCCAGATGACGTCGCCGCCGGCCGCCCCGAGATCGAGCGCATCGCCGCCGAGCACGACCGGGAGATCGACCCCGAGCACTTCGGCGCGCTCGTGCCCTACGCGATCGACGGCATCCCCGACGTCCTCGCCGCCTTCCTCGCCAAGCGCCGGCCCGACGTGGAGGTGCACGACGTGGTCGCCCCGAGCGTGGGCGCGCTCGCGCCGCTGCTCGAGCGGTTCATCGCGGTCGGCGCCTCCAAGTTCGTCGCCGTGCCCATCGGCGAGCCGGCCGACTGGTCGACCCACCTGGCCGAGGTCGCCGACGTGGTGAAGCCCCTGCAGACCTGATGCACCTGACCGATCGGTCAAGTTCGGTTACGGTCCGGCGCCATGAAGTTCGGGATCATCTTCGCCAACACCGGGCCCTTCGCCAACGGTGACGCCGCCGCCGAGATGGCGGTCGCCGCCGAGGAGGCCGGGTTCGAGTCGCTCTGGACGGTCGAGCACGTCGTCGTGCCGTCGGGCTACGACTCGCCCTACCCCTACGACCCGTCCGGGAAGATGCCCGGCGGCGAGGACTTCGACATCCCCGACCCGCTGATCTGGCTCAGCTGGGTCGCATCGGCCACCTCCACCATCCGGCTGGCGACAGGCATCCTCATCGTCCCCCAGCGCAACCCGGTCGTGCTGGCCAAGGAGCTCGCCACGCTCGACCACCTCTCCGGTGGACGCATGGAGCTGGGCATCGGCGTGGGCTGGCTCGAGGAGGAGTTCGACGCCATCGGCGTGCCGTTCTCCGAGCGGGGCAAGCGCACCGACGACAACATCGCCGCCATGCGGGCCCTCTGGAGCGAGGAGAAGGCCACGTACCACGGCGAGTTCACCAGCTTCGACGAGTGCATCTCCCGCCCCCGCCCCGTCAACGGCTCCATCCCGGTGCACGTCGGTGGTCACACCGACATCGCCGCCCGCCGCGCCGGCCGGCTCGGCGACGGGTTCTTCCCGGGCAAGGGCACCCCGCAGGAGCTCGCCCGCAGCTTCGACCTGGTGCGCGAGACCGCTCGAGAGCACGGCCGCGACCCCGAGGCGATCGAGTTCACGGCCGGCGGCGCCACCATCGGCAGCGGCGCGCTGCAGGCAGCCAAGGAGCTCGCCGACGTGGGCGTCGACCGGATCATGGTGCCGGCGTTCGCGTTCTGGGGCGACACCACCGACGCGCTGAAGCGCTACGGCGACGAGGTCATCGCCAACGCCTGAGCGTGTGACGAGCGGACTGCCAGTTCCGGGAGAACCGTTCTGGCAGCCCTCCTGTCACACCTGGGGTGGGGTGGCGCCGGCGCCGTCCACGCAGCTGTCGACGCGGACGCGCTCGTCGACGATGCTGATCTGGGCCGCCGCGCTCCCCTCGGCCCAGGCGCGCAGGGCGTCCTCGAGCTCGTCGGTGTCCTCCTGGGTGTCACCGACCACGTCGATGCGTGCGCAGGCGGCGTCGCCGTCCATCCAGGTGACGGCCCAGTCCCCACCCCAGCCCTGGATCGCTGCGAACGCGTCCTGGGGCGGCACGGTGGTGTCGCCGGTGGTGAACAGCCCGAACCAGAACAAGGTGCCGACCACACCGTCGTCGACGACCTCGCCGTCGGCGGGCGGAGGCGGGACCTCGACGCGCGGCTGGCGCTCGCTGTACAGCGGCGGGAAGAGCACCTGCTCCGACGTCGTCGGCGGATCCTCGAGGGCGGCGTCCACGGCCCGGTCGCCACGCTCGCCGATGATGGCGTCCACGAAGATCTTGCCGAGCTCGTAGGGGGCGCCGATCTCGAAGAGCAGGATCTCGGGGAACGCGTCGACGTCGATGCCGTCGGCGAAGGCCCGCTCCTCGGCGGCGGCCTGCTCCTGCACGTCCTCGGGCTGCTCGTCGATCCACAGCTGCTCGATGCGCCGGGCGTTGCCCTCGACCACCGCGGTGAAGCCGGTGGCGATCTCGTCCTTGCGGTCTTCGTACTCCTCCCGGTCCAGCTCGAAGTGCTGGTCGTCGAGGGCGTGCACCAGCTCGTGCACGATGGTCTTGCGGACGTAGGGGGTCAGGGACGCACCCCGGACGACCAGCTCGTTCGTCTCGGGGTCGTAGAAGCCGAGCACGCCGGCGGAGTAGATCGCCCGCAGCTCCTCGAGCAGGTCGGCACCCGGGTCGAGCAGGCCGAGCGCCTTGTAGAAGACCTCGACGTCGGCGATCTGGTCGGCGTCCTCCTCGAAGTCCTCGAGCAGGCGGGACTGGAAGGCGTCGCCGTCGGCCAGCTCGACCTCGACCGGCTCGAGGAACTCCAGCCCGCGGGCCTCGGCGACGAAGGCCTGCAGCTCCTCGACCAGGACCTCGAGCTCGTCCTGGGACAGCGGCGGCCCCGCCGGCTCGGTGGTCGGGGCGCTCGACGGCGGTTGGTCGTCCTGGCCGCCGGGCGCTGTGGTGGTCGGCGCAGCCGCAGGTGGCGGGTCGTCACCGTCGCGGGTGATCACGACGATGGTGGCGGCGAGCAGGGCGAGGACCGCCCCGATCGCCAGCACGATGCTGACGCGGCGACCGCGCGGGGGCCGGGGCTCCTCGTCCGGCGTCCAGCTCGAGGACGGCGACGCCGGTGGCGGCGATGGCGGGGACCCGCCCGGCGGTGCGACCGGCGGGCCGGCGGGGTAGCCGGGTCGGCCGGGCGGGGGTGGCGGTGGGGGCAGATCGGACACGTGCGGTTCCCAGGGGTGTGGACCGGAGCGAACGGACGACGGTACCGGGTCGGTGCGGCGGTCCCGCCGTCACCACCGGGTCGCCGGCGCCCCTACGCTCCGACGCCATGGCCCGCATCTCCACCCGCATCACCGAACTCCTCGGCATCGACGTGCCGATCATCCAGGCCCCCATGGGGTGGATCGCCCGGTCCCAGCTCGCCTCGGCGGTGTCCGAGGCCGGCGGCCTCGGGATCATCGAGACCTCCTCAGGCGAGCTCGACAACGTGAAGGCCGAGATCGCCAAGATGCGAGACCTCACCGACAAGCCCTTCGGCGTGAAC
>DMTU01000058.1:0-145 GCA_003476595.1 Acidimicrobiaceae bacterium | reverse complement strand
CCGACAAGCCCTTCGGCGTGAACATCGCGCAGGCGTTCGTGCGCGACCCCGGCATCGTCGACTTCGTCGTCGACCAGGGCGTGCGCTTCGTGACCACCTCCGCCGGCGACCCCACCAGGTACACCGCCCAGCTCAAGGACGCCGG
>DMTU01000317.1:28307-30204 GCA_003476595.1 Acidimicrobiaceae bacterium | reverse complement strand
TGAACGCCGGAGTCATCGGCGGCCAGGCACAGCAGGGCAAGTACCTCATCGACGCCCGATTCAACCGGACCACGCTCACTGAACGCCTCAGCGCGATCGGCGCCCTCGCCGATCAGATCACAGTCACTGACCTCGACGGGCGCAGCGTCATCCAGACCTACGCGGACGATCCGTCGACCTTCATTTACATCGACCCGCCCTACGTCCGCGCAGGGTCCCAGCTCTACCTCAACGCCTTCGACGGCCGAGACCACCAGTCCCTCGCTGCGATCGTCACCTCGATACCAAAGGCGCACTGGGTCGTTACCTACGACACATCGCCGCTGATCGAGCGCGCCTACAAGGGTCAGTTCCAGTGTCGGCTCGCCATCACCTACTCGGCCCGCTATCCCGGCAGGGCGGAGGAGCTCCTCATCAGTTCCCCCACCGTCGCGGGTGCGATCAAGGCGCAGATGCGGCGCCGGCCGACGGTGCCTGCCGCAGCAGGTGCCGCAGCAACGGGTTGATGAGATCCCACGCCGCCCGCACATCGGCCTCCGAAGGGGCAGCGTCGCCATCGTGGACGATCCCGTTGAACCACGTGATCGAACCAGGCTGGGTCGCATTTCCCGAGTGCACCTTTCCGATGGCTGACTTGAGGGCCTTGTCCCTGCCGTAGTCGTCCCTCACCCGGGTGAACACCTGCTTGAGCTCGCCGTGGGCACGGTCGCCGGAGGCCTCGTAGTGCCACTTGATCGTCGACTCCAAGACCGACCGCATCACCATCGCCGACGCAATCGGCACCACCCTCACCTCCAGCTTCCGCAGCTCCTGGTACCGGCGGTTGAGGTTCACGTGCGTGTCGCCGTACGCGAGACCCGACAGATCCAGCGTGGGCTTGGTGTCGGGGTGGTTCGGCCCTCGGCCGCTTGACCCACCAGACTCCCTCCCGCCCTCAGGGCTTCCGCTGCTCCCCGCGTCAGAGGACCCGCCCCGGTCGCCGCCCGACCCACCCTGAGCACCAGCCCCTGCACCAGCGCTACCAGCGTCGTCGTCGTGGTCCTCATCGCCGTCAGACGCTCGGCTCGGGGCAGGGGTGTGCCCCTCCAGCTGTGCGATCAACGCAGCCTGCTCCGGCGTACCGCGCTTGAACTCGGCTGAGCGGGTGTTCAGGTGTTCCGCACGGAACTGCCCCACCAGATACTCCAAGGCGACCAACTGGTCGCCCTCGAGCGCCTTCCCGATCCGCTCCGGGGTCTTGGCTCGTGGCTCGAGCAACCCGTCCCGGTCGAAGGATAGGCCGATCGCAGCAGCGATCTCCTTGACCTTGTAGGCGTACTCGAACGCAGACATCTTGAGCTCGCCGTCATCTGGACCGCCCCGCCCGCTCACCCAGGACCGCAGGCTTCGATCCGTGAACTTGGCGCTCGCCAGGAACCGTCGCACAGCCGCCATCCTCAGGAACCGGGTGACGTTCACGTCCGGGTAGTGCGCTCGGAGGTCCTCCGCCGTCGTCGATGCGTCGAGCAACGAGTAGTAGTAAGTCGCCTGCTGATCCAGCGACCATGCCCGCTTCGAACGACCGGAGTGCAACCGGGCGATTCGCGGCGCCACCTGACTCCGACTCTCAGCCACCATCACCCGGATCCGGGTCGGCAGCTGTTCGGCCTCGACGGCAAACCGCTTCAACAAGCTGTGGATCTCGGCTTCATGCCCCGGGATCACGTCCGGGTTGAGAAGCGCCTTCAGGGCACTGACCCGCCGATTGCCCTCCAACACGACGAAACAGCCTTCGTCGTCAGCCACGACCACCGGCACCTCGTTGTCGAAGTACCCATCCCGAACGATCATCCGTGCCGCACCCAGAACGTCCTCGGCCAAGAAGAGGTACTTCAGCGCCGCCGTCTCGTCGTCACGG
>DMTU01000317.1:18514-28214 GCA_003476595.1 Acidimicrobiaceae bacterium | reverse complement strand
CGTCTCGTCGTCACGGTGCGTTGGGATCCGGTAGTTGTCCAGATCCAGCCGAAGCTTGTCCAAGCCGACCTCGCGGATCGGCAGCGGCTCGTACCCCACCCTCACACCTTCCACGCCAACTATGGGAGCCACACCGGAACCGGCAGGGTCCGCCCACACCGTAGCCAGGAACAACGCCAGCTCCCACCTCAGACTCACGTGAGCGGCGGACCCCACAGCCGATCGGACGGCAACCTTGGTCCACTTGATTGGCGGGAGCCCCCGTCACGTCGCTGGCGGCGCCCTCGCAAAGGTGCGAACGGTGTCCCAGAAACGCGGCCAGACAGGCGAGCGACGGTGATCCCCAAACGCCGGCTCGGCCACACCGAGAATGACCCGGAAGCGTCCCCGACCACCGTGCAGGAGCGTCCCCGAACTCCGTCGAGGAAATCGAGGGTTGGGTTACCCGCCGGCACAGGACTCAGCCTGGATGAGCGGCGGGCAACCGTAGAAGCGACCGGCTCTACTCTGTGGGTGCTGCCCACCAAATGTGACGTCGAATCGTGGGCGACGACAGCCTGGAGGCTGCCATGCCCACCACGCCGACGACCCACAACCCGTTCGGGTGGCGACTCGCCGAGATCGCCGATCCCCGTACTGACGACCCGCGCCGGCAGGACCTCATCGAGAGCCTGATCGTTGCCGAGGCGGAGGAGCTGGCGCTCGGCCGACGTCATCTCACGGTCTTCCACGGCGCGCCCGAGTCCCTTCCGGAGAGCCAGACGCTGGACGCGTTCTACGACGACGTCTTCGCCGCGGCTGAGGTCGCGGAATGGTCCCGCATTCGGGGCACCGAGGACTTCGTCACGATCACGCTTGGCGGGACCGCGGTGGATGAGCACCTGCTCGACGTGGTGGAGCTCGCTCATCGGGCCAACCCCGGCGGCTGGAAGGTGATGGAGCGGCCGTTCCCGAACGTCGAGGAGCGGACGTGATCACGGCCGACGGGCCGGCCGGACGAGGTCCTGGTAGAGCGCGGTGGTCGCCGGCGAAGGCTCGGTCTCGAGGTCGGTGAGGTACGTGACCAGTTCCTCGTAGGCGGCGGTGACGCCTGCGAGGTTGCCGGCGTGATGCTCGACGCGCATGCGGCAGCGGTACAGCTCCTCGTTCCCGGGAAGACCACGGAGACCGCGCACGATCGCCTCGCGCGCTACGTCGATCTGTGTCGCGTCGAGCGCGAGATCGACGAGCTGTTCCGTGGCCTGCTCGATCAGAGCCGACGCTTCGGCGACGTTCTGGTCTCGATACGCCCAGTCGTAGCCGACGGCGTCGAACGGCGGGCCGTTCACCAGGTCGAGTGCAGTTCGGAGCAGGTCGATCGCCTCGGAAGAGGACGCCTGGGTAGCACGCTCCACAAGACTTCGCAGAAGGGCCAGATCCGTGGACACACCGGGAGCGATCTCGAGGGTGCCACCATGGGACCGATCGGCCGCAGGGAGGACGGCGGTGCCGTCGTCGAGGTCGCCGAGCGCCTTGCGGGTCGCGCCGACGACGTTCCACACGGTCTTGGTCTCGACGGGCTTGCCGCCCCAGAGCGCATCCTGCACAGCGCTGGTTGCCACCGGGCCCTCCCGGCAGGCGAGGTACACGGTCAGAACCAGCTCTCTTCGGCCGAGGTCGGGTCTGTCCGGCACCGTTGGGCGTCCGAGTACCCGTACAAGCAGCTGCGGGTCGGCCGGATCACGAGCGGGCTCGGGGAACAGCTCGGCGCTCGGTGGCTCCGCCAGGACTTCGTCGCCCACAGCGCTTCGATTCGGGGGAGTGGACTGATGGTCGGTGCGGGAGCGGCGGCCGTTGTCTGACGGGATCGAGGGCGATGGTGCCTCAAACCGGCGGAGGTCTACGACCTCGGCACCCTCGCCAGCTTCCTCATCGGACTCGCCCGCAAGGGCATCGAACAGCTGGCCGATCGCCTGGGCGGTCTCGCTTGCGACGCCGACGGGACGAAACTCGATGTCCAGCGGGGCCAAGCGGGCCGTGCCGTCCTCGCTGATCTGGATGTGGCAGGGAGCGGTGCCGCCAGAGCCAGCGGCGACGACGGCGACCCCGCTCCGTGCGGCGCAGCAGTCGAAGATCCGGCGGGTGTCATCCGCATCGAGTGACTCAGCGACGACGACGGTCGCCTCGATCGGAACGGTCGAGCCCGCTCTCGCCTCGAACGTGTTGGAGACTCGAGTGGCATCGAGTGCCTCCTTGACCGACGCCGCCGCTCTGTCGAGTGCCTCGGCAGCAGCGTCGGGAGGAGCATTGGTCAGCCGATCGAGATGCTCGACTGCGGCACCGAGGCCAACGTCGATCACATACGCGTCAGCGAGTTCGTCGTCGCTCGCCAGCTCGAGCGCGAGCGAACGGAGGAAGGCGTCGACGCGGTCGGTGGGACCGTCGACCGTGATGGCCCCGTACGCCTCGAGGTCGACAAGAAGCTGCCGACCTTGGCGCTCACCGATGGTCACGAGTGCGGGGATCCCCGATGAAAGCTCGCTGGCGGGCACGTCGGCCTCGGGGTCGTAGGGAAGTCGCCACGCCCATCCGCCGTCGGCGGCTTGCCAGGGCGTGGGTGCGTCAGGCGCGGGCGTCTCCCACAACAGCTCGATTCCCGCCTCCTCGCTGATCTCCACCGCGACAGGGCCGCCGGTGATGCGATGCCGTTTGAGGTTCGCGATCAGCTGGGCGAGCTCTTGACCCGCCCATCGGACGAGGGGAATGTCGGCAGCGGCGACGACGGCCGACTCGGTTTCGGCAAGTGCCTGTGGAAGCGCGCGGGATCGCCGCGCTCCCCGCACGGATCGACGGCGCCGAAGAAGTGCGATGCGCAGGGCGAGTCCGACGGCCAGTGCGCCGGTCACGCCTGCCAGCGTCGTTGCCAGGGCTGCTGAGCTCGACGATCCGGGTGATCGATCAGCAGACACTGGCTGACCATCACTGGCAAGGGTCGTCGGGGGCGCCTCGGTCGGTGTGGAGTCGGCCGGAGCCGGAGCCGGAGCCGGAGCCGGAGCCGGAGCCGAAGGTTGCGTCTGGGGTGGGGGAGTCGGCTCCGAAGTTGGCTTGGTCGGGAACGCTGGCCGGTCAGGTTCGGCGCCGATCGTCTCACTCGGTGTGGACAGCGAGGCCTCGGCCCGCGGATCGGTGGGCAAGTCCAGCTCCCAGCCGGGCAGGATCAGATCGGGGTCCTCGAGCCGATGTCCGTCGGGCTGCACGTCGTCCGCGTTGAGATCGAAGATCTCCGGGTAGCGGCGGGGATCGCCGAGTCCGTCCTCTGCGATGTCCCAGAGGGTGTCACCGCGTTGGACGACGTGGACCTCTCGGGTCGTCGGGGCCGCAGACTGCTCACGATCCGGCATCCCCGGAACCTGGAGTTGCCAGCCCGTACGGACGATCTGCGGATCAGACCAGGTTCGACCGTCGGGCTGAACAATGTTGCGGTTGAGGTGCCACAGCTCGCGCCACCGCATGCCGTCGCCGAGGTGCGCCTCGGCGAGCGACCACGCCGAATCCCCGGGACCGACGGTTATGGCCACCGGCGCCGCCGCCGGGGTCTGGGACGACGACTCCTGCGGCGGAGCCGCTGCCGGCATGGGGCGGCTGACCTCACCGACCACGTCAGGTGGTGTCGTGACGACCCGAGCCGAGGTGGTCGATAGGGCGATGGCGTGCGGACTGCTCTGATGGATCGTCAGTCCCACGAAAATGGTGGCAACGAGCAGGCGGGCAGACCGCTGGACAGGGCCTGCGAAGGCGAGCCTCGGGGCCTGCAAACCTTGCAGCGCGGCGCCGACCTCGACCAGGAACGAGAGTAGGAACAGCGCCCACACGAGCCATGCAGCGACAGTGAGCACTCCGAACACGGCGGTGTCGGAGACGACCGAGTCGCGGAAGTTGCTGAACTGCTCGCCGGTGGGCACTCCGGTGATGGGCCACTGCCCGAAGCGGGCCAAAGCCCATGGGAGTCCGCCGAGGACGCCGCCGAGTGCGGCCAAGGCAGCGAGCGCGCGTACTCGTGTCATGGTTCGACCTTCACGGCTTCAGCCGTGGCCGACGCCTCGAACGAGGCCGTGTCGCCACCGACCAGTCGCAGCATCTGCAACTCGGTCTCCGACGACACCGTCACCGTGATGGCGTCGTCGACGACGACAACCGTCCCGGTAACGCCGGAGACGGCCAGGTAGTCCTCCACGGCGCGCTCGGCGGCGATCGGATCAAGCACCGTGAGGCCCTCGACAGCAGCATCCGGATCGAGCTGTTGCGCGCCCACCCGAGCCGCGGACCCAGCGATGGCGAACGCATCACTTCGAGCACGGAGCATCGCCCCACCATCGAGCACGAGGCCGACCAACGAGAACGCGGACACGGTCACCCCCACCATCCACACCGTCGCCGAGCCGCGTTCGTCGTGCCGCGTCATCGGCCCTCCCGGTAGATGTCAATGACCTCCGACGCAGATCCGGATACCGACATCGAGCCCGGGACCGGAAGAATTGCTGCCTCCTGAAGGTCGACCGAGCAGGTGATCGTGACCGAAAGCTGCGTTGAACCGATCTCCGGGCTGAACAACAGCGTCCGGCAGGTCGGCGAACCCACGTCGAGTGTCTCCATGAGCGCTGAACGCACGCCTTCGACGGCGACGTAGGGGTCCCGCGAGATCGACAGGTCGCGAGCCGCCGAGCGAGCGGCGCCCTCGACGTCAGCGCGGGCCAACTGCACGCGGCCGACGAGAACCACGGATCCGAGGAGAAGACCGACCAGGGGGGCGAGGATGGCCAGCTCGACACTGGCTGAGCCCCGTTCATCGCTGCCACACCTCATGGGGTCACCCGTTCCGTGGGCGCGTCCACCGTGACCTCGACTCGGAGACTGAGACCGGGAACGACCGAGACGACGTTCCCGGCGACGGTCATCGTCGAGGTCGTGGCGCCGCGCTCGGCAGCAACCTGGCGGTCGTCGAGACTTCGGCCCGACTGGTCGAGGAACTCGTTGGCCGTGGCGATGCCCTCATCGGTGGAGCCGTCGACAACTCGGACGTGGTCGATCCCGTGGCGCGCTGCCGTGTGGGCGACAGTGCGGAGGTGGAAGTACAGCCCGAACTGCACGATGACGGTGAGCATCGTGACCATCAGTGCGGTCCCGATGACGAACTCGACGGTCGACGACCCGGCGTCCCTCCTTCCCAGGCGCGCACGAGCCGACGGCGGTCCTTTGGCTGACCTCCGTCGGCTGGTCCTTGGTAGGCCCAGGGCGGTGATCAGAGCTCGATGCTCCCGACCTTGATGTCGACGGCGAGAGCGATCGCGGCCATGGCCGCGATGGCGATCGCTGCCGCGGCGGCGACGATGATCACCTTCTCCACGACTTCGCCGTGATCGGCCTCTTCGCGGGCTCGAACTCGAGCGTCTGCCACGAGGAGCGTGAGCCACGCCGTGAAGCGGGTGAGTGAACTGGTCATTGTGGGTTGCCTTTCGGTGAGGTGGACGGGGCTATTCGAAGAGGACCGCCAGTGCCGGGAAGCCGAGGAAGACGATGAAGCCGAGAAGTAGGAGGGTGGCGGGGATGCCCATGCGTTCGGTGACACTCGCGGCCGACCGCTCGGCCTCGGATGTGAGGCGTTCTCGGACGGCCTTGGCCTTCGAGGTGACGGTCTCGCGCACGGCTGCGCCTTCGTCACCGGCAAGCGACAGTGCAGCGGCCAGCTCGACCAGGTCGTCGAGGCGGGCGTCGTTCCCGAGGCGGGCCAATGCGTCCCACGGTGTATCGCCACGGACGTAGCCGGCGCGCAGCGCGGACTGGAGCTCGACGAACGCCCAGCCACGGCCGGTGTGTGCCGCTGTCTCGAGTGAGGATTCGACACCTCGGCCAGCGGCCAGGCACATCCCGGTGATGTCGCAGAACGAGGAGAGGGCGTGGGAGAAGGCCTGGCGCGCCTGCGCTGCCGATGTCTTCACCGAGCGGACGGCCGTGACCACACCGATGACGGCCCCGGCCGCTGCGAACCAGAGCGGGATGGCGACGGGAAGCCGGAAGCCGACGAGCCAGCCGCCAGCAGCGACCACGGGCGCCCACAGGAAACCGAGCACGGCGTAGGTGACGAGGAGTGCGGCCTGCTCGTCGGGACTGCGGCGCAGTATCCGGAGGTCGACCCTCATCGTGGTCACTGCTTGGTCGACGATGCCGATGCGGCGTGCAAGAACTCCGAGGCGAACATCGAGGTTGTCCCGGGACACGGGCTCGACCTCGGCTCGAGGCTGGCCCAACCGGGCCAGCACGGCCTGAAGCAGCGGCCGGGCGGGAGCCCACCCCGTCCAGGTGAGCCACAGGCCGGTACCGAGCATCGCTCCCGCGAACACGGCAGTCGTCGTCGCCGTCATGCCGGTACCTCGGCGTCGTCGGGCGCGACGTTCGGTGCGAGAAACCGTTCGACCGGGGTTACTCGGCCCATGCGGTGCATCCACCAGAACCCCGCTGCCCAGTAGAAGCCCACGAATACGAGCACGAGCTGGCCCAGCACCGAATCGTACGGTTCGAGGTAAGCCCGGGAGAAGATGACGAGGAGGGTGACGAAGCCCCCGATGATGATGGCTGTGTACCGCATGGCTGAGCGGGGCCGCTGGCGAGCGACCTCGACCCGCCGACGACTCTCGGCCTCGGCGTAGGCAGCGACAGCCAAGTTGGCAAGCACGTCTCGGACCTGCCGCCCTCCTGCTGTGGAGGTGAGTCGGAGCGCGGTGACGACGAGATCGCCGATCGGATGGTCGAGGTCGTCCGCCAGGTCATCGAGGACAGCGTCGAGCGACTCGTGCTGCAGCCGGCGCGCCATCCGTTGGACCTCGGAGCGGATCGGCAGGGGAGCGGTCGCAGCAGTGGCGACGAGCACACCTTCGACGCCGCGAGCGGTCCCGATCGCATCGCGCAGCATCTCGGCCCACAGGGCGATGGCTTCAGTTCGCTTGTCGAGGGCGCGTCGTTCTCCGGTGGTCTTCGCTCCTGCGATCACCCAAGCGACGGTTGCGCCCGCCACCGCGGCCACCGCCCACCGGGTGACGACGAGGGTCGCGAAGCCAGCCCCGATGGTCAGGAGGATCCGTGACTGCTCGATTCCCCCTGTGAGCTCCTGAGCGCGGTGACGGCGTCCGGCGGGTACAGGACGCCGAGCGGTAGCTGCGAGCCACAACCCGCCAACGCAGAGGAGTCCGGCCATCGCCGCCAGTGCGGTCACAGGAGCACCGCCTCGTGCAGCGTTGGGTCGTAGCCATGCTCGACGAGCTCATCGAGCAGTCGCACCGGGATCGGCGCTGCGTGGTTGCGGACCGCGCGGCCATCCTCGTCAGGGTGGAACCACTCGTCGGTCACCACCTGTCCGGCGTCAGGATCGAAGCGCTGCACATGCCGGATCTCGGAGATGACCCGCCGGCCGGACCGGTCCTGAGCAATGAAGACGATCACGTCGAGCGCGAGCGCCGCGAGCTGCAGAACATCGCCGCTGGCCCAGTCGCGGCCACCTGCCCGGGCGTATACCGGTAGCCGGGGGAACACCGACCACGACGAGTCGGCGTGGATGGTGCACATCGACCCGGCGATGCCCTGGGTCATCGCCTCGAGCATGTCGATGACCTCGGGCCCCCGGACTTCGCCCACGACGATGCGCCGTGGCGTGAACCGTTTGATGGCCCGTCCGAGATCGGCCAACGACACCGCGCCGACGCCCTCGGTGTTGGCACTCCGCTCCATGAAGACGAGTACGTGGTCGTGCCGACCTGGCATCGCGTCGAGGTGGAGCTCGGGCTCCTGCTCCAGAACGACGATGCGCTCGTCACGCTGACACTCGTGGAGCAGCGCTCGGAGCAGCGTCGTCTTTCCGATGCCCTGCCCGCCGGCGATGAGAATGTTGCGCCGGGCCCGTACCAGTGCCGCTAGCAGCGAGGCGACCCCCCGGTCGTACATTCCGCGACGCACCAGCTCGGTCTGGTCGGCGTCGACGAGGAGGTGGCGTCGCACCGTGAGGTACGGGCGCTTCGTGACCCACGCTGCGGCGGCGAGACGGGATCCGTCGGGGAGCTGAAGATCCAGCAGTGGGCGGGCCGGCGTGAACTCACGCTCCATGTGCCCGCCCCGTCGGGCCAGGGTCTGGATCATCTCGATCAGCTCGTCGTCGGAGCGAGCGATGGGTTCGCCGACGATTGTGTCGCCGTCGGCGGTGACGAGGCGCACGTCGTCGCAGCCGTTGACGAACACATCCGTGACATCGCCACGCCGAAGAAGGGCATCGAGACCCGGCGCCGCCGAGAACGCCGTGGCCAGCACCCGTTCGAGGAGCGAGTCCTCTTCCTCAGCTGCCAGCGGAGACTCTCCGAGCCGCAGCGCTGCTCGCGAACGATTGTCCAGCTCGCGCCGCAGAATCGCACGGGCCATCTGCTGTTGGTCGAGCTCGTCGGGCATGCGTCGGCCGGCTTCAGTGGCCTGTCCGAGGTAGTCGCCGATCTCGTCGGCGACCGTCCGTCGGAGCGCAGATTCGAGTTCATCCAGCACGGCCCACCGCCTCTGCCGTCGGAACGAGATCCTCGAGTGTCGCCAGCACGGTGCGCGCCGAACGGCCCAGTGAAGACCGTTCCCAACCGCGACCGGTTCCTCGCGTGAGCAGCGTCGATACACCGCGGGGATCCCACGCGAGTGAGCCGGCGACCGGAACTCCGAGCGCAGCACCGACTTCATCGGCCGGGTACGGCCGCTCGCCGACTACGAGTGCGACCACCTGGCCCGCGACTTCCGCCTGAAGTGGCTCGACCAGCCACCGGGCCGCCTCGACACCATGGATGGTCGGTGTGCACACCACGGCGATGAGATCGCACGCGGAGACGCGGTGCGCCGTCGGCTGGGATCTGGACCAGCGGCCACCGTCGAGCACTGCCGTCACGCCATCGAGGTCGCGCAGACCCGGTGCGAGCCGGTCGCGGGTCATGGCCACGGTTGATTCTGCGTATGGTCCAGCCGTCGGCGCCAGGATCGAGCGAACACCAGCCGGGACGTGGCGAACGTGTTCGACGACGGCATCGGGACCGGCGGACCGCCTGAGTCCGCTGGCTACGCGGGGCAGGCCGGGCTCGCCGGTGACCCCGGTCCAGCACTCGATGCTCCCGCCCGACGGGTCGAGCTCGATCAGCAGCCCGTCCTGCGAAGCGGCAGCCAGGGCGAGCGCAGCGGTGGTCACCCCGGGTGAGCCCTTCGCCGATACCAGTCCAAGCAGCATCGGACTACTCCGCCAGGGCCACGACCGTGACCCGTCGATCGGCCGCCGCTGCAGAGATCGCTGCCGCCGAATCGCGTGGCACCGCCAACTCGATCGGCCGCTCACGGGTGTTGAGCGCCTCGCCCGACGTGTCGTACACCCACCCTTCGACCTGCTCCGTCTCGCCCTGCGAGCCCGCTGCAGGTCGGACCACGACGAGTACCGGCGTGCCTCGGCGCATCACACGCGTCGGGCTGTCCCCTGGCCCGAGGAGAACGCCGACCACCGCTTCGTCGGAATCAAGGAGTTGGCGACCGTCAGGGACCAGATGGTCGCTGCTGAGCAGGGAACCGGCGACCAGGTCGGTCTCCGCCACCCGGCCGACGATCTCGTCGATCCGTGCCGCATCGACCGTGCTCACGTCGGTGTCGCTCGAGATCCGGACCA
>DMTU01000317.1:17731-18342 GCA_003476595.1 Acidimicrobiaceae bacterium | reverse complement strand
CGCTCGAGATCCGGACCACGCGCAGGTCCGAGCGCTCGATGACGTCGAGCCGGTCGACGGTCTGCGAGAGCGCGACGACTTCGTGGCGGTCGCCGGCTGAGAGGTACAACGCAGCGAAGATCCACGCACCGAGCACGGCCGCTGCCAGGCCGACGGCGATGCGTCCCCATCTCCGGCGCACCGGCCCTCCGGGCGGCTTGGCCACCGTCACCGCAGCTGCCCGCGCCGCCTGACCCTTTCCGTTGTTCGTCGTCCGCAATGTCGACGTCACGCTGTCTCCCCTCCGACCACGACTGCCTGCACTTCACGGACCGATCGCGGAATCTGGGTGGTTCGAGTGACCGCAGGCAATGACCCGGACGCGCCTGTGGAAGCGGTCCAGGAGATCACCCAGGTCACGGAGGCGGTTCCCGGCCAGGACACGGGACGCCCCTCGATGCCGGTCCGGAGCCGGTACGCGTAGGCGCAGGCGCCATCGGCTGCCGCCTGCTCTTCGATGGGTGGACCGTCCTGCTCGTAGCGGGTGCCTGACCCTGCGCACGGCACCGGGTTCGAGCCCGGCTCACCGGGAGTGAACGTCAGTGTGGGCGTCGCCGAGACAGTGACGCACT
>DMTU01000317.1:16467-17573 GCA_003476595.1 Acidimicrobiaceae bacterium | reverse complement strand
GTCGCCGAGACAGTGACGCACAGGCCCCCGGCACACTCCGAGTCCGTGATCGTGTCCGTCCAGTTCGTGACCTCGACGAACACTGCGACGTCAACGATCGACGCGGTCCCAATAGGCGGCGAGGAGTTGATCATCGGCTGGGGGAGCGCCCCCACGATCCGGCCTCGGACGGACGACGCGATGTTCTCGGGCGTCAGCGGGACGATCCAGCGGAGATTGGTTGACGGAGTTCCGTCCGAACACTCGAGGGCCTGCCAGACCACTCTCACGTCAGCCGGAGGCGGTGCGACGTTGAAGTCGTAGAAGACGGACGGGTCGTCTCCCGACGGGTCCGGGATCGTGACCCAAGAGCACACGACGTCAACGTTCGAGCCCCCGCCGCCACCCCCCGCCGGAGGGCCACCGGGAGTCGGGACGTCCCAGTCGATGCAATAGCCGAGCGGCGAGTAGTCGACGCACTGTCCCGGGCTCTCCGACGCACCCGCTGGGTCGGCCACGCCCACCAACGCGCCGACGATCAGTACGCCGGCGGCAAGGCAGGCCCGCATCACTCCTCGCTCTCCCGCTCTGGGCATCCTGTGGTGGATGCCTCGGTGAGGTCCCGAAGCTGCCAAACCCGCTCGACCCGAACGGCGACCACCGTTGCCGCCGTCTGTCCACCGACGGACTCGACCACGTTGCCGGCGGAGTCCGTGATCTCCATGCTGTTCACCGCGCAGACGGTGAAGCTCGCCTCGTCCTCCGACGCAGGCGTCACCTCCGTCACGGTCGAGTCGGTGAGCTCGCCACGCGGACCCGGTCGGTAGAACCGTCCAGCCTCCCCCTCGCGAGCCCAGCTTGCCAGTGCGCCGTCGGCGAACGAGCTGCTTCCCGTGAACAGAGCCAGGTACGCCTGTACCTCGTCACTGTCTGGGTTGGAGGCGACCCGTGGGTCGGTCAGGATCGCAGCGACGGCGGAGTCATACCGGTCCATCAGTTCTTGGAGCGCAGGCGTGACAGCTTCGACATCGGTGGCGGGCGGTTGGGTCGTCGAGGCATTCGGCGTCGACGAGCTCGTCGTTGAGGTGGAAGTGCTCGAGGTCGTCGAAGTCGAGGTCCCTGGATTG
>DMTU01000317.1:5526-16338 GCA_003476595.1 Acidimicrobiaceae bacterium | reverse complement strand
CACGCGCCGACGAGAAGCAGTGTCGCCAGTGCGACGCCGCTGATCGCGCGCCTCATCAGCCGACCACCATCGCAACCATCCATCCCGTCAACAGCGCAGGCGCGAACGCGACTCCGCCCGAGTGGTCATCCGGCCACATCCGTCGGACGATGACCATGACGAACGCAGCGAGGACGCCGACGAGCACGGTGACCCCGGCGGCACGAGGCGACACCCATGCGGGCACGGCGACGGCGAACGTCGTCAGCAGCACGTCCCCGAAGGCGATCCCACTGGTCCGGAGCCAGGCGGCAGTGAGGGCGGTGGCGGCGAGCGCCGTGACGACGAGCGCGACGACAAGCCGGTCCCAGTGCGATGCACGCCCCGAGTCGAGTAAGAGCCCGATGCCGACGAGCACCGACGCCACTCCCAGCGTTCGCAGCGAGAATCGGCGGGTCGTGATGTCCGACGCGGCGAGAGCCGCCAGCCCCGTTGCAGCGGGCACGGCGGCGATCAGCCCCGTCTGGAGGTATCCGAGCGCTGCCACGCTCCCGCCAACACATCCGGTCAACCCGGACGTTCTCAGCGAGTGCCCCCCAGCGCTCACGGCTGCTACCGCTCCCCGCGCTCCAACGACGTGCGGGATCGGTTCTCGGGTGCAGACCCTTGCGGGCCGGACAACCTGGGTGGCCGGTGCCACGGGCGCAGTCGATGTAGTCCCCATCGCACGGTGACCCACCTCCCGAGCGCTCGTGCGTTACAGGTTCCCAAACCGTACACACTCAGCGAAGCGCCAGCCACGGAAGTTGCGCTGCGTCGGCCGGCTGGAACGGGAGTTCTTGGACGTGGACGCCGTTGAGGAGCTCTTCCTGCGCTGCGCGGGGGCGCTGGAGCACGACGATGCTGTCGTCCTCGATGAGTTGTCCGAGGTAGCCGATGTCCTTCACGACCTGGTCCGCGAGACGCCGCTCAGCGAGGTCGTCGCCGGCCTTCGGATTGCAAGCGACCCAGCATCGCCCGCCGGCCCTGGGCGGCACCTTCTCAATGGACATGTTGGGAAGGGCCAGCAGTTCGATCGGGTCGTCATCCTCGGTCTTGAGGATGGTCACATCCCCTACTACAAGGCCACGAGGAGCGAAAGGAGGAACTGTCGATCCTTCACGTGATGGCGTCCCGTGCGAGGAAGACACTTCCACTCACTGTGTGCCGGGACGTCCCCTACAACGGCTCGTCCTGGGTTCGGAAACCGAGCCCGTGGCTCAAGCGTCTGGGAGCGCTTGCGGGCTGGATGGAGACAACGCCCTGAGGCGAGCGCGCGCGTCAGGAACCTCGTCGCCGCTCAATATCCGACAGATGTCGGCGGTGGGCACATCATGGGCACAACCGAGGTGGTTCACGGCGGTTCGCGGTTGTCCGGTCCACCCGCTCTGACGTGCGTATACGTCCGCCGACGTCCGTCAAGGTTCGTGAAATTCGCATTCGGGACGCAGAGGTCGGGAGTTCAAATCTCCCCCACCCGACCAAGGTGAACATGCAGGTCAGCGAGGGTTCTCGGACCCTCGCTGATTCGCGCCGGAACCGGGATATCGCGCGAATATCGCGCGTCCGCAGCCGATCGGCGTCGTTCGTTGAGGTCCGGAGCCTGCGACCAAGGCGCGGGCGCACGCCCTTCTTTCGGTGGTCGCCCGCAGGTGCTTCGTAGTCTCGTGGCGTGACCACCCGCATCGTCGTGCCCGACCACCTCTTGGGCGACCATCGCGGCAGCACATGGGGTGACATGTCCGACTACGTCGTGCATCTCACCGAAGACCCGACCGTTCTTGGGACGATTCTCGGCACCGGCTGGCTCAAGGCAACTGGACCGTACGGCTACAGCCACTTCCGCAAGCTCTCTCAGGTTGAGGCACACCACAGCTCCGTCTGCTTCAGCGAGATCCCGCTTGATCTGCTTGGGCGCCTGACCCGACGTCACGGCCACTACGGCATCGGCTTCACGAAGGGCTTCCTTCGTCAGAACCACGGGGCCCGTGTCTGGTACGTCGATCAGCACTCCGTACAGGCCTCGTTCCTGAACTCGCACCTACAGGCCTTGGTAAATGCGGGGGATTTCACCAACCCCCTTTGGGACCTGACGCCGTTCGTGGATCTGATGATGCCCGGCAGGTACGAGTGGGACTGGGAGCGCGAGTGGCGTGTTCGCGGCGATCTCCACTTCACGCTCTCCGACGTCGCTTTCGTGGTCACCCCCGAGGGGTTCGATGAACTGCCGGCGCTGGAGGGCCTGTACCTCCACCCGAAGCATGATCTCATCGTCGCTGCGTCTTCGCAGCCCCTCGAGGAGTACATCGAGGGGCTTGTCCAGCAGTTCTTCCAGAGTTTTGAGGACCCAGCCAACAGCCTGCCGGTCGATGGCGGCGAGTACGCATGGATCGTGACGGAGTGGAAGACCGAGGAAGCTGTCGACGACCTCTTCTTCGACGTCCAAGACGGCATTCGCGCTCAGCTCGTGGACTACCTCAACGGACTCAGTTGGTCGTGGGTTTCTTCCGATGAAGTCGCTTCAATCTATGAATAGACCTGGAGTGCGCCGGCGAGGTCCCGTATCCGAACTGGACGCCTACAGACGCTCGAGCTGTGCCGACCGCTCACGCCGCAGGAGACGTCGGCGACGAACGAACCGGATTCATCCGGCTTGCTCGTCGCCTCCCGTCTCCGTCTCATCCTTTTTGGCCTCGAACACCTGCCCGATCGAGTCCGCCGCGGCCTTGTCGCTGTCACCGAGCGTCTGCGCGTAGATGTCGAGCGTGAGCCGTGGGTCACTGTGGCCGAGTCGTGACTGGGCGGTGCGGACGTCGACGCCGGTGGCGATGAGCAGCGATGCGTTGAGGCGGCGGAGGTCATGGAACCCGAGGTCGGCTAGGCCGACCGACTCGCAGGCCGGCTGCCAGACGCGGCGCCGCCAGCTCGTGTAATAGAGCGGCTGGCCCTTCGGAGAGACAAAGACGTAAGCGCCGTCGTCGGCGCCGGTGAGGTCTCGTCGGTCGAGGTGGGTGGCGAGGAGCCCGACCAAGCTCTCAGGAATCGTCAGGGTGCGATGTCCGGCCTCGGACTTCGGTTCCGCGACGAGGCGTCGTCCGCCCTTGCCGCGGCTGATCTGTTCAGACACGGTCATGGTCCGGCGGAGAAGGTCGAAGCTGCCGACACGAAGGCCGGCCACCTCGCCCCAGCGCAGGCCGAGCATGGCGCCGATCCAGACCATCGCCCCGTAGTCCGGACCGATCGCGGCGGCGAGCTCGGCTATCTGGTCGGTCGTCGGTAGGTGGCGCTTTGTCTTCGTCACCTTGGGCAGCTTGATCCCCCGGCACGGGGATCTAGCGATCAGGTCCCGCTCGACAGCCATGGCGAGTACGGCACGCAGCACCCCGTAGTTCCGTCTCGTCGAGCGTGGTGCCATCGTTGTCGACCACTTGTTCACGAGTTGCTGGATGTCGGCGGGGGTGATCGCTCCGATCGGGGAGTCGCCGATCGATGGGACGACGTGGACCCGCAGCGCGATTTCGTCGCGCTCGTAGGTCGACTCTCGCTTTCCGGGGTTGGACTCCAGCCAGTCGGCGGCAACCTCTGCCAGGCGGCGAGACGCGAGTGTCGGGTCGATCCAGCTCCCGCGGTCGCGGGCGGCGATCTCAGCGCGCTCGAAGCGCTCGGCCTCCTTCTTGGTCTTGAACGTGCGGTTGTACACGGTCCCGTCGGGTCGCCGGATGCGGACGTCGTACCGCATCCCCGACTCGGTCTTGCGCGCCTTGATCACCGGCTCGCCTCCCACAGGTGGCGCACGCGCGACGCAGGCTTTGCGCCGAGTCGTGCTGACTCGAGGGGCGAGGACGCCCGAGCCCGGTGTGCAGTCGGCGACCGATGGCCGACCTGCGCTGCGGGAGGAACTCGATCGTACCCAACGGTCCGTGAGGTGCTACGGCTATCGGGCGTTTCGGCTCCGGAGTGCTTCCACCAGGTCGAGGATCGACGAGACCGGAACGCGGGCGCAACGACCGATGTGCACCACCTCGAGCTCACCGTTGGCGATGAGCTCGTAGGCCGTCGTTCGCCCGACCCCGAGCATGCGGCCGGCTTCCTTGACGGTGACAAGGACGACCGGGTGTCCCGGCGGTGGGTCGATGTCGGGCCAGCTGATCGGCTCGGCCAGATCCGGATTCATGCGATGCCCCTTGCTTGGTCGAGGGTCGTTGTCTGAGCGGTTCGGCGGATGTCCTCGGCGAGGAGGACGTAGGCGGCTCGCTCTGCGGGGTCGAGCGGCGGCGGTCCGAGCAGCGCCACGAGTGCCTCCTCGGGAGCGGCGTCGTCAAGGTGGTCGACGCCTCGCTCTCGGCGGTAGGACTCGATGCGGTCGTAGAGATGACTGAGGTCCGCAACCCCGAGGCGTCCCCCTCTCGCGGCCACGAGCCGGAGATGATGGGGCGCCCATGGCGGAAGCTCGCTTCCCTGGTGCCGGCGCAGCTCCTCTGCGGCGGCGGAGAGGGTCATTCCAACGATCCGCTCGGCGAGGTCGGTTCGGTTCGCGACGTCTGTGCATCTCGCCATCGCGCCCAGCGCCCACGCGAACGACTCGTGTCCGGTCGGAGCGACTTGCCAGATGTGCCGAAACGCGCTGACAGAGGCGACCAGGTCGTCCCGGCGGCGCACCAGGAACGGGACGCTGGGAACTCGCGAGAAGTGGTGGACGAGATCATCGTCCGGTTGGTGGATTGCCATGCGACGAGCACGACGAGGCTCGACGCGTGGTCCTGGACTGATCTCCGAGGTCGCTGCCGTGAACTGAGCAGCGGATGGGTCGATCTCAACTGCCGGGCGCTCCGGGCCGGACGCTCGCAGTCGGTTGCTGACGGCATCGACCACGGGTGGCGGAGGCACCTTGGGGAGGTGTTCGCCGTCGGGGGACTCGGGGCCGCGGGTGAGGTACAGGTGGTTTGCGTGGCGGCCGCGGGTGAGGTCGACGTAGGCCTCGGACCGGCTGGCGTGCTCGTCGATGCGGCTGGTCGACGAGTCGTAGGTGGCCCCTTGGACGGCGTAGCTGGTGACGGCGTATGCGTGGTCGATGCCGACGTCTCGCCGACCGCCGGGGCCGTCGTGTTCGTCGAAGAACTGGCGGGGGACGTCGATGGGGCCGATGCCGTCGAAGTCGATGCGGAGCCGGTCACCGGCCGGCACCCGTCCAGGGACAGCCTCGGTGACGGTCCCCGTGGCACCGTTTCGCAGGTAGCGGTCCTGGTGGTCGGGGACGTGGAGGTGGCGGGCGGCCATGCGGGCGACGACTCGGTCGCCGGCGGCAAAGTGGCGCTCGCCGGTAGCGGACAGTTCGGCGCCGCCGAGTTCTCCGTGGGCTCGGCGGAGCTGGCGGGCGAGGCGGTTGAGCTGACGGCGGGTGTGGTGCCGTCGGTCGACCATGGGATGGTCGTCGCCGTCAAGGTGGGCGGTCCACCAGCGTTGGAGCATGCCGACGTAGAGGCCGATCTCGTCGTCGGCGATGTGGAGCCGGCCGGCGGTCTCGAGCTGCTCGAGTGCGCTGTCGATGTCGCCTCGGCGTAGGGCGTCGACGGCGCGCCGCTCGGTCGGGTCGGTCAGCCGATGGGTAGTCGTGAGCTCCGGGGTCTGGTCGGCGTGAAGTTCGCAGAGGTGGCGGAACATGCCGCCGGCGGAGACGGCGCCGTGCTGGGCGGGATCGCCGACGAGGCGTACGGTCGCGCCTCGCTCGGCGGCGATGGTGAGCAGTGCGTCGAGATCGCGGTCCGACAGGGTCGAGGCTTCGTCGATGATGAGCACGGTCCGGTCGTCGAGGGGAAGCGACGGCCTGTCGCGTCGGGCGAGGAACCAGGCGACGGTCTCGGTCGGGATGCCGGCGCCTTCGGCGAGGTGACGTGCGGCTTCGCCCTTGACGGCGGTGCCGATGACCCGGTGGCCGGCCGCGATCCATGCGGTGGCCGCGGTGCGCATGGTGGTGGTCTTGCCGGTGCCGGCGCGCCCGATGGCGCACTGGACCCGGCGACCGGACTGACAGAACGACGTGACGAGGCTGCGCTGCTCGTCGGTGAGCCGCGGGTTGGCTGCCGTGGCGGCGGCGAGGATGCTCGCCGGGACGAAGGCTGAGGGGGCTGGATGGCCGTGGGCGAAGTGGTCGAGGATGCGCTGTTGGACGGTGAGGATCTCGCGGGTGCTGAACAGCTCGGCGCGGGCGAGGGCGCTGGACCGGGGGAGGTCGACGGGTTCGAGCGGGATGACCTCGTCGTGGGCGAGGAACTCGTCGGCGAGTCGTTCGAGGTCATCGGCGCGCAGGAGGAGCGGCTGGTCGACTCCGGCGTCGGTCGGGACGGGGAGGTCGACCAGGGCGGCGATGACGTCGCTGCGGGTGAAGATCGAACTGCTGGCGCAGAGCCCGGTCTCGGGGTCGACGAGCTGTTCGAAGACGCGGGCCCGCTCGACGTGCTGCGCCGCACCGGCGCGGCCGGTGACGCCGTTGAGGTCTTCCGGTGTCAGGCCGTGGGATCGGGCTCGTCGCCACCAGCCGGCGACGAGCTCGCTGGGGTCGACGTGGGTCTTGTCGGGCCGGGTCGAGGTGATGACGGCTTGGACTTCGTCGAGGTTGGTCCGCCGTCCGATGGCTTCTTCGAGTTCGGTGATGGCGTCATCGATCTCGCCGCGCCGCTGGGAGAACTCGCGGACGAGGTCGTCGTCGATGCCGTCGATCTCCCAGCCGCCATGCCGGCTCGGCCGCCACCGGACACCGAGCGTTTCGGTGAGGAGGTGGCGCATCTCGGCGGTGGCCAGCGCAGAGGCTTCCTGGGCGTGCCAGTAGAGGTGGCGGGCGTCGATCGCCCGGCGGGTGCCGTGTTCGTCGATGACGGTGTTGGCCACGACGTTGTGGTGGTGGGGGAACGGGTCGAGCGCTCGACTGGTGAGGTGCCGGAACGACGCGACCGTCCAACCGCGCGTGCCGACCTGGTGGCCCTTGGCCCGGGCGGACAGCACCCGGTACTCGAGATGGTGGAGTCCCCGGTCGTTGCCGGCCTCGATGGCATCGAGCACCGTCGCCCGGGTGTCGTCGTCGCCGAGGAGGGCGAGGACGCCGAGGCTCTTCTCGGTGGTCAGGGTGAGGTCGTACCCGACCCGTACAGCGGGCGCGACGCGGCGGTGGAGGTAGGCGACGAGGTTCTCGCGGGTGACCAGCCACTGGTTCTTCGTGCCGCGGTACCCGACCAGGTACGCCCGACGGGGCTTGCGCCCCTCGGCGACGGCTGTGTCGATCTCGGCGCGATGATCCTCGTAGCGCCGGCACAGGCTGCGGAGGTAGCGCGACGTGAGACCAGAAAGCCGAGTCGCCTGTGCGATCGAGAGCTGGTCGTCGGGTGCACCGGCGGCGGCGACCGTGTCGGGTGCGACGCCACGGGAGCGGGCCTCGTCGACCCGGTCGAGCTCGGCCTGGGTGATCCACCGGTTCCCGTCAGCGTCGATGACCGGCGCGGCACGTGCGGCGTCCGGCTCGACCGGCAAGGGCTGTCCGGTCAGGGCAGTCAGCAGGGCGCCGAATGCAGCACGCTCGCCCGCGACGATCAGGGCACCGGCCTCTTGCTTCGTCATCCCGAGAGCGGCGGCGGTGTCGTCGGCGTCGAACAGGGGGAGCCCGTTCACGCCGAGGCGGGTCGTGGTGCCGGCCCCGAGCGTGGGGCGTCGCCCGGCCGAGCCCTGAGCGGTGATGAGCCGGGCACCGGTGTGGGGGTCGCGGCCGGCCATGACCCGGGCGAAGTCCGCCGGATCGACCGACCCGGCGAGGAGGGCCTCCTTGGCGCCGTAGCCGATCCACCGTCCCGGCTCGGTGCCGCGGTCGGCGTAGTAGCTCGATGGGCCGTCGCCCTCGGGCACGCCGGGCGAACCGATCGAGGATGCAGCTGCTCGTGGTTCGAGGTAGCGGACGATGTCATCGACCACCTGGCCGACGGTTCGACCGCCGGTCGAACCGAGCGGGGTGATGGTGAACCTCATCGGCGCTCGTCCCGGGCACGCTCCGTGGCCGGCAGGTTCCCCGCAGGGGAACCTGCAAGGGTGTGTCCGGAGGAAGGGGCTGCATCCAGCGAGCCGTCCCGGGCACGGAGCGTGTGATCCGGAGCGCCGGTCTTCCCAACTGAGTGCGTCATCGGCCGAGTCCGCTCTGGATCGAGTGGCTACGCGAAGAGGCGAACTCGTCGAGGCGCTGGGCCATGAGCGAGGCGTGGTCCGCGGGCGCCGCCATCGAGGCAGACGCTGGGGCGCTGAGCGAGTCGAGATGGCGGCCGAGGAGCTCGTCGTGGCGGCCGGCGCTCCAGTTGGGGACGCGGCTGAGGTCCCGCTCCCTGAGCGGGCGGACCTCGGTGTAGACGTCGAGCACGCCTGGGTCCGTCCATTGGGCGAACCGGAACCGGACGATGCGATTCAGGGTGTGGCCGAGTGGGCTGTGGGTGCCGCGACCCTTGCCGAGGCCGATCTGCTGTGCGAGATCAGCGCTGTCGACGACGGCCGGGTCCGAGTCTCGCCAGAGCTGGGCGGTGTGGCGCAGCAACAGGACCGAGCTCGGGCCGAGGATCGGGCTCCAGCACTGCTCGAGGTAGGGGTGGTCGAGCGGGAACCCGGCTCGGTGCACCTCGAGGTTCGGGTACGCGGCCGGGTGGATCTCCAGCCGATCGGGGAGTGCCATGTCCCACTAGGCCGAGAACTGGGGTGCATCTCGCGTCCCGGGCCTATCCGGGACGGATAAAGGACGCTATCGGGCCGGGAATCCCGTGAAATCGGGCTTCCGGGACGTTCACCGGAACGCTCACGGGAACGTTCACCGGAACGGCGGGACAGATGATCGACCCCGTGAACTGTCCTCATCTCGCCCCGGCACCGTCCCGTGAGCACGGCCATCGTCCCGGATCCGGCCCGGGACAAGAAATCTCGAGAAAGGACGCTCGCCGGAACGCTGGCGGGAACGTTGACCGGAACGCCTCATCGCACGGTCCCCGTGTCCATCCGACACGAGGAGTTCACCATGATGATGCGAACCACCGAAGCGCTCGACCACGAGTGGCGAGTCGACTTCGAACACACCTGCGAGGGCGCCCGCAGCGTCCGTCGCTGGGCCCGGTCCGAGCCGGCGCTGCGGGGCCTGTCCGATCTCGGCGCGGTCCTCGACGCCCGACGAGACCGGGATCGCTCCACCGAGGTCCTGGCCGCGCTCGCACGACTCGCGCCCGCCGACACGACCGCCGCCCGGACGCTGCTCCAAGCTCTGCTCCCGGGCATCGTCGACCTGGCCTTGAGGCAGTTCTCCTCGGACGGCGACGCGTTCGAGGAGATGGTGTCGCTGGCGTGGGAGCGGATCCGCACCTATCCGCCGAACCGTCGTGGCCGCGTCGCCGGCAACGTGTTGATGGATGCCCGGAAGCGCTACCTCGCCGAGCAGAACCCGAACGGGTGGGCCGAGGTGTCGGTCGCCGAGCCCGATGTCTCGCGCACCGTGCCGTCTGCCGAACACTGCGTTCTGGTCGGCATGGCCCTGCGCGAGTTCTTCGCCTCAGCCGACACCGGCCTCATCTCGCGTCGTGCCTACGACATGATCCTCCGGACCCGGGTCGGAGACGATCCAATCGAGGATGTCGCCGTCGACCACGACATGACGACCGGCAACGTCGTGTGCGTTCGATGGCGGGCCGAGCGCCGGCTCCAGCAGGAGCTCGGCCCGGCGGCGTGAGAGCGTTTCGACCGGCATCAACACTTTGCGAAGCACGTCCCGATTTGCGTCGCTACGATCTCCGGCGAGGGTCAACGGCGACCCTCCGGTTTGGTCGGCCCGACCGAGATGGGGCGACCGGCATCGACAACAGGGTTGACCTGTGGGACACGGTGTCGCAACGAAAGTCGCGACGTCTCCACCGCCCCCTCCGGTCAGAACAGACCGAGGCACTCGCCCGTGCGGGTGCCAGGAGAGGAGCGCAGGTGGTCGACATCGGACCACACCACCGGACGATCAGCAGTCCGACTCGGCGTGCCGCACTCGCTCTTGCGACCCTGTGCCTGGTCCTCGGCTCCTGCTCGGGCGACGACGACGATGCCATCCCGGACTTGTCGTCGTCTTCGAGCTCGACCTCATCGAGTTCTTCCTCGACCACCTCGACGAGCGAACCGGACGACACCTCGTTGACGACCACGGAGCCGGATGATGTCGCGGCTCTGGTCACCGCTCGCTATCTCGAGTTCTGGGACGCGCGGTTCGAGGCCAACACCGACCCCGTCGATCCGGACAGTGCGACGCTGCGTGATCTCGCCACCGGCGACCAGCTCGTCAACGTCGTCGCCGAGACCCAGCAGCGACAGGACGCTGGCCTCGCGCTCCGTGCCGCCGACGACCCGGTCAAGGAGCGACGGATCCGCCTCGTCGACGTCCAGGGCGACACGGCGACCATCCAGGACTGCGCGACCAACGACGACGTCGTCTACCGGGTCGCCACCGACGAAGTGCTCGACGACAGCGTCGTCACCCGCAACATCTCCGCAACGATGCGCCTCGTCGACGGCCAGTGGCGGCTGGCCGCCGCCCAGGAGCTCCAGAAGTGGGAGGGGGTGGCGGGATGCGCGTTGTCGTCCGACTCCTGATCATCACCGCAGCACTCGTGGCGATGACAGCCGCGCCCGCCGCCGCCGACGGTGAGAGTGACGCCTACATCGATCCGGTCGACGGACCGACGGTCGAGGTCACCGACGACGCGACTACGCCGGGAAGCAACGGGTCCTCCGAGGACGACAACTGCG
>DMTU01000317.1:3965-5343 GCA_003476595.1 Acidimicrobiaceae bacterium | reverse complement strand
GCGGGTCTGCGACGGCTTCGTCCAGTCGATCAATGGCATGGGCATCGTCCCCGAAGGAGGTGCCGTCGATCCGGTCGCACTGGCTGCGCAGGCACGTGCCTCGATCCCCATCGTCGACCCGGGCATCGAGACCAGCCCGGACGCCGATCAGCAGACCTACGCCCAGGTCACGACCTGGCTCTGGATCGACGGGTCTTGGTGGAAGACGTACACGGCGACCGCCAGCGCCGGCCGGGTCTCGGCCACGGTGACCGCAAGTCCGGTGTCGGCATCGTGGTCCACCGGCGACGGCGGCAACGTCACTTGCGACGGGCCGGGCGTCGAATGGCGGCGAGGCCTCGACGACGACGACACGTACTGCTCGCACGTCTATCGGCAGTCCTCGGCCGGGCGGGAGGGCAATGCGTATCCCCTGACCGTGACCGTCAGCTTCGAGGTCACCTGGTCCTCGAACGTCGGAGGCGGTGGAGCGCTCGAGGGGCTCGAGCGGACCTCCTCCCGCAGCCTCCGCGTCGGCGAGATCCAGGCGGTCGAGACCGAATAGGAGAACAGGACCCGATGGCACGGACAATCGTCGACCGAACGAGGGGCAACGGCAACGGCGCGATGCCGCTGTCCGACGCCCCGAGGTTGGAGCCACCGGCGCGGCAGCGGGGCCGGCTACCCGAGTTGGTGGTCGGGGTCATCGTCATGGTGGCGTTCGCCCTCGGCGCCGTCGTCTGGCATAGCTCCACGACCGAACGCGAGGCGGTGCTCGTCCTGGCGGGCGACATCGAACGAGGAGACACGATCACCGGGGCCGACCTCCGCGTCGTCTACGTGTCCAGCGACGACCCGATCGCACACGTCCGCCAAGCGGAGTCCGGCGACATCGTCGGACGGCTCGCCACGACGGACCTCGAGGCCGGGACCCTCGTGACGCGAAGCCAGGTCGCCGACCGGGTCGCCATCGGTGCCGGCGAGGGGGTGGTCGGCCTGGCGCTCGATCCCGGCCAGTTCCCGGCACTGGGCCTTCTCCCCGGCGACCGGGTGAACGTGGTGTCGGCGGAGCCCGTCACACCGGACGACGGCGAGGACGCTTCGTCGCCGGTGCTGGCACGAGGTGGCGAGGTGTTCGCCGTCGAGGACCTCGGCGGTCAGGGACGGCAGTTCGTGTCGCTCCGGATGGGCGAGGACGACGCCAACCGGGTCGCCGCTGCAGCCGAGCGGGGACCGGTCCGGCTGGTCCTGGTGGGATCATGACGCTCCTCGTCTTCGGCTCCGCCCGATCGTCGCCAGGAGCGACCACCGCGGCACTGGCCGTCTCGTCATGGATCGACGACTCTGTGGTCGTCGAGGCCGACCCCGACGGCGGAGTCCTCGCTGTCCGCTACGGCTT
>DMTU01000317.1:0-3825 GCA_003476595.1 Acidimicrobiaceae bacterium | reverse complement strand
GCTGGCCGCGTCTCGGTCGCTGGGCGAAGAGGGTCTGCTCGGCCATGCCCAGACGCTGCCCGGCGGCACGCCCGTCGTCGTCGCTCCCGAATCGGCCGAGCGCACCACGAACATCTGGCGCGTCAGCGGAAGCGGGCTTGTCGCCATGCTCGGGTCCGTCAGCGAACACGTCGTCGTGATCGACGGCGGCCGTCTCGGACCGACCTCCCCGTCGCTCTCGCTGTTGCCGCATGCGTCGGTGGTGGCGGTCGTGGCCCGGCCCGAACCCGACCAGCTCCTCGCCGCCGCCGACCGCATCGAGGCGATCTCTGCGCTCGGCGCTCGCGCAGCGCTGGTGCTCGTGGGTGACCGGCCCTACACCGCAGCCGAGGTCACAGCACAGCTCGGCTGCGATGTGCTCGGCGTGATCGCTGACGACCGCCGAGGTGCCAACGCCCTGACCGACGGAGGATCCACGCGCTCCGTGCGCCGCTCGATGCTGATGCGCAGTGCCCGGGGCCTCGCTGAACACGTCACCGTCATTGCACATCCCCACGTCCAACCCCAAGCGGAGGTGGTGCGGAGATGAGCCTCGCCGACCGACTTTCCCTCTCATCCAATGGCCACAAGCCGGGCACCCCGCGTGTGGCCGATTCGCTCGTCGCCGAGGTCCACAGCATCGTGGGCGAGGCGATCAGCCGGCACCACGCCGCTGATGAGGCCGACGGTCGTCCCCGGCTCTCGCCCGACGACGAACGGGCGCTGACCCGAAAGCTCATCGCCGACGAGCTTCGGCGCATCGCCGGTCGATCGCTGGCCGGCGGGGGAGCGCCGCTCACGCCGGACGAGGAACAGGCCGTCACGGCCCTGGTCTTCGATCGTCTCCACGGCCTCGGCCGGCTCCAGCCGCTGCTCGACGATCCGAACGTCCGTGACATCCACATCGCCGGGCACAACCGCACGTGGCTCCTCCTGCGTGACGGTCGCAAGGTCCAGGGCCCGGCCGTCGCCGAATCCGACGCCGAGCTGATCGATCTCATCGCCACCGCCGCCCGCCGCATCGGACGAAGCGAGCGCCGGTGGGACCATTCCCATCCCGAGCTCAACCTCCGGCTCCCGAACGGCGACCGGCTGCACGCCCTCATGGCTGTCACCGGCCGCCCCACGGTGACCATCCGGCGCCACGACTTCGCCATCCACCGCGTCGGTCAGCTCGTCGACCTCGGAGTGATGGACGTTGCGCTCGGAGAGTTCATCGCCGCCTCCGTCCGGGCGCGGTTGAACGTCATCGTGGCCGGCGGCACCGGCACCGGGAAGACCACGACCCTGCGCTGCCTCATCAACGAAATCCCGGCCGACGAGCGGCTGATCACCATCGAGGACTCCCTCGAGCTGGGGATCGAACACTTCGACGATCTGCATCCCGACCACGAGACGATCGAGGCCCGCGAGCCCAACACCGAGGGCGTTGGGGCCTTCACGCTCGCCGACGGCGTGCGGGCCGGGCTTCGCATGGATCCCGACCGGGTGATCGTGGGCGAATGCCGTGGAGCCGAGGTGCTGTCCATGCTGTTGGCGATGAGCCAGGGCAACGATGGCTCGATGTGCTCCATCCACGCCGACTCGTCCAAGGGCGTCTTCAGTCGCCTCGCCATGTACGCCGCCATGACGCGCGAGCGGCTGGACCCCGAGGTCACCAACCTGCTCGTGGCCAACGCCGTCAACCTGATCGTGCACCTCGGCTGGGTCGGTGGTGTCCGCCGGGTGACGAGCGTCCGAGAGGTCACCGGCACTGCCGACTCCGGCCAGGTCGCCTCCAACGAGGTCTGGGCACCGGGGCCCGACGGCAGAGCAGTGCCCAGCGCGCCGCCGGTCTCAGCGACCCTCGACGCGCTCGCGAAGCACGGCTTCGACGCTGCGCTCCTCCACCGGCCCCAGGAGTGGCGACGATGACCACGATCGGAATCGCCGTCATGGCCGCGCTCTCTGGCCTCGGCGGGGCGATCTTCGTTGCCGGACTCCTGGGCCGGCAGGTGTTGCCGTCCGGGGCCGGAAGCTCGATCCGCCGCGTCGCTGACGGGGCCGGGATCGGCCGGCTCGCGGTCGCCGCTGGAGTCGCCCTGGGCGTCCTGGCCGTCACCGGGTGGTTCGCCGGCGCCGTGCTCGCGGTTCTGGCGACGCTCTTCGGCCCGAGGCTCCTCGGGGGCAAGGCCGACCGCCAGGCGGTCGTGGAGCGAACAGAGGCGATCGCCTCCTGGACCGAGATGATCCGCGACTCGATCGCCGCCGCCTCCGGCCTCGAGGAGGCGATCGTCGCCACCGGCCCGGTCGCCCCGAGAGCCATCGAGCCCGAGGTGCGCCAGCTCGTCATCCGCCTCCGACACGCGCCCCTCGCAGACTCCCTGGCCCGCTTCGGTGACGAGGTCGCCCACCCGTCGGCCGACCTGGTCGTGGCCGCGCTGACCATCGCCGCCCGCATGGAGGCCAGCGACCTCAGCGGCCTGCTGTCCCGCCTGGCCGAGTCGATACGCGGCGAGTCCCGCATGAGGATCCGGGTCGAGGTCGGCCGGACCCAGGTGCGCACGGCCACGAAGATCATCGTCGGGGTCGTCGGTGCCGCCGTCCTCATGTTCACCGTGCTCAGCCCGCAGTACCTCGCCGCCTACGACTCGCCCGGCGGCCAGTTCGTGCTCATCGTGGTCGGCGGCGTGTTCGCACTCGGGGGCTGGCTGCTCATCCGCATGGCCGAGCTCGATCTACCCGACCGGTTCACCGCCCGCCGCACGACCGAGGTCCGGCGATGATCGTGCTCGCCCTTCTCGGCGCCGGCACGGGCCTCGGTGCATGGCTCTGCCTACGCGCCATCTGGCCCCGCCCCGTCCCGCTCACCACGATCCGAGCCCAGCTCGACCGGCCGGCGAGTTCGGCGGCTGTGCTCGGGGACAGCTCGAGGACCACCCGCGAACAGCTTGGCGACATCGCGACCCGGATCCTCACCGCCTTCGGGGAAAGGTCCGCCGACCACGAACAGCTCTTCCGGCTCACCGACCGCACCTCGGGCCAGCACGCCCTGGAGAAGCTGATCGGCGCGGCGGGCGGGACTCTCGGGGTCCTGCTCGTCGGGACCGGCCTGACCGTCGCCGGAGTCGCCCCACCCCCGATCGTCCTCATCGTGTTCGCCCTCGGCGTCGGAGTCGGTGGCTTCCTCTTCCCGGATTGGTCGCTCCGAGAGGAGGCCGAACGGCGACGACGGGCATTCCGCCACGCGCTGTCCTCCTACCTCGACCTCGTCAACGTCATCCTCGCCGGAGGCGGTGGCATCGAGACCTCGCTCCACGCCGCGGCCGACGCCGGCGACGGATGGGCCTTCGCTGCCATCCGCCGGTCACTCGACCGGGCACGGCTGACCAACCGCTCGCCCTGGGACACCTTCGCCGCCCTCGGAGAGGAACTCGGCATCAACGAACTGCGGGAGCTGTCGGCCAGCGTCGAGCTCGCCGGCCGGCAGGGATCCCGGGTCAACGCATCCCTCGCCGCGAAGGCCGACTCGCTGCGCGGGCACCAGATCGCCGAGACCGAAGCCGCCGCCGAGGCTGCGACCGAGCGAATGACCATCCCGGTGGCCGTCCTGCTCCTCGGCTTCCTCATCTTCATCGCCTATCCCGCCGTCCAGCAGATCACCACCGTCACCAACCCCATCCCCTGACCACGCCAAGGAGGCACTCGCCATGTACCCCGACATCCAGGCCATGAAGCTGGCCTGGGACTACGTCCTCGCCCGACTCGACATCGACCCGCACGACGACCGGGGTCTCGCCACCACCGAGATCGCCGTCATCGCCTTCC
>DMTU01000257.1:9526-9992 GCA_003476595.1 Acidimicrobiaceae bacterium | reverse complement strand
GTCGTGCACGTGCTCGTCGCCGGCCGGATCGAGCGCAGCGGCGGTCCCGAGATCGTCGAGGAGCTCGAAGCATCCGGCTACGGCGCGGAGGGCTGACCACTCCGGAGCGTGCGGAGGTACCGGTTCCTCCCGCTTCGGCCGGTTGAACGCGTAGGGCGTTCGGCTAAATGCGCTCAGGATCCGAAATCAACGGATCCGGATCGCGTACAGTCCCGTCCGGGAGAGCGCCTGTCGTTCCGGTGGACCGTGGGGTCCGCCCGACTGGCGTGCGGAGCGACGTGGAGGACGGCGTGACAAGCGGGCGAGAGGCCTCAGCGCAGGCTGGGCCCGGCGACGCTGTCGGGGCCCCGGTTCGCCGCGCCCGCTTCCAGCCCATCGTCGATCTCCGCACCGGGCGCCCCATCGGCTGGGAGGCCCGCCCCCACCGCTGGGTCGACGACGCCCCCGACGGCGGCCTCGCCGTGCT
>DMTU01000257.1:8905-9304 GCA_003476595.1 Acidimicrobiaceae bacterium | reverse complement strand
GTCACCCCCCGACGACGGCCTCGTCTTCGTCCACGTCAGCGCCGACCTGCTCGGCGACCCCCGCCTCTACGCGGAGTGCGAGCGGCTCGGATCGCGGGTCGTGGTCGACGTGCGTGGTGCCGAGGTCGACCGGCTCATCGACCTGTCCTCCGAGCTCGACGCGCTGGCCACCGCCGGCATCCACCTCTCCATCGAGAACACCTCCGGTGTGAGCCTGGCCCTGATCGCGCGGGTGCGCCCCACGTTCGTGAAGCTCGATCCGCCCATCGTGCGCGACATCGTGCACGATCCGGCCAACCGCTCCGTCGTGCGGGCCTACGTCGCCTTCGCCGAGCACGAGGGCATCCACGTCATCGCCGAGGGCGTCGAGCGACACGACCAGCTCGACGAGCTCCGCTC
>DMTU01000257.1:8277-8875 GCA_003476595.1 Acidimicrobiaceae bacterium | reverse complement strand
CGCTCGCTCGGCGTCGTGCTGGCCCGGGGGCCGCTCTTCGGTCAGCCCTCGGGGGACTGGGCTCCGCCCAGCCCGCGCCGCCGGCGGCCCCCGCTGGTCCTCGACACGGTGCGCGAGGCCAAGGAGTCCCTCGGGGCCGCGGCCGACGCCACCGCGGTGGCCGAGCACCTCGTCACCGAGCTGGAGCGGATCGGCGACCGGGCCGCGGTCTACTTCGAGCGCGACGGCCTGCTCCGCTGCGTGGCCGAGCACGGCCACGCCGAGGTGCTCGACGGCATCCCCGTCCGCGCCGGCCTCCTCGGATCAGCGTTCCGGGCCGGCGGCCTGGTGCGCGGTGATGACGACCACGGTGGTGGCACCCGGCTCGCGCACCCGATCAGCGTCGCCGACCGCGCCGTGGGCGTGGTCACCACCGTCGGCGCCGACGGCTTCACGGCGGAGCAGGAAGCCCACCTGATCGAGCTGGTCGGCCTGGCCGGGGCGCGGATCGCCGAGGTCGGGTCGCCGCGCGCCGAGACCGCCATGCACCTGCTGGCCCAGGCCACCAACGAGCTGGCCCTGCTGAGCGACATCCACCAGGTGGAGAACGCCGCCGCCC
>DMTU01000257.1:7942-8181 GCA_003476595.1 Acidimicrobiaceae bacterium | reverse complement strand
CCCGCCTCGCCGGCCTCGTCGGTGGCATGTCCTCGACGTTGTTCGCCCTCCCCGGCACCACCGGCCTGGACATCAAGTCCCTGCAGGGTCCCCTCGCTCCCGAGCTCCGCCACCTCAGCCCCGAGACGCTCCGCCACCTGCTCGACCACGTCGGCCCGGCGTCGAGCTGCTTCGTGGCGGCCGGCCGGTCCGGCATGCGACCCGAGCTGGTGAAGCTGTGCGAGGCCGGTGCCTCCTCC
>DMTU01000257.1:440-7774 GCA_003476595.1 Acidimicrobiaceae bacterium | reverse complement strand
GTGCCTCCTCCGTCGTGGCCCTGCCGGTGCGCTCGGGCGAGCGGGGCGTCGGGCTGCTGCTCATGGCCGATCACGCGCCGATGGCGCTCGGCCTCGACCGCCGGGAGGCGCTCGAGCTGCTGGCCAGCGAGCTCGGACGGGCCCTCGACATGGTGATGCTGGTCGAGGACCTGCGCATCCGGGCCACCGTCGACACCCTCACCGGGCTCGGCAACCTGTCCGCGTTCCAGGAGGCGCTGTCCAACATGGGAGCCCGCCGGCGCGGCGGCTGGGCGCTCGCCATGGCCGACGTCGACGGGCTCAAGATCATCAACGACACCCACGGTCACCTCACCGGCGACTTCGCCCTGCGGAGCCTGGCCACCGCGCTCCACGACGTGCTCCGCAGCGAGGACCGCATGTTCCGCATCGGCGGGGACGAGTTCGCCGCCCTCCTGCAGGACGTCGACGCCGAGGGCGCGGCCGACATCGGCCGTCGCATGTGCGAGGCGGCCGCGTCGGTCATGGCGGACTTCGGCGCGGGCCTGTCGGTCGGCATCGCCATCCCGGAGCAGGGCGAGGCGCCGGCCGAGTTCATCGACCGCGCCGACAAGATGCTCTACGAGGTGAAGCGCAGCGAGCGCGGCACCGTGCGGGTGGCGCCGTCGACGGAGCGGGCCGCCGACTGAGGCGGGTTCAGCCCGCGGTCGCCTCGTCGATGCCCTGGGCCAGGGTGTTCCACGAGAGGGTGGCGCACTTGATCCGCACCGGGAACTTCACCACGCCACGGAGGGCCTCGAGGTCGCCGAGCTTGACCTCTTCGGGCACGTCGGCGATCTCGCTGGGGTCGATGCCGGACTCGCCTGACTCCTCGAGCCCCTCGCCCTCGCCGTCGAGGCTCTGCTCGTGGATGGACATCATCGCCTTGAACGCCTTGGTGAGGCCCTTGACCTCGGCGAGGGACTTGCCCTTCACCGCCGCCGACATCATCGACGCCGACGACTGGCTGATCGAGCAGCCCTGGCCCCCGATGCGGATGTCCTTGACGGTGTCGTCCTCGACGTCGACGTAGACCACGATCTCGTCCCCGCACAGTGGGTTGAAGCCCTCGACCCGGGTGGCCGGGGGACTCTCCAGCTCGCCCTTGTTCCGGGGCGACCGGTAGTGGTCGAGGATGATCTCGCGGTAGAGGTCTTCGAGTCCTGGCATCCGTGGGTCCTTAGAAGCTGAAGAACTGGCCGGCCGCATCCATGGCGTCGGCGAGGGCGTCGATGTCGTCGGTGTCGTTGTACACGTACAGCGAGGCCCGTGCGGTGGCGTTCACGCCGAGGGCGCGCATGAGCGGCTTGGCGCAGTGGTGGCCGGCGCGCACGCAGACGCCGTGCTCGTCGAACACCTGGGTCAGGTCGTGGGGGTGGATGTCCTTGTAGGCGAAGGAGAACACGCCGCCCCGGGCCGCGGGCTCGCTCGGGCCGTGGATGGTGACGTCGTCGCCGAAGCGCTCGGTGAGGGTCCGCAGCGTGTAGGCGGTGAGCTCGACCTCGTGCTGGCGGACGGCGTCCATGCCGAGCCCGGTGAGGTACTCGCACGCGGCGCCGAGGCCGACGGCTTCGGCGATCATGGGTGTGCCCGCCTCGAACTTCCAGGGCAGCTCGGTGTGGGTGAAGCCGTCCTTGGTGACGTTGAGGATCATCTCGCCGCCGCCGAGGAAGGGCGGCGTGGCCTCGAGGATCTCCTCGGTGCCGTAGAGCACGCCGATGCCGGTGGGACCGAGCAGCTTGTGGCCGGTGAAGGCGACGAAGTCCGCGCCCCAGGCCTGGACGTCGGTGGCGATGTGGGGCACGTGCTGGCTGGCGTCGACGATGGCGATGGCGCCCGCGTCGTGGGCCCGGGCGACGAGCTCGGCCACGGGCGTCACCGTGCCGAGCACGTTGGACATGGCCGTGAAGGACAGCACCTTGGCGCCGTCGAGGAGGCGGTCGAGGTCCGCGGTGTCGAGGTGGCCCTCGTCGGTCACCGGGATCCAGCGCAGCTCGATGCCGATGGCCTCGGCCAGCTGGTGCCAGGGGACGATGTTGGCGTGGTGCTCCATCTCGGTGAGCACCACCGCGTCGCCCTCGCGCAGGTGCTTGGTGCCCCAGGCGCGGACGACGAGGTTCATCGCCTCGGTGGCGTTCTTGGTGAAGACCACGTTGCGGTCCGACGGGGCGCCGATGAAGCGCCGCACGATGCCACGGGCGCCCTCGAGCGCGTCGGTGGCCTCCTGGGCGATGAGGTAGGTGCCGCGGTGGACGTTGGCGTTGGAGCGCTCGTAGTAGCGGTCCATGGCGTCGAGCACCGACTGGGGCTTCTGGGAGGTGTTGGCCGAGTCGAGGTAGACGAGCCGGGTGCCGCGGACGTCTCGGGACAGGATCGGGAAGTCCTTGCGGATCCGGTCGACGTCGAGGCCGGCCGACCCGGTGGAGCCCGCCTCGTTCATGCGTCCACCCCGCGGAAGGCCTCGTAGCCCTCGGCCTCCAGCTGCTCGGCCAGCTCCATGCCGCCGGACGCGACGATGCGGCCGTCGACCAGGACGTGGACGTGGTCCGGGCGCAGGTGCTCCAGCAGGCGCTGGTAGTGGGTGATGAGCACGACGCCGAGCTCGGGGCGGGCGGTGCGGACCTCGTTGACGCCCTTGGCCACCACCTGGAGGGCGTCGATGTCGAGGCCGGAGTCGGTCTCGTCGAGGATGGCGATCTCGGGCTCGAGGATGGCCATCTGCAGGATCTCGTTCCGCTTCTTCTCGCCGCCGGAGAAGCCCTCGTTGAGGTAGCGGTCGGCGAAGGACGGGTCCATCTCGAGGCGCTCCATCCACTCCATGATCGACAGGCGCAGCTCGAGCACCGACAGGTCGATGCCCTTGCGGGCCGACAGCGCCTGGCGCAGGAAGTTGATGACCGACACGCCGGCGATGGACTGGGGGTACTGGAAGCCGAGGAACATGCCGGCCTTGCCGCGCACGTCGACGTCCCAGTCGGTGATGTCGTCGCCCCGCAGGCGGATGGTGCCGGCGGTGACCTCGAAGTCGGGGTTCCCGAGCAGGGTGTTGGCCAGCGTCGACTTGCCCGAGCCGTTCGGGCCCATGATGGCGTGGATCTCGCCCGGCTGGACGGTGAGGTCGATGCCCTTGAGGATCTCCGCCGCCGTCTCGCCCGCCGGAGCCTCAGCGACCCGCGCGTGCAGGTCGTCGATCTCGAACAGGGGCGTGGTGGGCGCAGCCATGTCCCTCAGTGTATTACCACTACGGCCGTAGTGATAATGGGTGTGACGAGCGTCCCGCCGGCGCCGTTCAGGCGTCCTTGGTGCGCTCCGTGGTGGTGTCGTCCGCGTCGTGGTTCTCGGCGCCGTCCTTCAGCCCCCGCTTGAACTCGTTCTGGGCCTGACCGAGGGAGCGGGCGAGCTTGGGCAGCTTGGCGCCGCCGAACAGCAACAGGATCACGATGAGGATGATGATGAGCTCTGGTCCCTGAGGCATACCACCGCCACGGTACCGCAGGGCCTGCCACACTGTTCCGGCGGAGGTCGACCGTCGGGGGCGACCGCGTGCGGAGGTGGGGATGTCCGCGAGGCGGATCCGTCAGCTGGTGCTCGCCGGCCTGGTCGTGGCGCTGCTCGGCCTCGGGCCGTCCGCATCCGGTGAGCACGAGTGGGGCTGGCAGCTGCTGGCCCGCGACGTGCTCTGGGAGGGCGTCGAGTTCACGATCGTGCAGGAGCCGACGCCGGTGCGCACCCACGTGGTGCACGTGCACCCGGGCGCCCCGGTCCGGGTGAAGCCGGTCGTGTCGGCGGGCCGGGTGGGCAGCACGCGCGAGGCGGTCTCGTCGATGTGCGCCCGCACCGGCTCGGTGGCCTGCATCAACGCCAGCTTCGCGACCTGCCCGACCTGCCACATGCCCCACGGCGCGGTGGTCCGCAAGTTCCAGTTCGTGCAGTCGCCGACCGACCACCAGTACCAGCTCAAGATCCAGGACGGCCGCATGCAGACCGGCCCGATCGAGTGGTCGGCCCGGCTCGAGGCGCTCCGACCCGGCGAGGTCCAGACGCTGCCGATCACGGGCGTCAACATCGGCACCCGGCGCGACCAGATCACGCTGCACGACAAGAACTTCGGTGCCAGCACCGGGTCCCCGCCGGGGACGGTCGAGCTCGTCGTGCGGGCGCCCACGCCGCAGTGGACGGGCGGCGTCCGCCAGCGGGCCACGATCCTGCGCCTGGAGACGGGCGGGAACGCCACCATCCCGCGCCGCGGCGCCGTGCTGAGCGGATCGGGCATGGGTGCCCACGTCCTGTGGGCCTTCGCCATGGACAACGGCACCGTGCCCCTCGACCTCGTCGTCGAATCGCCGGCCGGCCTGGAGATGGCGGTGTCCGGGCACCCGCTGCTGCTCGCGGACGGTGTGGCCACCGAGCTCGACCAGATCGACGGCAAGGTCACCGGCCTGCACCCCCGGACCCTCGTCGGGTGGGACGACGCCGGCTCGATGTGGTTCGTCGTCGTCGACGGCCGCCAGGCGCACAGCCGGGGCCTCACGCTGGACGAGTCGCGGGAGCTGTTGGTGCGGCTCGGGGCGACGCACGGCATCAACCTCGATGGCGGTGGGTCCTCGACGATGGTGACGTCGTGCGCGCTGGGGTGGTGCGTGCGCAACCGTCCGAGCGACGGGCGCGAGCGCCTCGTGCCGGTCGGGCTCGCCATCGTGCCGCCCGAGAAGTGGTGAGCCGGCGCCGGGGGAGGGCCCGTCAGCCCTCGCTGTCCCGGAGGTCTTCCTTCCAGGCCCGGAACCGCCCGTGCACCGTGCCGCTCGGGCCGGTGCCCTCGGCGGAGCCGTCCGGGAACAGCCGGAGCGTGTAGGCGCGGTCGAGGTCGTCCTGGTGGGCGGCCCAGTAGCGGGCGTGGCCCTTGGACGCCGGGCCGGCCCGCCACAGGATCCACGGACCGATGCGCCGCTTGTACTCGGCGACGGGCGTGTCGGGCAGGTCCTCGCCGAGCGAGGTGAGGCTGTCCGGCGCCTCGACCCACGCCGTGGCCGGGATGTTGCGGTCGCGGATCGGGGTCGGCGGCAGGTCGGCGGTGTGGACGGGCGTGTCGTCGGTGGGGCGCTCGTCGTAGGGGAGGGCGTCGGACATCGGGCTCACCAACCCCGGTCGATCCACTCCTGGAGGTGCGGACGCTCGGTGCCGATCGTGGTGTCGTCGCCGTGGCCGGGGAGCACCAGCGTGTCCGGCGGCAGGGTGAAGAGGCGCTGGTCGAGCGAGGCGATGATCGTGTCGAAGTCGCCCCCCTCGAAGGAGGTGTTGCCCGGGCCGCCGGGGAACAGCGTGTCGCCGGAGAACAGGATCGGCGCGCCGTCGAGGCGGAAGCTCATCGAGCCGGGCGTGTGGCCCGGGGAGTGGATGGTGTGGAGGCGCAGGCGGCCGACCTCGATCACGGACTCGTCCTCGAGGATCTCGTCGTAGGCGGGGAGCATGGCGGCGTCCTCGGCGGTGACGTGGACGCTGTAGCCGGCGTCGCGCAGCTCGGGCACGGCCTGGATGTGGTCCCAGTGCCCGTGGGTCTCGATGACGGTGCGCACCCCGAGGCGCTGGCACAGCTCCAGCAGGCGGTCGTGCTCGTTGGCCGCGTCGATGAGGAGGGCGTCGCCGGTCTGCTTGCAGCGCAGGACGAACACGTTGTTGTCCATCGGCCCGACCACCACCTTGTGGATCTCGGCGGCCGTGTCCTCCCAGTGCAGCGTGCTCATGCGGTGCAGCCTAAGTCGGCTCAGAGGTCCTCGCGGGGGGCGATGACCTCGAACCCGAGCCCGGCGGCCGCCGGGATCTGGCGGCGGTCGAAGGTGAGGTAGCGGACCGGCGCGGGCAGGCGCTCGGCGGCCGCGAGGTGGATGGCGTCGGTGGAGCGGACCCGGAACGTCGCGCCGATGTCCACGGCCCGCGCCAGGCAGCGGTCGTCGACCGGTACGACGTGGAACCGCTCCCAGTCGGCGCGCAGCGCGGCCCACAGCGCGTCGTGCTGCCCCGGCGTGACCGCGACGGCGTGCATGGCCTGGAGGGTCTCGGTGCGGGCGAGCGCCGAAGCGCACCACGTGTCGGCCTCGGCCATCGCCTCGGTGACCAGCCCGTGGCCGCTCGTGCGCACGTAGCGACGGAGCAGCGCCGAGGTGTCGATGGCGAGCACCGTCACTCCCGCCCCCGCAGCTCGGTGAGCACGTCGCCGATCCGGATGTCGACGGCGACGTCGATGGGCGCGGGCTCGACCGGTGGCGTGCCCGGCCGCTGCGGCGGGTGGACGAGGCCGGTCGCCACCAGGTCCTCGAGGGTCGGGGTCGTGGTCGGCTCGATGGGTCCGAGCTGGGCGGACGGGACCCCGTCGACGGTGACGACGAGCCGCTCGCCGGCGGCGGCCCGGCGCAGCACGGCGGCGACGTTGTTGCGCAGCTCCCGCACGCCGATCGACTCCACGGCGGCGACCGTAGCACCGGTGTACACAGCTCGGGTTGAGGGCGCAGCCCGGCGCGCCTACCTTGACCAGCCAGTCAAGGAACCGCCGACAGGGAGACCCCAACGTGAACTTCGCCTTCTCCGAAGAGCAGGAAGAGCTGCGCAACATCGTGCGCTCGTTCCTCGAGAACAAGTCGTCCGAGGAGACCGTCCGTGAGCTGATGGAGACGGAGAAGGGCTTCGACGACGCCGTCTGGAGCCAGATGGCCGAGCAGATGGGTCTGCAGAGCCTCATCATCCCCGAGGAGTACGGCGGCTCGGGCTACAGCTACGTCGAGCTGTGCGTGGTGCTCGAGGAGATGGGTCGCCGCCTGCTGGCCGCCCCCTACTTCTCCACCGTCGTCCTCGGCGCCAACACCATCCTCCAGAGCGGCGACGACGCCGCCAAGAAGGACCTCCTCCCCGGCATCGCCTCCGGCGAGACCAAGGCCACCCTCGCCATCACCGAGTCCAACGGCCGCTGGGACGAGTCCGGCATCGAGGCCACCGCCACCAAGTCGGGCGACGGCTACGCGATCTCGGGCGAGAAGATGTTCGTGCTCGACGGCCACACCGCCGACCTGATCGTCGTCGCGGCCAAGACCGACGCCGGCACCTCCCTGTTCACCGTGAAGTCCGACGCCTCGGGCCTCACCCGCGAGGCGCTGTCCACCATGGACCAGACCCGCAAGCAGGCCAAGCTCACCTTCGCCGACACCCCGGCCACGCTGCTCGGCACCGAGGGCAAGGGCTGGGACGTGCTGTCCACCGTCCTCGACCTCACCGCCGTCGCCCTGGCCGCCGAGCAGGTCGGTGGCGCCCAGTTCGTCCTCGAGATG
>DMTU01000257.1:0-206 GCA_003476595.1 Acidimicrobiaceae bacterium | reverse complement strand
TTCCAGGCCATCAAGCACAAGTGCGCCGACATGCTGCTCGAGGTCGAGTCGGCCAAGTCCGCCGCCTACTACGCCGCCTGGTGCGCCGCCGAGATGAACGACGAGCTGCCCTCGGTCGCCTCCCTGGCCAAGGCCTACTGCTCCGAGGCGTACTTCCACGCCGCGGCCGAGAACATCCAGATCCACGGTGGCATCGGCTTCACCTG
>DMTU01000006.1:4480-4672 GCA_003476595.1 Acidimicrobiaceae bacterium | reverse complement strand
CGCCAAGCTGAACTCGCCGGACTCGTCGGTCTCCAGGTTCTGCCACTTGAACCGCTGGAAGTCGCACGCAACGAGGAGCCAGGGGTGCTCTCCGGGGGTCAGGCTCGGCAGGTAGTCGACGAGTTGGTCCATGGCGGCGTCGAGGTCGGCCCCGGCCGACTTGTGCTCGACGGCCATCCGCTTCGGGTCGAG
>DMTU01000006.1:3920-4383 GCA_003476595.1 Acidimicrobiaceae bacterium | reverse complement strand
GAGGAGGTCGATCCATCCGATGTTGTCCGTCGAGGTTCGTTTGGCGATCTGCTCGAAGATCGCCACCTGCTTGCGCTCGACCCCGAACATGGCGAAGAAGTCGTTCCAGAACGACTGCCGCTCCGCCTGCTCGGAGGTGGCGTCCTTCCACTTCTCGGCGAACTTGGCCGCCCGGTCCCTGATCTCTGCCTTGGTTGCGTACGTGCCTGAATCCACCGGTCCCACGCCGAGCGAACCTACGAGGTTCCGTCGCAGTCCGCAGGGATCAAGCCAGGCCAGGCCGTCGGACCCCTTGCGTATGATGCTCCCCACCGGCGTCAGTCCACCCCTGCGGGGGTCGCTGCCGGCAGAGGGGGCCGGGATCAGACGAGTCGCCCTCGGGGCGTCCGTCCCCGGCCCCCTCGCCTTGCGACGATGAGTGCGCCGAGGTCCGACACCTTCCCCACTCGGGGCAGGTAACGGG
>DMTU01000006.1:3347-3724 GCA_003476595.1 Acidimicrobiaceae bacterium | reverse complement strand
CAGCGGGGTTCGATGGTGGTGGGCAGGTCCCAGTTCGGCCGGCCGGCGTAGAGCAACGCCCGGATCGGGTAGTTCCGTAGCTGGCGGAAGCTGAAGCCGATGCGCTTGATCCGCTTTGATGATAGTGATCGCCTCGCTCGGCCCGTTCGACACGCCGGCCTCATACCAGTTGGTGATCTGCTCCAGCCAGCGGCGCAGCGCCCGGCCCAGCGACTGGACCTCTTCGGCCAGGACTCGTCCTGCAGGTCCAGTCCGAGCTGGACGACGAACTCGTGAGCGACGGCCGGGGCCGAGCCGTGGTCGATGGAAACCTGTCAGCCCGGGAACTGGAGCTGGACGAGGCGGATCCTGGCGCCGTCGGCGAGGGCGACCAGGAG
>DMTU01000006.1:0-3233 GCA_003476595.1 Acidimicrobiaceae bacterium | reverse complement strand
CGTCGGCGAGGGCGACCAGGAGCCGACCTTCCTCGTCCGTGGCGGCACCGACGAAGCGTTGGACGCCCACCCCGCCCAGGGCCTCGGGGCGCACGAGGGTCCAGCCCTCGGCGGCGGGGACGACGTCGGGATCGCCGAGCCACATCCACGCGTCGTCGCCGCCCTCGCCGAAGAGCACTGGTCCAGCGGCAGTCACGACCACGTCGGACACGTCGAAGGTGCCCGGTCCGGGGAGGGCCGTCCCCGCGAAGTCGGCTCCGAGCTCGCCGGTTACGGGTCCGTCGGATGTGGTGGCGAAGCCGAGCAGGCGATCGCCGACGGTGGCGCAGCTCCACATCGACCCGACCAGGTCCGTCTCCACGAGGCTCCAGGAGCCCGCTTGGCGGGTCCACCAGGCGACCCGGGCACCCGTGTCCTGAGTACCGCCGGTGAGGACGGGCTCTCCTTTGTGCTCGCACAGGCCGACCGTCACCGTGTCCTGCCGGCTGCCCGACGGGAGTGGGGTGTCGGTGACGGAGCCGTCGGTACCGATGTGGAGCGCATACGGCAGGATGGCGGTGCCGTCGAAGCGGAACCCGGTGAGAAGCGCACCGTCGGGGCGCTCCAGGATCCGGGTCGCCTGACGGACGCCGCCGTCCTCCGCGTCGAGCAGCGGGGAGAGGACCTCTGTCCAGCCGACGCCGTCGGTGGATCGCCAGACCCGGGCGCCGCCCGTCGCGTCCTGCACGCCGACGACCACGAACCCGTCGCTGCTGCGGCCGACGGCGACGAGGTTGGTGCCGTCGCCCGCCGGCAACGGCTCGGATCGGGTCCACGACGTGGCGTCATCGGACCACCACAGCTGCCCCACGATGGTGTCGTCGGGCCTGGAGACGGTGGTGGCCAGGACCCAGCGCCCGTGGCGGTGGGCGATGCCGGCCGGCTCCTCGAGCGTGGTGGGCAGCGACAGGACGGCCTCGGCTCCGTCGACCCAGATGGCACCGTCGTAGGAGAGCAGCTTGCGCCCATGCACCACCCGGGTGGCCACGTCGCCGTGGGTCCCCACCGCGATGTCCGACGGCACAGCCGTGTCGGGAAGGCCTTCGGAGGTGGCGATCTGCCAGGGCCCTTCCCCATCCGCCGGACCGATGACCACGGCCGATCCGTAGCTGGCGACGAGCGTGCCGTCGCTCACGTCGATGTCCCGGACCGCATGTCCCCGGTTGGACGTCCCGGCCGCGTCGGTGTCGGGCAGCTGGCGGGCCTGGCCCGGCCAGGTCGTCCCGTCGCTGCTCCACAACACCGGACGCTCGTCGCCGTCCTCGGCTGTCTGTCCGCCAGCGACGAGGAAGCCGCCGGGCACGGCCCGTACGGTGGTGATGCTGCCGGCGCTCGAAGACAACTCGTGGACAACGGTTGCCGTGCCTTCGTCCAGGTCCGCAGACAGGACGACAGATCCCTCGCCGTTGTACCCGAGCACCACGGCCTGGTCGGCGCCTACCGCCACGTCGGCGACGGTGCGGACCGGCCCGTCGGGAACGGACACGGCCCGGAACTGGGTCCCGTCGTGCGACGCCCACAGCACCGCTTCGCCCCCGTCCTGGCCGGCGACCAGCACGCCGGCGCCACCAGCCGCCGCGTGGCTCACCATCTGGGCGCCGTCGCCGAGGACCGGTCCCCTCACCTCAAGAGGAGCAGCGCCGTTCTCGGGTGACCAGGCGACCAGGTCGGCGCCGTGGCCGGTCCTGGGCGCCGGGGAGGAGGTGCCGTAGACGACAAGTCGGCCGCCGACCGAGACGGCGGCGACGGCCTCAGCCCCGACCGCGTCCGCGGGGACGTCGACGGCGATCGGTGTCCAGGCGCCGGCATCGTGGCGCAACACGAGCGGCGTCCAGCGCCCGTCGCGCAGCGACTGGATCGAGCCGACCGCGTACACGGCGCCGTCCACGCTGCTCACCTGCGCGATGCGGGGCTCGGCACCGTCGCCGGCGAGGTCAGGGACCTCGACGACACTGGCCTGGACATCCGACGCCACAACCCTGGTCGTCGAGGTCGAGCCCGGCGGGTCGGCCACCGCGTCGCCGTCCGAGCTGCAGGCGGCGGCGAACAGCGCCGCCACCACCACCACCACCACCACGATCACCCGGCGGCCCGCCAGCACTGCGTTCCCAGACACCACTATCCACCCTATTCGGACGAACCACGCCGCGCCTTGACGGCGACGGACAGGGTGCGACTGCGCCGCACGGGTTGAGATATCAGGGAAGGCGCCGAACCGCGATGATGTGGAGTTCGGACGAGGGGGCTGTCAACTGGCGAGTCGGCGCAGTACCTCGGCATCACCCACGGACGCCGTATCGGCTGATCGACCGGTGGTGACCTGCCGGCTGACCGCTTCGGTCGCGTGGTCCGGCTGAGGGCCGGGGACATCGAGGCCTACGTCGTTTCGACTGCACGGGGAAGCAGGGGCATCCCGCCATCCCATTCCCCCTACGCCGTACTTGGGTGCTTGGGACTGCCTTTCTGCCCCTACGCGAGACTGCGCCGGTGCCGTCGCCTTACCCGCACCTGAATGACCCGGACTGGCTGCGCACCGAGTACCTCGACCGGGGACGAACGGCTGCTGATATCGCCGCTGAGGTCGGCTGCCCTCACAAGACGGTCGACCGGGCGCTCCGCCGGCATGGGATCCGTCGACCGCCGTACCGGGCCCTCGCTGACGTCCCAGCCGACTGGCTGCACGAGCAGTACGTCGAGCGCGGCCGGTCGATCACCGACATCGCCGGTGAGATTGGAATGGCAACGACGTCAGTGCGCCGCGCCCTGGACGAGGCCGGCATTCCGATCGATGACGGGCGCCTCCCGGCCGAGGTCGACGACACGAGGTGGCTCGCCCACCAGAAGGGTGTCACGAACGCGGAGCTGGCCCGCCGGCTCGGCGTCACGGCGGAGGCCGTCTCGCGTGCGCGGCAACGGCACGGCCTGGCCGTGGGCTCGCACCGACCGTCGAAGTACCCGCAGTTGTCTGACCGCGCCTGGCTCGAGGACCGCTACGTCCGGCGTGGCATGACCCAGGCGGAGATCGCCGCCGAGATCGGCTGCGCCCGGTCCGCTGTCACCATGGCCATGGACCGGCTGGGCATCACCGCGAGACCGAACAAGGTGCCCGTGTTCGCTGAGCTGCACGACCGGGAGTGGCTCGCGGAACAGTTGGCGGCCGGCCGGAGCCCGCGAACGATCGCCGAACAGCTCGG
>DMTU01000314.1:9567-9845 GCA_003476595.1 Acidimicrobiaceae bacterium | reverse complement strand
ATGCAGGTCCGCATCGCCTCCCCGGTCGGCTACGGGCCCACCGGGGTCGACATCGATCGCCTCCGGGCGGCCGGCCACGACACCGCACCCTTCGTCACCACCCACGCCGCCGAGGCCGCCGAGGGCGCGGACGCCGTGCACACCGACGTGTGGGCGTCGATGGGCCAGGAGGAGGAGTCGGAGGCCCGTCGCCGGGCCTTCGAGGGCTTCCAGGTGGACGACCGGGTCATGGCCGCCGCCGGCGACGCCGCCATCTTCATGCACTGCCTGCCCGCCCA
>DMTU01000314.1:4593-9440 GCA_003476595.1 Acidimicrobiaceae bacterium | reverse complement strand
CTGCCCGCCCACCGGGGCGAGGAGGTGTCGGCCTCCGTCGCCGACGGCCCGCAGTCCCGGATGTTCGCCCAGGCCCACAACCGGATGCACGCCATGATCGGGCTGTTCCGCTGGCTGGTCGAGATCGAGGCCATCCAGTGACCAACGCCCGCACCCCCCGGGGTCCTCGCCTCACCAAGCCCCAGCGCCAGCACCGCATCCAGCGGCTGCTGGAGGACCAGGCCGTGTCCACCCAGGAGCAGCTCGTCGACCTGCTCGCCGCCGACGGGGTCGTGGCCACCCAGGCCACCGTCTCGCGCGATCTCGAGGACCTCGGCGCGATCAAGGTGCGCGTGCCCGGCGGCGAGACCGTCTACGCCGTGCCCGCGATGCCCAAGGACGCCGTCGCCCCCGAGGAGCACCTCCGCCGGGTCTGCAGCGAGTGGGTGGTCGAGGTCGCCCACTCCCACAACCTGGTCGTCCTGCGCACCCCGCCCGGGTCGGCCCACGTCGTCGGCTCCGCCCTCGACCGCACCGGCCTGCCCGACGTGCTCGGCACGGTCGCCGGCGACGACACCGTGCTGCTCATCGTCGCCGAGACCTCCACCGGCCAGTCCGTCGCTCACCGCATCAGCGATCTCGCCGGGCTGTGATCGTGGCGCTTCCGTGACACTGGCGCTTCCTCGCTCCGCTCCGGGGAGCGCCCACGTTCGCACGGAGCCGCCCGAGGTCCGTGCGGTCGCTCCGCTGGCGCTTCGCTACCTTCGCCCGTCGCCCTCGAACTCGCCCATCTGAACCCGCACACATCCATCGCAAGGAGTCCCCACCATGGCCAAGCGAGTCGTCCTCGCCTACAGCGGCGGCCTCGACACCTCCGTCGCCGTCCGCTGGCTCATCGAGAACGAAGGCGTCGAGGTCATCGCGCTCGCCGTCGACGTCGGCCAGGCCGCCGAGGACTGGGACGTCGTCAAGCAGCGCGCCCTCGCCGCCGGGGCCACCGAGGCCGTCGTCGTCGACGCCCGCGAGGAGTTCGCCCGCGACTTCTGCATGCCCGCCCTGCGCGCCAACGCCATGTACGAGAACCGCTACCCGCTGGTCTCGGCGCTGTCGCGCCCGGTCATCGTGAAGCACCTGGTCGAGGCGGCCCGCTTCCACGGCGCCGACGCCGTCGGCCACGGCTGCACCGGCAAGGGCAACGACCAGGTCCGCTTCGAGGTCTCCACCCGGGCCCTGGCGCCCGACCTCGAGATCATGGCGCCGGTCCGCTCGTGGGGGATGACCCGCGAGGAGGCGATCTACTACGCCTACGACCACGACATCCCGATCCAGGCGACGAAGGAGAAGGTGTACTCCATCGACGACAACCTGATGGGACGGGCGATCGAGTGCGGCGAGATGGAGGACCCCTGGGCCAAGCCGCCGCAGGGCGTGTGGCTGCTCACCAAGCAGACCGCCACCGACGAGCGCACGGTCGTCATCGGCTTCGAGGAGGGCATGCCGGTCAGCATCGACGGCGAGTCCAAGTCGCCCGCCGAGGTCATCGACGAGCTCAACACGCTCGTGGGCTCCTACGGCTGGGGCCGCATCGACATGGTCGAGAACCGCCGGGTGGGCATCAAGAGCCGCGAGACCTACGAGTGCCCCGCCTCGCTCGCCCTCATCAAGGCCCACGTCGACCTCGAGTCGATCTGCCTCGAGCGGGACCTGCAGCGCGAGAAGTACCGCCTGGAGTCCCGCTACGCCGAGCTGGTCTACGACGGCCTGTGGTTCTCGCCCCTGCGCGAGGCCCTCGACGCCTTCATCGCCGAGTCCCAGAAGTACGTCACCGGTGAGGTCCGCCTGCACCTGGCGCCCAACACGTGCGAGGTCGAGGGCCGCCGGTCCGACACGAGCCTGTACGACTACGGCCTGGCCACCTACGACGCGGAGGACTCCTTCCGCCACGAGGACTCCGCCGGCTTCGTCCGCCTGTGGGGCCTCGGCATCGAGACCTGGTCCCAGCGCCAGGGCCCGGGCTCCAAGAACCGCTGAGCGGGCACCGATGAGCGAGCCTTCCAACACCCTGTGGCACGGGCGGTTCGAGTCCGGGCCGGCCGAGGACCTGCTCGCCTACACGGTGAGCCTGCCCTTCGACCAGCGGCTGTTCCCCGACGACATCGCGGGCAGCCGGGCCCACGTCCGCGGGCTCGGTCGGGTCGGGATCCTCGATCCCGACGAGGTCTCGGCCGTGCTCGGCGCGCTCGACCAGGTCGAGGCCGAGCTCACCGGCGGCACGTTCGCGTTCGTCGAGTCCGACGAGGACATCCACACCGCCGTGGAGCGTCGGGTCACCGAGCTGGCCGGGTCGGCCGGCGCCAAGATCCACACGGGCCGCAGCCGCAACGACCAGGTGGCCACCGACCTGCGCCTGTGGTGCAAGCGCGAGCTGCTGGCCGTGGCCGGCGACGTGCTCTCGCTCCAGCAGGTGCTGCTCGACCGGGCCGAGGCCGCCGGCGACGCCTACCTGCCGGGCTACACGCACCTGCAGCGGGCCCAGCCCGTCCTGCTGGCCCACCACCTCCTGGCCCACGCCTGGGCGCTCGCCCGCGACGTCGACCGCCTCCTCGACGCCCGCCGGCGCCTCGACGTGTCCCCGCTCGGCGCCGGCGCCCTGGCCGGGTCGTCGCTGCCCCTCGATCCGCCGTCGGTGGCCGAGGACCTCGGCTTCGCCGGTGTCTTCGACAACAGCCTCGATGCGGTCAGCGACCGCGACTTCGTGGCCGAGTCCCTCTTCGCCGTCACACTCGTGGCGATCCACCTGTCCCGGATGGGGGAGGAGATCGTGCTGTGGAGCAGCGACGAGTTCGGCTTCGTCCGCCTCGACGACGGGTACTCCACGGGCTCGTCGATGCTGCCGCAGAAGAAGAACCCCGACATCGCCGAGCTGGCGCGGGGCAAGGCCGGTCGGGTCATCGGTGACCTCACGGGCCTGCTGGCGACGCTGAAGGGCCTCCCGATCGCCTACAACCGGGATCTGCAGGAGGACAAGGAGCCGCTGTTCGACGCGGTCGAGCAGGTGCGCCTCGCCCTGCGGGCGACCGCCGGCCAGTACGCCACGCTCACCATGCGGACCGAGCGCATGGCCGAGGCCGCCGACGCCCCCACGGCCGCAGCCACCGACCTGGCCGAGTTCCTCGTCCGCGCCGGCACCCCCTTCCGGGACGCGCACGCCATCGTCGGTGCGCTCGTGCGCCGGTCGGTCGACGACGGCGCCTCCCTGGCCGAGCTGGTCACCGACCACCCCGACCTCGGCCCCGACGCCGCCGCCCTCATCGAGCCCGGCGTCCCCGTCACCATGCGCACCACCCACGGCGGCGCGGGTCCGGCGGCCGTGGCCGCGCAGCTCGATCGCTTCCGTGCCCGCCTGTCCACCGACCGCACCCGCGTGCAGGAGGCCTGACCTGACCGTGCGCTACTCCCTCGACGTCCGCTACTCCGAGTGCGACATGCAACAGGTCGTGCACAACAGCGTGTACCTGCGCTGGTGCGACGACCTGGCCGACAACTTCTTCCGCGACCTCGCCGTCGGGCTGGAGAGCGGCAGCTGGGACATCATGGTGAAGGCCGCCTCCATCACCTGGTCGGCCCCGGCCCGGCTGCGCGACACCGTGGACATCGACATCGAGATCTCCCGGTTCGGCAACACCTCCTTCGACGTCACCTACCTCGGGACCCGCGGAGGCGAGCCGCTGTTCGAGGCCACGATGGTCTACGTCTGCGTCGTCCCCGGGACCCTCGAGACCGCGCCCGTCCCCCAGGGGCTGCGCGACGCCGTGGCCGGCGATGGCTGAACCCGGCCCGCTGATCGGCCGAGGGCGGGACGCCGACGTCTACGACATCGGTGGTGGACGGGTGCTGCGTCGGTACCGCACCGAGTACGACTCGGCACCGGAAGCAGCGATCATGGCCCACCTGGCCGACCACGGCTTCCCGGTCCCGGCCGTGCACGACGTCGACGGGCGCGACCTCGTCATGGACCGCGTCGAGGGGGCGACCCAGCTCGACGTGCTCCTCCGCCGTCCGTGGCGGGCGGCATCCTTCGGCCGGGAGCTGGCCGAGCTCCACCGGCGGTTGGATGCCGTGCCGGCCCCCGCCGGCAGGACCGGCGGCGTGCTGCACCTGGACCTGCACCCCGGCAACGTCATGTGCGCACCCGACGGACCGGTGGTCATCGACTGGAACAACGCAGGCGTCGGCGACCGCGCCGACGACGTCGCCACCACCTGGCTGCTGCTGGCTGTCGGTCGACCCGATGGTGGACGGGTGATCCAGGCCCTGGCGTCGGTGCTGCGCCGGCGCCTGCTCGCCGGGTTCCTGGCGAACGTGGACGAGGAGGCAGCCCGGGCATCGCTCGGCGACGTCTGCGCGGCTCGCGAGCTCGACCCGAACATGGGTCCCGAGGAGCTCGCGGCCATCCGGGCGCTCGGGGCCGCCGCATCCCGATGAGGCACGTCGAGCGGTCGTTCCTCGCACGAGACCCCCGCGACGTCGCCCCGGACCTGCTCGGCAAGGTGCTCGCCCACGACCTGCCCGACGGCCGGCGCAGCGGTCGCATCGTCGAGGTCGAGGCCTACTGCGGCCCCATCGACCCGGGCGCCCACACCTACCGGGGCCGCACCGCCCGCAACGCCACCATGTTCGGCCCGGCCGGGCTGCTCTACGTGTACTTCACCTACGGCATGCACTGGTGCGTGAACGTGGTGTGCGGCGACGAGGACGAGGGCGTGGCCGTGCTGGTCCGGGCGCTCGCACCGATCGAGGGCATCGACGCCATGCGCGCCGCCCGGGGGCCGGCGGCACGGCGGGACCGGGACCTGTGCAGCGGCCCG
>DMTU01000314.1:3105-4465 GCA_003476595.1 Acidimicrobiaceae bacterium | reverse complement strand
GGCCTCCACGGGGACCACGATGGCGTCGACCTGCTCGGCGGGAGCGCGGTGGGGCTGTGGGACGACGGCACGCCGCCGCCGTCCGAGCCCGTGCAGGCGACCCGGATCGGCCTGTCCGCCGGCGCCGAGCACCCGTGGCGCTGGTACGTGGACGGTGACCCCAACGTCTCGCGCCGCTGACCGGCCTAGCCTCCGACCGTGCCAGCACCGCACCTCCTCGACGCCGACGCCCCCGAGCTGCGCGCCTCGGACCGCCTCGCCGACGCCCGAGCCGCCGTCGCCGCCGCCGACGTGGACCCCGGCGCGGAGCCGCACCGCCGGACGATCCTGGACTTCGTCGACGCCCACGAGGACGCGCTGCACCGGTCGTGCCGCACCGGCCACCTCACCGGATCGGCCCTCGTCGTCGACGCCGACGGTCGCCGGGTCGTGGTGCTCCACCACCGCAAGCTCGACCGCTGGCTCCAGCCTGGCGGCCACTGCGACGGTGATGCCAACCTCGCGGCCGTGGCGCTGCGGGAGGCCACCGAGGAGACCGGCATGCAGGGCCTGCGCGTGCTGCCCGTCGCGGTCGACCTCGACGTGCACGAGGTCGCCCCGCCCGACGACGGCCCCCACCTGCACCTCGACGTCCGCTACCTCGTGCACGCGCCTCCCGGTGCACAGCCGGCGGGGAACCACGAGTCCAACGACATCCGGTGGGCCTCCCTCGACGACCTCGACGGGCTCGACCTGGACGAGGGCACCTGGCGCATGGTCCGCCACGGCCTGGCCCGCCACCAGGAGCTGATGCAGCGTTGAGCACCGGGCCGGCACTGGAGGCGCTGGGCTGGGACGAGTCCCGCCGGGCCGAGGTCGACGCGATCGACGCTCCGGGCGGGATCCCGGGCCGCGTGGTGCGCCAGGACCGGGGCTGGGTCCAGGTGGCCCGGGCCGACGGCGTGCACGCGGCCCGCACCCGGGCCGACCGGGTCGGGACGCCGGTGGTGGGTGACTGGGTGGTCGTCGTCGACGACGAGGTCGCTGCCGTGCTGGAGCGCCGGGGCGTCCTGCGCCGGGCCGATCCGGTGGGGGAGGGCGAGCAGGTGCTCGCCGCCAACCTCGACCGCGTGCTGGTGGTGGCCGGCCTGGACCGCCCGGTGAAGGCGGGGCGGATCCAGCGGGCCGCGGCCCAGGCATGGGATGCCGGCGCCGAGCCCACCGTCGTGCTGACCAAGGCCGACCTCGTCCCCGACGCCGAGTCGATCCGGGCGGCGGTCGCAGCCGAGCACCCCGGCACCGATGTGGTCGCGGTGTCCTCCCGCACCGGCGAGGGCATCGACGGGCTCGCCCGTGCCCTCGGCGGCGACACGGTCGTGCT
>DMTU01000314.1:2440-3005 GCA_003476595.1 Acidimicrobiaceae bacterium | reverse complement strand
CGCCGGCAAGTCGAGCCTGCTCAACGCGCTCGCCGGGACCGAGGTCGCCCTCACCGGCGACGTGCGCGCCTTCGACGCCAAGGGCCGGCACACCACCACCCGCCGGGAGCTGCACCTCCTGCCCGGCGGGGGCATCGTCGTCGACACGCCCGGGATCCGGGCCATCGGGCTCTTCGTCGACCCCGAGGCCATCGACGCCGCCTTCTCCGACATCGACGACCTCTCGGCCCGGTGCCGGTTCAACGACTGCACCCACGACCACGAGCCGGGGTGCGCGGTCCGGGCCGCGGTCGAGGCCGGGCAGCTGTCCGCCGAGCGGTTGGAGGCGTTCGGCGACCTCCACGCCGAGGCCGAGTGGGCCCGCCGCCCCGAGCACGAGCGGCGCAAGCGCCGGCCGTGACGAACTCGGGGGTTGCCGGAGCTGTGAGGCCCAGCCGAACAGCTCCAGCTGACCGAGGCCGCTCAGCGGCCGAGGTCAGCCGACGTCGTCGGGGGTCTCGCAGCTGTCCATGTCGTTGATGAGGGCGAAGTCGTCGATGAGCACGTCGATCTGGAAGCCACCCCG
>DMTU01000314.1:1350-2317 GCA_003476595.1 Acidimicrobiaceae bacterium | reverse complement strand
GATCTGGAAGCCGCCGCGGTCGGTGACGGCGAAGGGCTGGTCGTAGCGGTCGCTGCTCGGGTCGCGCTGGGCATCGGCGTACTCGCGGCGGTCCTGGATGAAGGTGCGGTAGTCGTCGAGCCAGCGCTCGACCGCGACCGCTTCGTCGGCGTCGCTCGGCGGCACCAGGCCCTCGAGGCGGGTGACCATGACCTCGAGCTCGTCGCTGGCCACGTCGAGCAGGTCAGCCCGCTCCGCGGGGGTGTCGACCTCGTTGGCGAAGGGGAGCGACTCGAAGAAGGCGGTGGACTCGGCGCAGGTCTCCTCGGCCGCGGCGGTGAAGCGGGTGTCGCTCATGCGGTCGCGGGGCTCGGCCCGGCCTTCGAAGAAGGTGAGGTACATCACGTAGCCCCAGATGCCGACGAAGCTGACCACGACGGCGATGACGCCGAGCCGGCGCAGGCCCGTGCGGCGGTCGGACGGTTCGGTGGCGGAGGTGTCGGGCACGACCACGATGGTCGCCCGCCGTGGACCCGGCACGCCAGACGGGGCGACTGCCGTCGGGGTGCACGCAGCGCGCCGCGTACTGTCGGCGCCCATGAGCAGCCTCCTCGACGACCTCCGGGACCGGGGCCTCGTGCAGGACAGCACGGACCTCGACGCCCTGGCCGACCGCCTCGCCGAGGGACCGATCGCCCTGTACTACGGCTGCGATCCGTCTGCCCCGAGCCTGCACGCCGGGAACCTGATCGGCCTGCTGGTGCTGCGTCGCTTCGCCGATGCCGGCCACCGGCCCGTGGCGCTCGTCGGTGGCGCCACCGGGATGATCGGCGACCCGGGCGGGCGCTCCGAGGAGCGGAACCTGCTCGACGAGGAGACCCTCGCCGCCAACGTCGCCGGCATCGGTGCCCAGGTGCGCCAGATCGTCGGCGAGGTCGCCACGGTGGTGAACAACCGGGACTGGACCGAGGGCATCGGCGTGCTCGAG
>DMTU01000314.1:965-1119 GCA_003476595.1 Acidimicrobiaceae bacterium | reverse complement strand
ATCTCCTACACCGAGTTCAGCTACCAGCTGCTGCAGGCCAACGACTTCTGGCACCTCCACGCCCACGAGGGGGTGGAGCTGCAGATCGGTGGCTCCGACCAGTGGGGGAACCTCGTCGCCGGCGTGGACCTGATCCGCCGGCGCTCCCAGGCCA
>DMTU01000314.1:426-798 GCA_003476595.1 Acidimicrobiaceae bacterium | reverse complement strand
GATCCGCCGGCGCTCCCAGGCCACCGCCCACGCGTTCACCTGGCCGCTGATCACGCGCGCCGACGGAGCAAAGTTCGGCAAGTCCACCGGGGGAGCGATCTGGCTCGATCCGGCGCAGACCTCGCCGTACCAGTTCTTCCAGTACTGGATGAACGTCGACGACCGCGACGTGCAGCGCTTCCTCCTCCAGCTCACCCTGCTGGAGGTGGCCGAGGTCCGTGACCTCGTGGCCGTGCACGCCGACGCGCCCCAGGAGCGGGCCGCCCAGCGGCGCCTGGCCCACGAGGTCACCTCCATCGTCCACGGCACCGACGCCGCCCTCGCGGCCGCGGAGGCCTCCCGCGTGCTCTTCGGCGGGGACCCCACCGACGC
>DMTU01000314.1:0-234 GCA_003476595.1 Acidimicrobiaceae bacterium | reverse complement strand
GTGGGCCGTGGTGGCCGAGGAGGTCGACGGGGTCGGACCGCCCGAGGGCGCCTCGGTGGAGGAGGGGATCGACCCGGTGCCGGTCCTGGTCGGTGCCGGCTTGGCCAAGTCCAACTCCGACGCCCGCCGCCTGGTCCGCGACGGTGGGGTCCGGGTCACCGGTCGGCGGCTCGAGGACGGCGACCGGATCGGCGCCGCGGACGTGCGCCACGGGCACTACGTCCTGCTCGCGCG
>DMTU01000268.1:11291-14589 GCA_003476595.1 Acidimicrobiaceae bacterium | reverse complement strand
CCAGGAGCTCGACGCCGACGGCAACCTGGTCGCCCCCGGCTGGGTCGACATCCACACCCACTACGACGGCCAGGTCACCTGGGACCCCGACCTGGCGCCCTCGTCGGTGAACGGCGTGACCTCGGTCGTCACCGGCAACTGCGGGGTCGGCTTCGCCCCGGCCCGGCCCGACCGACACGACTGGCTCATCTCGCTGCTCGAGGGCGTGGAGGACATCCCCGGCACCGCGCTGGCCGAGGGGCTCACGTGGGGCTGGGAGACCTTCCCCGAGTACCTCGACGTGCTCGACCGCCACCGCTGGACCGTCGACGTCGGCACCCAGGTCCCTCACGCCGCGCTCCGGACCTACGTGATGGGCGCACGCGGCGCCGACCACACCGAGCGGGCGACGGCCGACGACATCGAGGCGATGAGCCGGCTGTGCGAGGCCGGCATCCGCGCCGGGGCGCTGGGCTTCACCACCAGCCGCACGTGGGTGCACCGCACCAGCACCGGCGAGTCCATCGGCACGCTCACCGCCGCCACCGATGAGGTGCTCGGCATCGCGGATGCCCTCACCCGGGCCGGCACCGGGGTCATCCAGCTCATCTCCGACGCCTACCAGTCCGACGACGACGAGCTCGTCGCCCGCGAGCTCGAGCTGCTCGGCGAGCTGGCGCTGAAGGTGGGTCGGCCGCTGTCGTTCACCGTCCAGCAGAACGACGACACCCCGGACCGCTTCCGGGAGCTGCTCACCGCCATCGGGAGCTGGGTCGAGGCCGGCGCCGACGCCAAGGCCCAGGTGGCCGTGCGACCGATCGGGGTCCTCCTCGGGCTCGACGCGTCGGCGAACCCGCTCCTCTTCGCGCCCACGTGGTCCCGGCTGCCGACCGACCGCGCCGCCCGCCTCGCCGAGCTGCGCACCCCCGAGGTGCGCGAGCGCCTCCGCGAGGAGCATGCGGCCGCTGCCGGGCACCTGCGTGGCTTCCCGCTGATCATCCACTCCGGCTGGGATCGCATGTACCCGCTGGCCGATCCGCCCGACTACGAGCCGACCCCCGAGCACAGCGTCGCCGGCCTGGCCGCCGCACAGGGCCGCGAGCCCTTCGACGTGCTCTACGACCTGCTCACCGGCCCGGCCGCCACCGGCGACGGCTCCACGCTGCTGTACGTGCCGCTGATGAACTACGCCAACGGCAGCCTCGACGACGTCCACGAGATGCTCTCGTCGCCCCACGCCATGGTCGGCCTGTCCGACGCCGGCGCCCACTGCAACGCCATCTCCGACGGCACCATGCCGACCACGGCGATCACGCACTGGACCCGGGACCGCACCCGGGGCCCGAAGCTGAGCCTCGAGCACATGGTCCACCACCAGACCCAGCGCACCGCCGCCCACGTCGGCTGGCACGACCGCGGCGCGGTGGCACCCGGCTACCTGGCCGACCTCAACGTCATCGACCTGGACCGGCTCGCCCTGCGGCCGCCGCACCTCGCCGCCGACCTGCCCGCCGGCGGCACCCGGCTCCTGCAGGAGGCCACCGGCTACGTGGCCACCATCAAGCGCGGCGTGCCGACCGTCGAGCACGGCGAGCTCACCGGCGCACGGCCGGGTTCCCTCCAGCGCGGTTCCCAGCCGCTCGCCTGACCGCCCCCACGGACCTCGGCCGCCGATCGGCGGCGAAGGAGCTCATGCGACCCCTCCGGGACCGATCCTCGGTCGGGGCGCCTTCGGCCCGGCTCGACCACCGCGCTACGATCGGCGATAACAACCGTTATCACCGGGGGAAACCGACGAGATGACCGACACCGTGCCGGAGACCAAGCGCCCGCCCGTCGAGGACTGGGCCACGGACTTCGACCACACCCACCCGGACTACGCGGCGAACGCCCCGGAGATCTGGGACGACCTGCGCGAGCGCTGCCCCGTGGCCCACACCGAGCGCTTCGGTGGCGCCTGGCTGCCCACCAAGGCCGAAGACGTCCGGGCCATCGCCGAGGACACCGACCGCTTCTCGAGCCGCGGCATCATCATCAACGACTTCCGTCCCGAGCTCGACATCGCGCCGCGCGGCTACGCCCCGCCGATCACGTCGGACCCGCCCTTCCACCAGGAGGCCCGCCGCCTCCTGCTCCCGCCCTTCTCCCCCAAGAAGATCGCCGAGTGGGAACCCATGGCCCGGGCCTGCTGCCGCGAGCTCCTCGACGAGGTCGAGGCCGAGCTGGCCGCCGGCGGCGACGTGGTCGACGCCGCGACCGCCTACGCGCAGGACATCCCGGTGCGGGTCATCGCCGCCATGCTCGGCCTGCCCCCGGAGGACGGCGACAAGTTCCGGGTGTTCATCCACCGGATCCTCGAGACCCCCGGTCAGCACGAGGACCTCGATCCGGGTGAGACCCTCGTCGCCTACCTGAGCGAGAAGATCCGCGAGCGCCGCGAGCGCGGCGCCGACGGTGAGGACCTCATCTCCTACCTGCTGTCGGTCGAGGGCCCCGATGGCAACCGGCTGAGCGACGAGCACGTGTTCGGCACCATCGCCCTGCTGCTCATCGCCGGCATCGACACGACGTGGTCGGCCATCGGCGCCAGCCTCTGGCACCTGGCCCAGCACCCCGACGACCGTCGCCGCTGGGTCGAGGACCCCGACGTGCGCCTGTTCGCGATCGAGGAGTTCCTCCGCTTCTACGCGCCGGTCACCATGGCCCGCCTCGCCGCCGAGGACACCGAGGTGGGTGGGTGCCCGGTGAAGAAGGAGGACTGGCTCCTGCTGTCGTTCCCCTCCTACAACCGGGACCCGGAGGCCTTCGAGCAGGCCGACGAGTTCGTCATCGACCGGGCTCGCAACCGCCACTCGGCCTTCGGCCTCGGCATCCACCGCTGTCTCGGCTCCAACCTGGCCCGCCTCGAGCTGACCGTGGCCATCGAGGAGTGGATGGAGCGCTTCCCGGACTTCGAGCTGGCCGACCCGGGCACCGTGCGGTGGTCCACCGGTCAGGTCCGTGGGCCCCGCTGCCTGCCGGTCCGCGTGCTCGGTCGGGAGGTCTCGGCGTGAAGATCAGCTACGACCGCGACGCCTGCCAGGGCCACAACCGCTGCTACCAGCTCGCCCCCGAGCTCTTCGACGTGGACGAGGAGGGCTACGCCGTGCTGCTCGTCACCGGCGAGGTCCCCGCCGAGCTGGAGGAGAAGGCCAAGCTCTGCGCCGACAACTGCCCCGAGTTCGCCATCGAGGTCGAGGCGTAGTCAGGTCCCGGCGCCCTCGAGGGCGTCGAGCTCGCCGAGGTCCGACTCGTCGATCTCGATGAAGATGCACTCGCC
>DMTU01000268.1:9942-11148 GCA_003476595.1 Acidimicrobiaceae bacterium | reverse complement strand
GGGCACAGCTCGGCCGAATCGACGACCCGCTGCTGGAAGTCCGGCGCCACGGGCACCATCGAACCGGCGCCGCCGGGGTCGTTGCCGATGTCCATGCCGTCGCGCACGTAGGCGATGCCGTCCTCGAGGATCACGAAGATCTCCGGGCAGTGGTCGGTGCACAGGCCGTCGCCGGTACAGAGGTCCTGGTCGATCCACACGTGCACCCGACCAGCGTAGGGTCGGTTCCCCATGATGCACGCCGACGAGATGGCCACGGTCTGGGTGGTGCGCGCCGGGCCCAAGGACCGGCTCGTGCGCTCGTTCCTGGACGACGGGGAGATCGGCGTGGCCTTCCCCCAGTTCCCCGACGGCCACGACGTCGACCGGGCCAAGGCCCTCAAGATCCTGGGCGTCGGCCTGGACGACGAGCCGAGCAAGCACCAGGAGGCCGACGCCGCGCTGTTCCTCAGCTTCGTGCGCCGCATCCGGGTGGCCGACGTCGCCCTCCTCCTCGACCCGGTCGCGGGCGGGTTCGCCTGCGGCGTGGTCACCGGCGACTACCTGTACCGGGGCGACCTGGATGGCGACCGGGCCCAGCACCGGCGGCCGGTCGACTGGCGCCGCCGCCTCCCCTTCACCGCCCTGCCCGCCCGGCTCGACCACCTGCCCGACCAGCGAACGATGCTCGAGGACGTCCCCGACGGCCGTCTGCGAGACCTGGCCCTGCAGTGCTGCCGGGGCGAGCTGGGCGAGGACCCCTTCGACCGGCCGGCCGCCACACCGCCACGGCGCCGGACCACGAGCTCGGGTGGGAGCGGACGGCCCCGCGCCTCGCGCACCCCGGCGCCGAAGCGGCCGTCGCAGGTCACCCGCGCCGAACGCCGCTGCACCGTGTGCCTGGTGACCAAGTCCGAGGACCTCTTCGACGGTGACGTCTGCCGCGACTGCGCCTGACCGGTCGGTGATCAGCCCGGTCCGCGCCGCCATCGCGTCGGGCGTCGTCGCGCTGGCGTCCGTGCTCGCCGCCCCCGGGTGGGCGGGCGCGCAGCTGCTGCCCACCACCACGGAGCCGCCGGCCACCACCGAGCCGGTGCCCGAGACCACCACGCCTCCCGAGACCACGGCGCCGACCACCACCGAGGCGCCGACGACGACGGCGCCGCCCACGACCGCGCCACCGGCCACGCGGCCTCCGACGACGGCCTCCCCCACCACGGAGCCCCC
>DMTU01000268.1:0-9839 GCA_003476595.1 Acidimicrobiaceae bacterium | reverse complement strand
GATCCCCACGACGACGGTGCCGATCGAGGGTCGGGCGCGCATCACCCAGGACACCCCCGACCTCGGCGGCGTGCTCGCCGTGTGGGGGCTCGGCATCCTCGGCACCATCGCCACCCTGGTGTGGTCGTGGCAGCGCAACCGCGCCCGAGGCGGAGGGGGCTACTGACCGTCCTCGAGGAGGTGGCGGAGCTTGGCCCGCAGCCGCTGGACGGTGTTGTCCACGAACTTGTCGGTCTTGCCCATCTGATCGGCGATCTCGCGGTACTTCTTGCCGCTGAGCAGGCCGACGAGCACGTGGGCCTCGTTCTCCGACAGGCGGTCGGGCTCGTCCTTCCTCCGCCGGGTGCTCTTGCCCTCGAAGTGGAGCCGCAGGATCTCGTGCACCCGCTCGTGCCCGTGGGCCTCGAGGAGCGTCTCGATCTCGGAGAGGCCGAACGGCATGCCGCCGCTGCCGTCCATGTCCATGCGCTCCACGGCCGAGCGCTCGTGGCTCACCGACGGGAGCTGCACCGCGGAGGACCCGTGGTCCTCGTCGTGCTCGGCGTCGTGGTGGGCGATCCGGTCGGACTCGTTCAGCGGCGAGTGCTTCATGCGGTTCGCCGCCTTCACCGCCGTGATCACCTGGCGCTGCATGCAGGTGCGCGAGAAGCTCGGGAACGAGGCACCGGCGTCGGGCGTGAAGTCGCGGACCGCCTTCCAGAAGCCGATCATCGCCTGCTGGCGGACGTCGTCGTGGTCGCCGCCGGGGACGAAGTACCGCCGGGCGACCGACATGATGAGGCCCTCGTGGCGACGGAGCAGCTCGTTGACCGCCTCCTTGTCACGGGACTGCTGGAACGAGGCGACGAGGTGCTCGTCGTCGAGCTCGCGCACCGCGGCCCGCCCCCGCCGCTTCGATCCGATGAGCTCCGGCGCGTCGTCCCCCACGACGGATCAGTACCTCAGGTGCTCGTGGACGGCACCGGGGTGCTCGGCGTCGACGAGCTCCCAGCCCGTCGCCTCGCACCAGCGCGCCACCCGGTCGGACAGGTCGTCGACGTCGAAGGGCTTGGTGATGTAGTCGTCGGCGCCGGACACGACCCCGCGGATCACGTCCTCCTGGCCGGCGAGCGCGGTGAGGATCACGTAGACGGTGCCGTCGGGGGCACCGTGGCCGCGCGAGCGCCCCTCCTCCATGGCCTCGACGCCGTCCTTGCCCGGCATCATCACGTCGAGCAGGCACAGGACCGGGTGGTGCTGGTCGATGAGGTCCGCCACGTTCTCCCCGGTGTCGGTGACGTGCACCTCCCACCCGTCCAGGGTCAGGAGCGACACGATGAGCGAGCGGATGCCGGGCTCGTCCTCGGCGACCACGGCGACGCGTGGCGCGGTGCCCCGGGAGGGCACGTCGAGATCGAGATCGAGGTCGAGGTCTTGGTCGTCTGCCATGCGGTGCACGTGGGCTCGGTCCGGGCCACGTGTGACCGACGCTACTCCCGGCCCCGAGCCCGCAGCGGTGTCGGAGCCCGCGGCACCGGCACCGGGCAGGCGCGCCCTACGCGACCACCTGCGGCGGGAAGCCCGAGCGGTCCACCAGGCAGGCCAGCACGAGCATGGCGGCCCAGGCGCGCTCGGCCTCCGGCACGACCCCGACCTGGTCGGTGGTGAGATCGACCTGCACGGGGATGCCGTCCCCCCGGCTCCAGGCCACGAGCACGTCGGAGATCCCGGAAGGCAGCGGATCGACCCCGGCTGCGGCGGCCAGGGCGGCCACGTGGGCCATCCACGCACGCGCGCCGGACGGGGCGATGGCGGCGTCGAGGGTGAGGGCACGGCCGGCGACGTCCAGCCGGCGCAGCACGGCGGCCCAGCTGGTGGCCTCGGCACCGGCGAGGAGCCGGTCGCGGGCGGTGGCCGCGTCGCCGTCCAGGACCGACCCGAGGGCTTCGACGACGACGCGCGACGCCGGCGCGCTCGTGAGCGCACCACCCGGATCGGACATCTCGGTCACATCGGATGGTTCGCCACCGGTTGATGCACCTCCTACTGCGTGCGGCCCGGTTCCCGGACGTGTCCGAGGTGCCCGCAGCAGGATACGGTCGTTGCCAGAACTCGTCGTCATGTTCCAGGGGGTCCCTTCGTGCCACGCATCGCCATCATCGGCTCCGGCTTCGCCGGCATGGGCCTGGGCATCCAGCTCAAGCAGCAGGGCATCGACACGTTCACGATCTTCGAGAAGGCCGATGCCATCGGTGGCACCTGGCGGGCGAACACCTACCCCGGCGCCGAGTGCGACATCCCCTCTGCGCTGTACTCGTACTCGTTCGAGAACTTCGACTGGCCCAACAAGTGGTCCCACCAGCCGGTGATCAAGGACTACCTCGACCACTGCGCCGAGACCTACGGGCTCTGGGCCCACATCCGCCTCGAGACGCCGGTGACCGAGCTGCGCTGGGTGGAGGAGGCCGGCGCCTGGGACGTCGACGCCACCCCGGAGGGCGGGGAGACCACGACCGAGCGCTACGACGTGGTCGTCTCGGCCACCGGCCAGCTGAGCCGGCCCCGCTGGCCCGACATCGACGGGCTCGACTCCTTCGCCGGCCCCGTCTTCCACTCCGCCGAGTGGGACCACTCGGTCGACCTGACGGGCAAGCGGGTCGCCTCCATCGGTGCCGGCGCGAGCGCGGTGCAGTACGTGCCCCAGATCGCCAAGGAGGCGGCGAAGGTCACCGTCTTCCAGCGCACGCCGAACTGGATCATCCCGAAGAACGACCGGGACTACACCGAGATCGAGAAGTCCCTCATCCGCCGCAGCCGGGTGGCGCGCAACCTGCGCCGGTTCATGATCTTCGCCCGGGCCGAGCTGCTCGGGTACAACCTGATGCACCAGAAGTCCTTCGTTCGGGACTTCATGCAGAAGTTCGCGGTGAAGAACCTGCAGGAGAAGATCAGCGACCCCGACAAGGTGGCCAAGCTCACGCCCGACTACCCGATGGGCGCCAAGCGGGTCCTGTTCTCCGACGACTTCTACGAGGCGATCGAGGAGCACGACGTCGACATCGTCACCGACCGCATCGACAAGGTCACCGGTGACGCCATCGTCACGGTGTCGGGCATGGACCAGGACCACGTCGAGCACCCCGTCGACGTCATCGTCGTGGGCACCGGGTTCCACACCCAGGACTTCCTCACGCCGATGACGGTCACCGGACCCGAGGGCCGGAACCTGAACGAGCAGTGGCGGGAGGGCCCCCAGGCCCACCTCGGTCTCACCGTCTCGGGCTTCCCGAACCTGTTCTTCATGTACGGCCCCAACACCAACCTGGGCCACAACTCCATCGTGCTCATGATCGAGTCGCAGTGCCGCTACATCCTCTCCGCGCTGCGCCAGATGGCCGCCCGGTCGATCCAGTCGATCGAGGTCAAGGCCGAGGTGCAGCAGGCCTACAACGACGAGCTGTCACGCCGCCTCGCCGACAGCGCCTGGGTGCTCATCGAGGACAGCTGGTACCTGCAGGGCGGCAAGGTCACCAACAACTGGGTGGGCCGGACCACCGAGTACCGCCGGCGCACCAACCACGCCGACCTCGACGAGTACCACCTGCGCCCCAAGCCGGCGCTGACGCCGGCGGTCGCCGGCGGCTGACCGCTACACCACCACTGCCAGTTCCGATCTCCTGGAACTGGCAGTTCTCCTGTCGCGCGCGCGGTGGCCTCACATGCCACCGAAGAGCTCCTCGTCCAGGACGGGGAGCAGGATCGCCTCCTTGAGGGTGGCGTAGGTGTCGAGGCGCTCGAGGTCCCCGTCGTCGTCGATCCAGGCGAAGGTGTACGCGTCCTCGGCCTCCTTCAGCACGGCGTAGACACCCCCGTCGGCGTCGAAGATGGCCACGGCCTCGATGCCGTCGTCGGTGTCGACCACCGGCAGCGACCCGCCGGCCTTGCCGACGGCCGCAGCCACGTACTCGACGGCGTCGATGAAGGTGGCGTGCTGCTCGGGGAGCTCGACGACCTCGTCCATGCCGGGCGTGCCCCGGACCACCGTCCAGCCCTCGTGGTCGACCCCTTCGACGACGAGCAGCGTGTCGCTCGGCAGGCGCACCTCGAGCGCCGGCAGCGTGATCCCCTCGCCGTCGTCGACGCCGAGCAGCACGGTGGCCACCGGACCCGGGTCGAGGTCGTTGGCGGCGACCGCCGCGGCCTGCGCCGCATCGAGCGGGACCGGGTTCTGCTCCGGGGCGCCGTCCTGGAGGGGCGACCCGACGAACTCGTCACCCGCCAGCAGGGCCGTGCCGTCGATCGGCGAGCGCAGGCTGTCGAAGCCCACGGAGACGACGGCGACGCGCTCGCCGTCCTCGTCGTCCACCAGCTCCACCGGGCCGACGACGCTCCCGGTGGCGTAGATGCCGGCGGGGACGACGTCGCCGAGGCGGTCCTGGACCCACAGGTGGGCGAGCTGGCCGGGCCCGAGCAGCGCGGCCCGGTCGTCGGCGACCTCGAACTGGATCATCGCCTCGCCGTCGGCGAAGGCCGTGCCGAGGTCGATGTCGGTGGGGTCGACCTCGAAGACCCAGGCGGCGGGTGGGCGGGACGGCGCATCGGGCACGAGGTGACCCTACGGGCGCTCCGACGGTCGTCCCACGGCGAGGGTGTGCTCCCATGGGGGTCGTGGCCGCCGACGACCCGCAGACGCCCGAGGCCGAGGACCTGGTCCGCTTCGTGCGCATGGTCTCCCACGGGCTGCGCAACCCGCTGGCCATCGCCACCGGGATGCTCGACCTGCTGGCGCAGCTCGCCGGCGCCCAGCTCGACGACGAGTCCCGCGAGCTGCTGACCCGGTCGTCGGCCGCGGTCCACCGGACCGCGGACATGGTGCTGAGCGTCCAGCGCTACATCGGCGCCCAGCACCGCCCGCTGCAGACCGGGCCGGTCGACCTGGGCGAGGTGGCCACGTGGGTCGCCGAGCAGCTGGACCCCACCGAGGTCGTCGTGCAGGTGGCGGACGGGCTCCCGACGGTGACCGCCGACCGGGACATGGTCGAGTGGGTGTTCCACGAGCTGCTCGACAATGCCCGGCACCACGCCGGCGGCGACGGGGCGGTCGCCGTCACCGTCGACGGCCGCCGGGACGGGGACCGCTGGCTGGTGTCGGTGACCGACGACGGCGCCGGCATCCCGGCCGACCGCCACGAGGCTGCCTTCGCCGAGGGCGAGCGCCTGGAGCGCTCCGGGGGCGGTCTCGGCCTCGGGCTCACCACGGTGCGGGCGGTGCTGGCCCGCCACGGTGGGGAGGCGTGGCTGGAGGACGCTCCGGGCGGCGGGCTGCGCGCCGTCACCGCCTGGCCCGCCTGACATCGCGCGACACCACGACTGCCAGTGTCCGAAGACTGGAACTGGCAGTTCCCCTGTCGCGGCAGCGGAGGGGCTACTCGGCGAGGAGTTTGCGCAGGGCCTCGGTGACGTCGGCGGCCTGCGGGAGGATGGCGTCCTCGAGGGTGGGCTCGTAGGCGACGTGGATGTCGGGCGCACCGACCCGGCGGACGGGGGCGTCGAGGGACCAGAAGCACTCGTCCGCGATCCACGCCGCGATCTCGCCGCCGAAGCCGGCCGTGAGCACGTCCTCGTGCACGACCAGGGCGCGCCCGGTGCGCTCGACCGACTCGCCGACCCGCTCCCGGTCCCACGGGGTGATGGTGCGCAGGTCGATCACCTCGACCTGGCGGCCGGTCTCCTCGGCGATGGCCTCGGCCGCGACCAGCGACTTCTGGACCATCGCACCCCACGTGACGACGGTGACCGCATCGCCGCGGCGGCGCACGTCGGCGACGCCGAAGGGCAGCACCCAGTCGGCCGGGGGGAGGAGGTCCTTGGTGTAGGGCTGGCGCAGCAGGTGCTTGTGCTCGAGGAACAGGACCGGGTCCTCGCACTCGAACGCGTACCGCAGCAGACCGGCGGCGTCGCGGGCGCGGGACGGGAAGGCGATGAGCAGCCCGGGGACGTGGGCGAAGATCGACTCGCCCGACTGGCTGTGCCAGATGGCCCCGCCGTGCAGGTAGCCCCCGATGGGGATGCGCACGACCATCGGGGCGGTGAAGGCCCCGTTGGAGCGCCACCGCATCGTGGCGGCCTCGCTCTTGAGCTGCTGCATGGCGGGCCACACGTAGTCGAAGAACTGGATCTCCGGCGCCGGGCGCAGGCCCCGCACGCCGTGGCCGACGGCCCGCCCGATGATGTTGGCCTCGGCCAGCGGCGTGTTGAAGCAGCGGGCCATGCCGAACTCGCGCTGCAGGCCGTGGGTGGTGCCGAAGACCCCGCCCTTGCCCTCCACGTTGGCCAGGACCTGCTCGCGGGCATCGGCGACGTCCTCGCCGAAGACGCGGATGCGCACGTCGGCAGCCATCCGCTCGTGGAGCACGGCGCTGATCGCCCCGCCGAGGGCGACCTCGTCGCCCCCGTCGTAGACGTCGGGCGGCTCGGGCCGGTCGGGCAGGGCCACGACGTGGTCCGTGAGGGTGGCGGGGTCCGGGCGTGCCGCCGCGATCGCCTGCTTGGCCGCGTCGGCGACGGTCTGGCGGGCCTCCTCCCGGACGGCGCTGGCCTCGGCGGGGCTGAGGGCGCCGTGCTCGACCAGCACCTGCTCGAGGCGGCCGATGGGGTCGCGCTCGGCCTCGTCGGCCAGCTCCCGCTCGGAGCGGTACTTGGACTGCGTGTCGGCTCCGGAGTGGGAGTACGGGCGGGTGACGTCGGCGTGGATCAGCAGCGGCCCGACGCCGGCCCGGACCCGGGCGATGGCGGCCTCGCTCCACCCCCGGACCTCGAGGTAGTCGGTGCCGTCGAGGCGCAGCACCTCGAGGCCACGGAACCCCCGCACCAGCTCGGAGACCGGGGCGGGCGACTGGTCGGAGACGGGGACCGAGATGGCGTAGCCGTTGTCGGCCACGACGTAGACGACCGGGAGGTGCAGCGTGCACGCCGTGTTGAGGGACTCCCAGAACTCGCCCTCGGAGGTGGCGCCCTCGCCCAGGCTCACGTAGGTGACCTCGTCGCCGGCGGCGGGCAGGTGCGCCAGCTCCGGCGTGCGGCCGATGTAGCGGCCGGCCTCGGCGCAGCCCACCGCGGGGATGCACTGGCTACCCGTGGGGCTGGACTGGGACACGACGTGCTCGGCGGCGTAGCCCCAGTGCGACGGCATCTGGCGGCCGCCCGACGCCCGGCACTCGGCCGAGCCGACGGCCTGGAGCAGGAGCTCGTAGGGGCTGATGCCGAGGCCGAGCATCAGGGCCAGGTCGCGGTAGTAGGGGAAGAACCAGTCGTGCCCGGGGCGCAGCGAGCGGGCCAACCCGAGCAGCAGCGCCTCGTGGCCGGCACCGGAGATCTGGAAGAAGACCTTGCTCTGCTTCTGCAGGCTGATCTCGCGGTCGTCGATGGCGCGCGACACGCACGCCAGACGGAAGTCCTCGATGACCTCCTCGACCGCGAACCCCCTGATGTCGCTCACCGGCTCCGAGTGTGCCACCTCCACCGGACCTCGCGTGCCGATCCGCGTGCGGGCCGCGACCCGGCTGAGCAGATCGCGCAGCGAACGAGCCATCACCTGCGCAGACGGCGCACCCGTCCGCGAACCTCCTGACCGCCCAGCCGGGCGCGGTCGGCGGCGGCGTGCCCGGCCGCGTACCCGGCCGGGTCGCTGGCGGTGACCCGCATGCGGCGCAGGTGCGGGAAGGCCGACGCGAGCTCGTCCTCGACCGCGACCTCGCGGCTGCGCAGGACGGGCAAGAGCTCCTCGCCGTGGTCGCGCACGGCCTCGGACACGGTGGCCGCCGCGGCCTGGCGCAGCCGTTGCCCGATGCGGGACGCGTAGGCCACGAGGAAGGCCTGGCGGAACGCACGCGAGCGCGTGCGCGAGCTGGTGCCGGCCTGGAGCATCGCCCGGGTGCCCTGGACCAGCAGCGACGTGTAGAGGAGCTCGACCGTGGCCTGGTCGTCGGGGAAGCCGATGACGGTGGCGACGTTCCGGTCGGTGTCCAGCACGGCGCGGCACCGGTTGGCGCGGGCCAGCTCGGTGAGCAGCTGGAACTTGGGCCGGGCGTAGGGCGGCTCCACCAGCAGCGTGCGACCCTCGGGCCCGGCGCGGCTGCCCTCGCCCAGCATGGCCCGATCGATGGCGTGGCGGTCCATGAGCTGCTGGGCCTTGGCCGAGAGCGCCTCGGCCTCGTCGGGGTAGGTGGTGGACTCGGCCTTGGCGAGCAGCGACCGCACCTTGTGCAGCACGCCGGGGTCGGGGGCGCCGCCGCCGGCGCCGTCGGGATCGAGGTGAGCCATCACCCCATCATGTCGGCACCCTCCGACAGTCACGTCCGAGGACGCCCGGGCCGAGGACCCCAGACCCTGTCGATGCCGGGTCGTCCTCGGTAGACACCTCTCATGCGACGCCTCTCCGCCCACGACGCCGTGGACCTGTTCCAGGCCACCGACACCCTCGGCCTCCCCCTCGGCCCGTCCCAGCCGGCCGCGCTGCTCGAAGCGATGGGCAGCCGAAAGGACTGGGAGGACCTCAAGGTCTTCGGGGCGCTCGTCACCGTCCTCACCGACCTGTTCACCCATCCCCACGTCCACTACCTGAGCGGCTTCTTCGGCCCCCTCGAGCGGCTGCTGCGCGACAGCGGCGCCAACATCGGCTTCGCTCCCGCCGACTTCCGCCGCTTCGTCACCCTGCTCGAGGACATCTCCCCCCGGGTGATGGCCACCGCGGCCTCGCCCCCCGACCGCGACGGGTGGTGCAGCCTGTCGCTCCACGCCGGCGCCAACACCCGATCGCTGCACGCCGCCGGCGCCGACCCCGACCGGCTGCTCGTCGTGGAGGTGAGCGAGCACTACCCGGTCACCTACGGGTGGGGCGAGCACGCGCACCGCCTCCACGTCGACGAGATCGATGTGCTCATCGAATCCGACTCCACCCCCTACGAGATCGCCGATCCCGAGCCCACCGACGTCGAGCGCTCGATCGCCCGCCACATCCAGGGCCTGATCCCCGACGGGGCCACGCTGCAGACCGGCATCGGCGCCGTCCCGTCCGTGGTCGCCGCGCTCCTCGCCGAGGGCGACGGCGGCGACTACGGCATCCACTCGGAGATGTTCACCACCGGCCTGATGAAGCTGCACCAGGCCGGCAAGGTCTCCAACATGCGCAAGGGCCAGTACGAGGGGGTGTCGGTCTGCACCTTCGCCGGCGGCACCCGCGAGCTCTACGACTGGCTCCACCAGAACCGCGAGGTCGCGTTCCTCCCCGTCGAGGTCGTGAACTCGCCCGAGCTCATCGGCGCGAACCGGTCGATGATCACGATCAACGCGGCCCTCTCGGTCGACATCCACGGCCAGGTCGTGGCCGACACCCGCAGCGGCGAGCAGTTCTCCGGCATCGGCGGCCACGAGGACTTCGTCGCCGGCACCGGCCTCGACCTGTCCGACCGCTCCATCCTGTGCCTGCCCTCCACCTACCGGGCCGGCGAGGAGGTCCGGTCCCGCATCGTCCCGTGGTTCGCCGCCGGCACCGTCATCACCACCCCGCGGCACCAGGTGGACGTCATCGTCACCGAGCACGGCGTCGCCGAGCTCCAGGGCAAGACCGTCCACCAGCGCGGCGACGCGCTCGCCGCCATCGCCCATCCCGACTTCCGCGACGACCTCCTCGAGGCCGCCGAGCGCGCGTCCGGCGGCGCCTCCCCCATGCCCTGACCTCGCCGGGGCCGGGAACGAGCGCGCCGATCGGTCCATTGGTTCCATCCAGCGGAACGAGCGAACCGAACCTCGACCGGTGCCGTCAGGAACGAGCGCGCCGATCGGTCCCGACGTTCCATCCG
>DMTU01000273.1:2187-2970 GCA_003476595.1 Acidimicrobiaceae bacterium | reverse complement strand
GAGGTGGGCCCAGTCGTCGGGATCATCGGGGTCGCCGTACTCGGCCATCCACGACGCGCCGGCGAGGAGCAGGTGGTAGCGGGCCATGTCGAGCAGCGGGACCTGGCAGACGATGGCTCCCCACAGCTCCGGGGACCGCACGTACATGTTGCCGACGAGCAGGCCGCCGTTGCTGCCGCCCGTGCACCCGAGTCGGTCCGCCGTGGTGACGCCGCGGTCGATGAGGTCGCGGGCGACGGCCTCGAAGTCCTCGTAGACGCGCGGGCGCTGCTCCCGCAGGCCGGCCTGGTGCCAGCGCGGGCCGTACTCGCCGCCGCCCCGGATGTTGGCCAGCACGTAGGTGCCGCCGGCCTCGAGCCAGGCTCGCCCGAGCGCCGGCGCGTAGGCGGGGAGCCGGGGCACCTCGAAGCCGCCGTACCCGCCGAGCAGCGTCGGCCGGGGGGCGACCGCCCCGCCCTCGGGACCGACCTCGAAGTAGGGGATGCGGGTGCCGTCCGCGCTGGTGGCGAAGTGCTGGGTGATGGCCAGCCCGGCGCCGTCGAAGCGCGTCGGTGCCTGCCGCAGCAGCTCCGGCGGGTCGTCCCGGTCGCCGACGTGGACGCGGTAGAGCGACTCGGGCGTGAGGAAGTCGTTGGCGACGAGCCAGACGTCGTCGCAGGTGTCGGCGTCGACCGCCGCGACGTCCAGGGACCACACGTCCGGGAGGGCGGTGATCGGTCGCGCCGCCCGGTTGCCCTCGGCGTCGGGGTGCACGACCTCGATGCGGTTGCGCACGTCGTCCAG
>DMTU01000273.1:0-2108 GCA_003476595.1 Acidimicrobiaceae bacterium | reverse complement strand
TCGTCCAGCACGTTCAGGACCAGGCGCGACCGGGTCCAGGTGTGGCCGGCGAGCGCCCGGTGCGCGGTCGGGGTGAACACGGCCGCCGGGATCGAGGTGCCGGCGAGGTAGCCGTCGACATCGACGATCAGGAGCGAGCCGCCGGGGTGGGTGGTGCCGCCGAACGTCCAGTCCTTGCGCAACGACAAGGTCAGCCACGGGCCGTGGACCGAGACCTCGATGTCGATGGGCACGTCGATCCGGACCGGCTCGGCCCCGGGAGCGGCGCCGTCGGGGATGATCCAGGTCTCCGAGGTGTAGAAGTCGAGCATCCGCTGGAACAGGTGGTGCCGGCCGCCGGGGAGGGTGCCGACCGCGGCGCCGACGACGATGTCGGCCTCGTCGCCCTCGAAGACGATCTCGGCCTCGGCCAGCGGGGTGCCCCGGCGCCAGCGACGGACGGTGCGGGGGTACCCGGACCGGGTCAGGCTGCCCGGGCCGTGGTCGGTGGTGACGTAGACGGTGTCGTCGTCGATCCAGGTCAGCCCGCCCTTGGCCAGCGGGCGCACGAAGCCACCCTCGGCCTCGGGGACGAACGCCTTGTCGACCAGGTCCAGCTCCCGGGTGACCGACGCGTCCGAACCGCCGGGGGAGAGGTCGACCAGCGTGCGCCGGCGGTCGGATCGCCGCGTGTCGGCGCCGTGGAAGACCCACGACTCGCCCTCCTCGGCACCGAGGGCGTCGACGTCGAGGACCGTCTCCCAGGTCGGATCACCGCTCCGGTAGTCCGCCCACGTGGTCCGGCGCAGGATCCCGCGCCGGTGGGAGGCGTCGGTCCAGAAGTTGTGGACGGTCGGATCGTCGGCCGGATCGCCGTGCAGGGAGGGGTAGGCGATGCGGTCGTCCGCCTCGAGCACCTCGAGGATCCGCTCCCGCAGCGGCGCGAAGGCCGGGTCGGCGAACAGGTCGGCCTCGGCCTCGGCGTTGCGCTCGTGGACCCACGCCATGGCGTCGGTCCCCTCGATGTCCTCCAGCCAGATGCGCTCGTCGGTCACGGATCGACCCTACGGCCGGACCGGGACGACGACGGCCCGCCCCGCAGTGCGGGACGGGCCGGAGCCGGTTGGTGAGCTCGGAGCGGCAGCGCCGCTCAGGCGTGCCGTCAGGAGGTGGCGGCGACGATGGCAGCCGACAGGGCGGCGGCGGCCATGGGCATGTGCTGCCCGGCGGCGCGCAGGTCGTCGAAGACCGACGTCTCGCCGGCGACCAGCGAGTCGATCGCCGTCGTGAGGGTGGCGACGTGCTCGTCCAGGCTGGCGACGAGGGCGTCGGCGGGCAGCTCGCCGGCCGTGATGCGCTCGAAGAAGTCGCCGGCGGCCTGCTGGTAGCCGTCGAGGTCGGTCAGGGCCTGCTCGGCGGCGGCGTCATCACCGGTGGCCTTGCCCAGCGTGTAGTCGACGAAGAAGCCGATGTGCTCGCGCCACAGGCCGAGGAACGCCTCCTGGTCCTCAGGGGTGGAGACGGACCCGACGACCTCGGCGAGCTCGACCGAGTTGGCGTCGAGGGTGGCGACCGCGGCCTGCACGGCCGGGGCCTCCATGTCGCCGCCGGCCTCGACGGCCTGCTCGATGGCGATGCCGGCCAGGTAGACGTGCTCCTGGAGCAGGTCGGTCAGCACGGCGCGGGTCTCGGCGGGGGCGCTGTCGACCTCACCGTCGAACATGTCCGGGACTGCGGCGACGACCGCGCCGGCGATCGCCGTGGCGGCCATCGGCATGTGGTCGGCGGCGGCCTGCAGCAGGTCGAAGGCCTGGGCGTCGCCGGCGACGAGGGCGTCGATGGCAGCGGTCAGGGTCTCGATGTGGACGTCGAGGCTCTCGACGAGGGCGTCGGCGGGGAGCTCACCGGCGGTGATCTCCTCGAAGAAGCTGCCGGCGGCCTGCTGGTACCCCTCGAGGTCGGTCAGCGCCTGGTCGACGGCGGCCTGGTCGCCGGTGGCCTGGCCGAGCGTGTAGTCGACGAAGAAGCCGATGTGCTCGCGCCACAGGCCGAGGAAGGCCTCGGCGTTCTCGTCACCGGCGACGGAGCCGATGGCTTCGCTGAGGGCGACCGAGTTGGCGTCGAGGGTG
>DMTU01000310.1:1815-8635 GCA_003476595.1 Acidimicrobiaceae bacterium | reverse complement strand
GAAGCCGCGGGTCGGCTCGGCGCCCTCGAGGGCGCGCCGGAGCACGGCCTCCGACCGCTCGTCGCCGGCGGCGGTCAGCCGGTGGGCGAGCAGGATGCCGTCGAGGTACGTGGCCATGGCCCGTCGCCCGTGCCGGTGGTCAGCCGGGGAGGCCCTTGGCCTGCACCGGGGTGCAGATGTGCAGCTCGGGGGCGCCGGCGAGGAGGCCGCCGATCTTGCCGCCGAAGGCCTTGAAGGCGTCGCTGGCGCCGTGGGCCTTGAGGGCGTCGTTGTCGGTGTACATCTCGTAGACCCACACGGAGGTCTCGTCGCCGGTGTCGGTGCTGATGGCGTACACGCGGGTGCCGTCCTCGGACTCGACCTGCGGGAAGTACTCCTGGAAGGCGGCGACGATCTCGTCACGCTTGCCTTCCTGGGCCTGGATGCGGGCGATGACGGTGAGCTGCGACATGGGCGGCGACGCTACCCGACGGCCTCGCCGTGGACGGTCACTCCCGGTCGGAGCGGCTGGCGTTGATGAGGGCGACGAAGGGCAGGGCGAGGAAGCTCAGCCCGGCGAGCGCGAGCACGAAGAACCCGGCGATGAGCATCCCGCCGTAGCCGAGGAACGCGCCGCCGAGGATCATGGTGACGCCGACCGCGGCCAGCGTCGCGGGGGCGAGGGCGAACAGCCGGGGGATGCTGGGGGCGCCCGTGGGCGTGTCGTCGAAGAGCCGGGGGTCGACGTCGTCGGAGGTGTCGAAGGGCTGGAACGAGCTGTCCGGATCCCGCACGTGGGCGCCGCTCGCCGTGGTCGACGGGCCGGCGAGGCGGGCGTCGTATGCGGCACGCTTGGCCGGGTCGGACAGGACCGTCCACGCCGCGTTCACCCGGGCCATCCGGGCGGCGGCGTCGGCTCGGGCCTGCTCGCTGGAGGCGCCCATGCGGTCGGGGTGGTGACGGCGGGCCAGGGCCACGTAGGCGGCGCGGATGTCCGCCGGGGACGCGGAGGGGGCGACGCCGAGCTCGTCGTAGTGGCGGGGCTCCCTCCCGTCCTGCTGGTGACCCATGGGGGCCACCCTACGAGGGCCTCCGTCGTCCTCAGTCGTCCTCGGTCGTCGTCGGGCCCGACGGCGGGGTCACCCCGTCCGGCTCCGTCGTGGTCGTGGTCGTGGTCGTCGGGCGGGGTGCGCAGGACGGGACCTCGAGCGGGAAGGTGCGCTCCTCGGCGCCGGCGGGCACCACCGCGGTCGCGGTCACCGAGGCGGTCTGCTCGCAGCGGTAGGTGAACACGGCCACGCCGTCGCTGTCCGTGGCGCTCGGGGCGTCGACCAGCTCCCACCCGGCCGATCGCACCTGCACCGGCTGCCCCGGGAGCGGCCGGGTCCGGGCGACGCCGTCGTCACCGACCACCTTCTCCACGACCCTCACCGCGAGGCTCACCGTGTCGCCCACCGTCGGCGCCGGCGGCGTGACGTCGGAGAGCACGAGGATCCCCTGGTGCTCGCGGACCACCAACCGCAGCTCCCGCGGCTGGGACTCGGTGAGGAAGAAGACCTCGGGCTCGAGCATCGCCAGCGTGGGCGGGGCGAACGCCCGCACGCGGATGCGCCCACCCGGCAGCCCCTCCAGCACCCAGGTGCCGTCGTCGCCCGTGCGGACCTCGCGGACCTGGACCGCGTCGCCGACCAGCCGCTCGATGCGCACGATCGCGCCCGGGACCGGCCCCGACGGGCCGGTGACGTCGCCGCTGAGGATCGCGTCGCCGAACTCGGCCAGGCTCGTGGTCGTCTGGCCGGCCACGGCCTGCAGGACGGTGCGGGAGTGGTCGACCGAGGTCGTGGTCTCCGCCGGCTGGGTCGTGGCGGTGGGATCGGGCGGGGGCAGGGTGGCCCGCTCGGGGGCGCTGCAGGTGCTGCCGAACACGGCGATCACGAGGGCCACGCCCGCCACCACGGCGACGAGGCGTCCGGGGTGGCGCACCTGCGGGAACCGCACCACGGGCCTCAGCTGATGGGGAGCACGCGCACGACCCCGGGCACGCCGCCGACGGTGACCTCGGCACCCTCCAGGACGGCCCGTCCGAGGAAGGCGAGGGCGATGGGCCCGTGCCGGTCCGACACCGCCGCAGTCGTGACGGTGGCGGCCGGTCCGTCGCACTCGACGGGCGTGCCCTCCTCGACCGGGGCGTCGAGCACGATGGCGCGCAGGTGGCGGGGCACGTTGCCGCCGCGGCTGTCGATGCGGGCGGTGAGCTCCTGGCCGACGAAGCAGCCCTTGGTGAACGAGACGGACTCGTCCACGATCCAGTCGCCGATCTCGGCGGGGATCGTGGCCTCGGTGAGCTCGCGGCCCATGGCGGGCACGCCGTGCTCGACGTCGTGGGCCCGGAGCTGGGCGGCGGTCATCGGCTCGACCTCGGCCGGGAGCTCCGCGCCGGGACCGAGCAGGTCGTAGCCCGTGACGGTGCCCCCGGGCGGGGCGAGGCGCAGGACGCCGTCGGGGACGTCGCCCCGAGGGGCGCCGGTGCCGCGCACGGCGACGGCGGGCCAGTCGAGCACCTCCAGCTCGGCCTTGGTGCGGATGAGGAACCGCTTCAGGCGGTCGTGCAGGGCCTGGCCCCAGCCGTCGTCGATGTCGAGGAGGACCTCGTCGGCGGCGGTGCGGGTGATGCGGGCCCAGGCGTCGACCTTGCCCTGGGGCTGGAGCACGAACGTCCACGACGAGGTGTGCACCCCGAGCGCGTCCACGTCCTGGCTCAGCTGGCCCTGGAGGAACGTCAGGGCGTCGGGGCCCCAGACCCGGACCACGTCTCGTTGGATGGGGGCGCCCCTCGGGGTGTCGACCTCGGTCATCGCTGTGCTGCCTTCCGTTGGGCTTCCCGTCGTTGGGCGGTCATGCGCCTCGCAGCCGGCACGGCCACGAGCAGCGCCCGGGCCTTGTTCTGGCACTCGAGGTGCTCGTCGTCCGGGACGCTGTCGGCCACGATGCCCGCCCCGGCCTGGACCGAGGCGATGCCGTCGTCGCCGATGACCATCGTACGGATGGCGATGGCGGTGTCGATGTTGCCCGAGAAGTCCAGGTAGCCGACGACGCCGGCGTAGGGGCCGCGCTTGACCGGCTCGAGCTCGTCGATGATCTCCATGGCCCGCACCTTCGGCGCACCCGACACGGTGCCGGCGGGCAGCGTGGCCCGCAGCACGTCGACGGGGGTGCGGCCCTCGGCGAGGTCGCCGGCCACCTGGGACGTGAGGTGCATGACGTGGCTGTAGCGCTCCAGCGTCATGAGCTCCTCGACCTCGCAGGTGCCGTAGGTGACGACCCGGCCCACGTCATTGCGGGCGAGGTCGACGAGCATGATGTGCTCGGCCACCTCCTTGGGGTGCTCGACCAGCTCGGCAGCCAAGCGCCGGTCGTGGGCCTCCGAGCTGCCCCGCTTGCGCGTGCCGGCGATCGGGCGGGAGATGACCCGCCCGCCGAGCAGCTGCACCATCGGCTCGGGGCTGGCACCGACCAGGGTCACGCCCGGCACCCGCAGGAAGTACATGTACGGGCTGGGGTTCACCTGGCGCAGCGCCCGGTAGAGGTCGAAGGGCTCGGCCTCCAGCGGGAAGTCGAAGCGCTGGGACAGCACGACCTGGAAGACGTCGCCGGCGAACACGTGCTCCCGGGCCACCTCCACGGCCCGCTGGTACTGGCCCTCGGCCATCGACGACGCGACCTCGGGCGGCTCGTCGTCGGGCTGGGGCGGGCTGAGCATGGGCTCGTCGAGCGGGCGGGCGCCGTCGGCGGCCAGCTGGTCGAGGCGCTCGATCGCCGCGTCGTAGGCCGCGTCGAGGGCGGCCTCGTCGGCGCCGGCGTCGACCAGCACGTTGTCGATGAGGGTGACCCGCTGGCGCCAGTGGTCGAACGCTGCGAGCTGGCCGATGATCGACAGCACCGCGTCCGGGTGCCCCCGATCGTCGGTCGGCACGTCGGGCAGGCGCTCGACCTCGCGCACCACGTCGTAGCCGAGGTAGCCGACCAGGCCGCCGTGCAGGGGCGGCAGGTCCTCGAGCTGCGGGGAGCGGTGGTGGGCCAGCAGGGCCTCGACCGCGGCGAGGATGCCCTGATCGGTGGGGATGTCGGGGTGGAGCTCACCCTCGACGGTGAGCGCACCGTCCTTGCTCGTGAGGGTGGCGAGGGGGTTGCGGCCGACGAAGGACCAGCGGCTCCAGCGCTCGCCGTGCTCGACGGACTCGAGCAGGAAGCCGGGTTCGTCGCCGACGACGCGGGCGAACGCGGCGACCGGGGTCACCAGGTCGGCGAGCAGCTCCCGCCAGACCGGGACGACGGTGTGGTCGGCGGCGAGGCGGTGGAACTCCTCCCGGGACGGGCGGACCGCCGGCGTGAGGCTCAACCGTTCGGCGCGACGTCGGGGTCGGTGAACGACCGGTAGAAGCAGGAGTACTCGCCGGTGTGGCACGCCCCGCTGCCCTCCTGCTCCACGACCAGCAGGATCGTGTCGCCGTCGCAGTCGTAGTGGGCCTCGCGGATGTACTGGCGGTCACCGGAGGTCTCGCCCTTGCACCAGTACTCCTGGCGGGACCGGCTCCAGAACCAGGTGCGGCCGGTCTCGAGGCTCTTGCGCAGCGACTCGTCGTTCATCCAGGCCAGCATCAGGATCTTCCCGGTGCCCTCCTCCTGGACGATGGCGGGGACCAGGCCGTCGTCGTTGTACTTGACGTTGTCCAGGTGGCCCTCGACGAAGGCGAGCGGGGTGGTGGTCGGGCCGGTCATGGCTCGCATCGTAGGTCCGGCCCCGCCGACCCCCGAAGTGCGATCAGCCCGGGTCAGGCCGCCGACACGCTCCAGTGCCACGGCTCGCTGGCCAGGTTGAAGAACCCGTAGCCGGCAGCGTTGGCGGCCAGCCACTGGTAGGCGGGCGAAAGGCGAGAGGTGATGCTCTCCTCGCCGTGGCGGAAGTCGACGGCGAGGCCGCTCTCGTGCAGGGACCGGTTGGGCTTGGCCGTCGGCGGCGAGCACGCGCTGCTCGACTTCTCGTGGATGTCGAACTCCGTCGGCCCGCAGTTCTGCCTGCGCAGCTCGATCTGGCGCTGGGTGGAGCGGTACGCCTTGCCGCGCAGGTCGATGCCGTCGGCCCGGGCGGCGACGACCATGTCCCGCAGCGAGCCGGCGATGGAGGCGTGGACCCGGAAGCCCTCGACGCGCACGAGGGGGAGGTCCTGACGGCCGCGCTCCTCCTCGGCCAGCCACCGCCCGGCGGCCAGCATCCCCGAGCGGGCGTGGCGCAGCTCGTTGTGGAGGTACTCGATGTGGGCGTCCATCCGGTTGGCCGATCGGTGGGCGAGGTCGAGGGCGGCGCGGTGGTCCTGGCGGCGAGCCTCGAGGCCCTGGGTCCGCTGCTCGGCCTCGGCCAGCGCCGCGGCTGCGGCCGCCTCCGCGTCCACGGCGTCGACGAGCTCGGGGTCGTGCGCGGGACGGCGGGGCAGGTCGTTGGCCGGGACGGGGCGCTGCACCGCGGCGGCCCGCAGCTCGGATGCTCGGGCCTCGGCCGCAGCGTGGGCGGCGGTGCGCGCCACGACCTCGGCGCCGGCAGCACGGACGTCGACGCGCATCGAGCGCGCCGTCTCGTAGAGGACGTACTCGGCGGCGCGCAGGCCCTCCACGTGGGCGGTGGCGACGACGATGCGGGCCCGCAGCTCGGTGGCCCGCTCGGTCGGCAGCTCCGGCAGCGGGAGATCGAGGTCGGCCACGGTCACCGCATCGAGGTCCACGCCCTGGTAGCCCAGCGCCAGCAGGTCGACGCCGTCGATGCCGGGGAACGCCATGGACGGGCCGGCCGCCGGGAGCGAGCCGGGCACGGTCGGGGGCGCGGCGGTCGCAGCCGCCTCGGCCCGACCGGTCGTGCTGGACGCGTTGGCGCTCTGGGGCGGGCTGAGGAAGGCGCCCAGACCGACGGTGAGGGCGAGGCCGCCGGCGAGCGCGGAGACCGTGAGGCGAGGACGGAGAGGTTGCATCGGACCCGTGGGGTTTCGGGAGGCGCGCGACAGGCCGGAGCCCCCGCTCGCCGCGACCGTCCGCCCGCGCGCGCCAGCGCCCGTCGGCACGTCCACGGTGAGCATGTCCGACCCCCGTTGCTGGTCGGTGCCGCCCACCTCGAAAGGTGTGTTGCAGTGCTCGTGATCGTACGGTCACGCGACCGCCACACAGGGTCACCTGGGCCCGTGTTGGCCGTCTGTTGACCTTCTGTCCCGGGTCGTGGCGCGAACGGCTCGCGGGGTCTGGTCCAGGTGGCCCAGACCGAGCCGAGCCGGGTGGCCCAGTGCCCTACAGGTAGAGCCCGGTGCTGCCCTCTTCGAGGCGCTCGGAGGCCACGGCGTGGATGTCGCGCTCGCGCAGGATGATGTATTCGTCGCCCCGGACCTCGACCTCGTAGCGGTCCTCGGGGTTGAACAGCACCCGGTCGCCGATCTCCATGTTGCGGACGTTGGCGCCGGTGGCCACGACCCGGGCCCACGCCAGGCGCTTGCCCATCTGGGCGGTGGCGGGGATGAGGATGCCGCCGGTGGACTTGCGCTCGCCGTCACCCCGGTCGATCTCGACCAGGATGCGGTCGTTCAGCATCTTGATCGGGAGCTTGTCGCCGTCGGTGCCGGGCTCGGTCATGGAGGGGCGACGCTACCGTGCGCCCGGATGGCAGACCGAAGCGCCCCGCCCGCCCAGGCGACCACCGCCGACGGCGTCGCGATCGAGCTGGCCTGGTCCCTCGCCGAGGACCCCCGGGCCGCCGCGGTGGTGACCCACCCCCACCCGCTGATGGGCGGCGACATGCACAACC
>DMTU01000310.1:1436-1682 GCA_003476595.1 Acidimicrobiaceae bacterium | reverse complement strand
GGGTGGCGACATGCACAACCCCGTGCCCGCCGGCGTCGCCCGGGCGCTCGCGGCGGCCGGGGTGACGGCGGTGCGGCTGAGCTTCCGGGGTGCGGGCGGCAGCGGTGGCGAGCACGGGGGCGGCGATCCCGAACGTGGCGACGTCGTGGCCGCGCTCGATGCGCTCGCCGGGGTCGCGCCCGGTGTGCCGCTGATCGGCGTCGGCTACTCCTTCGGCGCCGACGTGCTCCTGGCCGTCGATGACGC
>DMTU01000310.1:961-1247 GCA_003476595.1 Acidimicrobiaceae bacterium | reverse complement strand
GCCTCGCCGGGGTGGTCGCCGTCGCACCGCCGCTGCGGGTGCTGCCGGTCGACGCGCTCCGTGCGCCCCGGGACGGGCGCCCGACGCTGGTGCTCTCCCCTGCCCACGACCAGTTCTGCGACCCCGACCAGGCCGCCGCAGCGGTCGAGGGCTGGCCGTCCACGACGGTCGAACCGGTCGTGGGCTGCGACCACTTCCTCGCCGGCGGCGTGCAGCGGGTGGTCGACCGGGTGCTGACCTTCGTCGACGACCTGTAGCCGGGCTGTTCCGCCACCGCTGCCAGTTC
>DMTU01000310.1:0-807 GCA_003476595.1 Acidimicrobiaceae bacterium | reverse complement strand
TTCCGCCACCGCTGCCAGTTCCCGGGGGTTCTGGCAGCGACTGCGGAACGGCAGCTCAGGGAGCGGTGACCTCGATCTGGTGCTGCAGCGCCGGCGGTGGATCCTGGACGGTGAGGGACAGCTCGAGGGTGTAGGTGCCCGGGGCGACGTCGGACAGGTCGGCGTCGAGGACGACGGTGAGCGCCTCCCCCGGCTCGAGCGAACGCTCCTGCAGGGACTGGATGAAGGAGCGGGTCGCGCTCCACGTGTAGGCGGTCTCGCCGTCGGCATCGATGAGCTGGGCGTCGCCCTCCTGGCCGCTCGGGAACACCAGCGTCACCGGCTCGTCGCTGACGTTGACCGCGTCGAAGCGCAGCTCGACCTCGCCGGCGGGGAGCTCGTCGTCGAGGTCGGTGACCAGGTCGATCGGCATCGTGACCTCCGTCGTGGGCGGGGCGGTGGTGGTCTCGGCGCTCTGGCCGACGTCGGTGGCGACGTCCTCGTCGTCGTCACCGCAGGCGGCGACGAGCAGGGAGCAGGCGGCCAGCGCGGCGAGCAGGCGCCTCATCCGGCCAGCTCGTCGACGGGGCGGACCACGATGCCGGCGGCGGCCATGTGGGCCTTGGCCTCGGCGACCGTGTGCTCGCCGAAGTGGAAGATCGACGCGGCCAGCACCGCGTCGGCCCGGGCCTCGGTGACCCCCTCCACCAGGTGATCGAGGGTGCCGACGCCGCCCGAGGCGATGACGGGGACGTCGACGGCGTCGGTGATGGCCCGGGTGAGGGGGATGTCGAAGCCGATCTTGGTGCCGTCGCGGTCCATGGAGGT
>DMTU01000112.1:1436-2740 GCA_003476595.1 Acidimicrobiaceae bacterium | reverse complement strand
TCCCGGCCGGGTAGAGCCGGTCCGTGGCCCAGGCGTGCAGGACCTGGGTGAGCAGCACCACCAGCAGCGCGGCTCCGCCGAGCGCGGCGGCGACGCGCGGCGCCAGCACCCCGGCGCGCCAGGCCGCGACCGCGACCAGGACCAGGGCGAGGACCGCCACGATCGAGCGGGGGTGCACGGCGTAGGAGGCCCCGACGGCGCCGCCGGCGAGCAGCGACCACGGCACGGTGCCGGACTCCAGCGCCCGGTGCACCAGCACCACGCCGACGGCGACCACCAGGACGAGCAACGCCTCGGGCAGCAGCATCGTGGCCTGCAGGATCGACGCCGCCATCGAGCCGCCCACGACGGCCGCGCCGGCGCTCAGCAGCGGGCGGAGGCCGGCGAGCCGGGTGCCGATCAGGTGCAGCACGGGGATCACGGCGGCGGCCGCGGCGGCGTTCAGCCCCTGCGCCGCGTTCTGGAAGGCGCCGGGCTCCAGGATCGCGGCCGCGGGCGCCAGCAGGACACCCCAGCCGGGCAGGTACGCCGGACCGTAGAGGGTCGGTGGGTCACCGGCCAGCAGGCGGGCCACGCCGACGTAGCCGCCCTCGTCCTGGAAGATGAAGGGCGACACGACCGAGCGGGCCAGCAGGAGCCGGCCGAGGAGGGAGGCGAGGGCGGCCACGACCACCAGCGCCCACGCCGCGCGCTGCGACCTGCGCTGCGTGGGGGTCGCCATCGGGCCCGACGCTAGTTCGACCCCCGGTCGATCTCGGGACCCATGCGCTCCCGGGCCAGGGCCACGACCTCGCCGGGCTCGGCGTGGCGGCCGAGCTCGGCCTTGGAGAAGATCAGCTCACCGTCGAGGGTGACCTCGAAGCGGCCCTTGCCCGCCGGGATCAGCTCCAGCGTCTCGATGACCGGGGCCCAGCCCCGCAGCAGCTCGTCCGTCAGACCGACGGCTCTCGGTACGTAGTCTCACGGGACGCAGAACGCGATGGAGATCCGGTGGCGCGGGTCCAGCATCGTCATGCGCCGAGGGTATCGACGCCGCGGGGGCCCGGGTCGATCTCGTTCTCCTGGGCCAGGTGCCAGCTGACGAGGTCCCCCGTGAGCACCAGGTCCAGCAGCTGGGCCAGCGGACCCTCGCCCTCGGCCTGCACCTCGTGGCGGGCGTGCACGACCTCCTCGAGCATGGCCTCCACGGCGGGGAGCACCGCAGCGTCGTCGGTGTCCTCGTGGTCGTGCCGGAGCTCGACGAGGGAGAACACCTGGCGGGTCATGTCGCCGTGCTGACCCCAGCCGGACAGCTCGTGGTGGCG
>DMTU01000112.1:0-1350 GCA_003476595.1 Acidimicrobiaceae bacterium | reverse complement strand
GAGCTGGTCGCGCCGCCGGGTGAGCTGGTGGACCGCGGCGTCGATGGTCTCGTCCAGGCCGGGGCCGCCGAGCGGGGTGGCCAGCGCGCTCAGCCCGTCGAGCAGCCGGAGCGTGCTCACCAGCGTGGAGGCGAAGGCGAACCGGGGTGCGGGGACCTCGTCGGTGCAGCGCACCACGCCCCCGTCGCGCTCGGCGATGGCCTCCACGACGGCGCCGCTGCCGACCCCGGTGAGGACGGCCCGGTGGTCCACGGCCGCCTGCAGCGCCGAGGACGACTCCGACGTCGGGGCCCGCGACACGAACACGCAGCGCCACTCGTCGGAGACGAAGTCGGGCAGCCCGTGCCCGGTGTGGACGAAGACCGGCACGGGCGACCACGGCGCGACGAGGGCCTGGGCGGCCTCGGCCACCAGGGCGTCGGGCCCGGAGGCCACGAGCACCATGCCGTGCACCCCGGCGAAGGGAGGGACCTCGACCGGTGCGGCCGCCGCGGCCGCCACCGATTCGGGGGTGGCGAGCACGGCGTCGAGGACCCCAAGGCTGTCGATCGGTCCCTCGGGGAGCAGGGGGGACACGGGTTCAGGCGCCGTCGTCGGGATCGAAGGTGGGCGTGATGCCCTGGCTCTCGGCCTTGGCCAGCAGGCGCTCGACCTCGGCGTCGTCGATGGCGGTGGCCTCGTCGATCAGCATGATCGGGATGTCGTCGCGGATGGCGTAGGTGCGCTTGAGCCGCGGGTTGAGGAGCAGGTCCTCGTCCTCGAAGTAGTAGAGCGGCCCCTTGTCCTCGGGGCAGGCGAGGATGTCGAGCAGCAGCTGGTCGAGTGCCATGAGTGCTTTCTACCAGCGGGGGTCAGGACCGTCTGCAAGGAAGCCTCTGAGCCGAGCGCCAGCGAGGCGAGGCAGCACCGGCGCTCCCTGCTCCGTGCAACGGGCCGGGGAGGACAGCGACGGAGGAGCCGACGACCCGGCTAGAAGATCGAGCGGACTTCCTCCACCTTGGCGTCGCACTGCTCCCGGGTGGCCGCCTCCAGGTTGAGGCGCAGCAGCGGCTCGGTGTTGGACGGGCGCAGGTTGAACCACCAGTCGCCGAGGTCCACGGTGAGGCCGTCGAGGCGGTCCTGGTCGTGGTCGGCGTAGGCCGCCGCCACCCGGTCGATGACCGCGGCGGGATCGTCGACGGTGGTGTTGATCTCGCCCGATGCGGCGTAGCGCTCGAAGGGCTTGCGCAGCTCGGACAGCTTCTGGCCGGTGCGGCTGAGCTGCTCGAGCACGACCAGGGAGGCGATGCAGCCCGAGTCGGCCCGCCAGTTCTCGCGGAAGTAGTAGTGGGCGGAGTGCTCGCCGCCGAA
>DMTU01000164.1:16496-16827 GCA_003476595.1 Acidimicrobiaceae bacterium | reverse complement strand
GGCGCCGTGGGGACGCTGGCCGGTCGGCGCACCCTGGCCGACCAGCGCGAGCGGGCCCGCCGGGCCCTCTGCACGTTCCTCGACGGCCTGGAGGACGCCGCCCGCTAGTCGAGGCGGGGCAGGACCCGCAGGCCGAGCTCCTCCAGGACGCGGGGCTCGAGCTCGCTCGGGGCGTCGGTGAGGGGGTCCGCCCCCTTCTGGGTCTTCGGGAACGCGATGACCTCGCGGATGTTGGTCTCCCCGGCGAGGAGCGCCACGAGGCGGTCGATGCCGAACGCGAAGCCGGCGTGCGGCGGCGGGCCGAACCGGAAGGCGTCGAGCAGGAAGCCGA
>DMTU01000164.1:2903-16366 GCA_003476595.1 Acidimicrobiaceae bacterium | reverse complement strand
GCCGCCATGCGGCGGGGCGCCGTAGGAGAAGGCGTCGAGCAGGAAGCCGAACTTCTCCTGGGCCTCCTCCTGGGCGATGCCGAGCGCGTCGAACACCCGCTGCTGGACGTCGCTGCGATGGATACGCACGCTGCCGGAGCCGAGCTCCCAGCCGTTGCACACGAGGTCGTAGGCCACCGACCGGACCTGGGTGGGGTCGGACTCGATGAGCCCGGCCTCGAGGTCCTGGGCGTTGGGCATCGTGAACGGGTGGTGCATGGCCTGGGGGCGGCCGTCCGGACCGAGCTCGTCGTCGAACATCGGGAAGTCGGTGACCCACAGGAACTCGAGGCCCCCCTCGTCCATCGGCGGCTTGCCGAGCTCGACCCGCAGCAGGCCGAGGACGTGGCGGGCGACCGGCCGCTCGTCGGCGACCAGGAACACCATGTCGCCCGGCGCGGCGTCGAGGGCGGTGATCGTGGCCGCCGACTCGGTCTCCGACAGGAACTTGGCCACGCCGCCTTCGAGGGCGGGTGCCTGACGCTCGCCGGCGACGACGCGCATCCACGCCAGGCCCTTGGCGCCCCACAGCTTGGCCCGGTCCACGAGGCCGTCGATCTGCTTGCGGGTGAGCTCGGCGCCGCCCTCGAGGCGGATGCCCTTGACGCACGGGGCCTTGAAGACGTTGGCCTCGGTGTCGGCGAACACGTCGGTCAGCTCCACCAGCTCCATGCCGAAGCGGGTGTCGGGCTTGTCTGAGCCGTAGCGCTCCATGGCCTCCTCCCACGTCATCCGCGGGACGTCGCCGATGTCCTCGCCCGTGATGTCGTCGACCGCGGCGCGCACCGACTGGGTGACGAAGTCGAGCACCTCCTCCTGGCCGACGAAGGAGCACTCCATGTCGAGCTGGGTGAACTCGAACTGGCGGTCCGCGCGCAGGTCCTCGTCGCGGAGGCAGCGCGCGATCTGGAAGTACCGGTCGACGCCGCCCACCATGCAGAGCTGCTTGTACAGCTGGGGTGACTGGGGCAGGGCGTAGAAGCTGCCCGGGTGCAGGCGGGACGGCACGACGAAGTCGCGGGCGCCCTCGGGCGTGGAGGCGATGAGCATCGGCGTCTCGACCTCGACGAAGCCGTTGTCGATGAACGTCCGCCGGATGGCTGCGTTGACGATGGTGCGCACCTGGAGGTTCTTCTGCAGGCGGGCCCGGCGCAGGTCGAGGTAGCGGTGGCGGAGCCGGATGGTCTCGTCCACCTCGGTGCGCTCGTGGATCGGGAAGGGCGCCGGCTCGGAGGTGGACAGCACCTCGACGGTGCAGTCCTGCAGCTCGATCTCGCCGGTGTCGAGCTTGTCGTTGGTGGCGCCCTCGAACCGGGCCTGCACGGTGCCGGTGATGCGCAGCACGTACTCGCTGCGCAGGTCGTGGGCCTTGGCCACGACGCACTGCGTGATGCCGGTCCGGTCGCGCAGGTCGATGAAGGCGAGCTGCTCGCCGTGCTCGCGCCGGTTCTCCACCCACCCGCAGAGCGAGACGGTGGCGCCGATGTCGCTGGCGCGCAGCTCACCGCACCAGTGGGTGCGCAGGCCGACGGCTGGGCCGGTCGAGAGGATCTCGGTCACGGGGTCTCCACTTGGGGATCGGGGGCGAGGAGTGCGGCGACCTCGTCGACGAGGTCGGGTCGGGCGACGGAGCGCTGGCCCCGGTCGCCGCGCAGGTCGCGCACGGTGGCGTGGCCGGCCTTGGCTTCGTCGGCGCCGACGATGACGGCGAGCTCGGCGCCGGAGCGATCGGCGGCCTTCATCTGGGCCCGCATGGACCGGCCGTCCCAGGCCCGGTCGGCGGAGAGGCCGCGGTCACGCAGGGCCTCGGCGATGTCGCGCGCGTGGTGGCCGCCGGTGGTGTCGATCACGAAGACGTCGACGCCGGTGTCCGGGGTGGGGAACGCCTCTTCGGCGTCGAGGTGCAGCAGGACGCGCTCGATCCCCGATCCGAAGCCGATGCCGGGGGTCTCGGGCCCGCCGAGCGCCTCGACGAGGCCGTTGTAGCGGCCACCGCCGATGATGGTGGACTGGGCGGCGTCGAGCGCCGTGCTCTGGAACTCGAACAGGGTGTGGGTGTAGTAGTCGAGCCCGCGCACGAGGCGCTGGTCGATGGCGAACTCGATGTCGAGCGCTCGGAGGCCGGCCTGGACCCGTTCGAACCGGTCCACGCTCTCGGCTGACAGCACGTCGGAGATGCGAGGGGCGTCGGCCGTGGCCTGCATCGTCTCGCGACGCTTGGAGTCCAGCACCCGCATCGGGTTGCGCTCGACCTTCTCGCGGTCCTCCTCGGCGAGCTGGTCGCGCACGTCGGCGAGGTAGGCGCGCAGGATCTCCATGTAGTTCGCCCGGTCCTCGGCGTCGCCCATGGAGTTGATGATCAGCAGGTAGCGGGACGCGCCGAGCGTGCGCAGGTAGCGCTCGGCCAGCGCGATGACCTCGACGTCCACGTCCGGATCGTCGACGCCGAGCACCTCGATGCCGACCTGGTGGTGCTGGCGGTAGCGGCCCTTCTGGGGCTTCTCGTACCGGAACGCGGGCGTGACGTACCAGGCCTTCCACGGCACCAGGGGACGGTGCTCGACGAAGGCGCGCACGACGCTGGCCGTGCCCTCGGGCCGCAGCGCGATGCGCCGGCCGCCCTTGTCCTCGAAGTCGTACATCTCCTTGGTGACGACGTCGGTGGTGGCGCCCATGCGCTGGAACACGCCGAGATCCTCGAACATCGGCGTGTGGATCATCCCGTACCCGTAGCGCTGGGCGATCTCGCCGAAGGTGGCGAGGAGCGCGATCCAACGGGCCGACTCCGGCGCGAGCACGTCGCGCGTGCCGATCGGAGCGGAGAAGGCGGGCGTGGACACGGCGGCCGAGGGTAGTGGCTGCCCTTCCCACCTCCGAGTTGGCTTCCGGTGGCCACCGGAACGCAGGTCAGGGATCGCCCGGCTCGGGGTCCTCCCCCCACAGGTGCGCTCCCCCACCCTCCTCCGCCCGCCGGCGCGCCCGCTCCGCCGCCCGTCGAGCCTGGATGCGCCGGCGCTCTGCCCAGATCCGGACCGTTGGCACCGATTCGTCAACGAATCGGTCCCAACGGGCGTCGTCGGCAGTGTCGGGGTTCGCCGCCTCCGGGCTGGCCGGGTCGTCGTTGGCGCGGCGACGCTCGGCGGCGAGGTCGTCGGCGAGGTCGTCGGCGAGGTCGTCGGCGAGGTCGTCGGCCAGGGCGGCCGCTCGGGCTCGGGCGCGGCGGATGTCCTCGTCGAGGGTGCTCGGGTCGTAGCGGTCCGGCGGGCGGATCTGGGAGCCCGGGCGATCGGACGGATCAGGCGGCTCCGGCGGATCAGGCCAGGCGCCGCTGCTCCAGCGCTCGGGGTCGTCGAGGACGACCGGGTCGAGGTGGGGGCGGTCCTCGTCCGGGTCCTCCCACGGCAGCGGGTGGACACCGATGGGCTCGGGAGCCGCAGCGACGGCGCCGTAGACGCCCCGGGCCAGGCGGTGGGCCCGCCCCTGGCGCACCTCGTAGGCCATGGCATCGGCCAGGGCTTGCACCGCACGCGGCCCATCGATCCGGTAGCCGTGGCGATGCAGCAACCCGTGCAGCTCGCGCAGCCCGCAGGGACCCTGCCGGCGCAGGATGCCGAGGCACGTCGCCCGCAGGTCGACGCCGCCCACGGCCTCCGCGCCCGGTGGGGCCGGCGGCATCGGCACCTCGTCGACCCGGGCCCGGCGCCGGCGGTGGCAGCGCTGGTCGTCGGGCCAGAGCTCGGCGCGCACCGCCCCGAGGCGGTCGAGCACGGCCCGGCGGCGCGCGCACAGCGTCTCCAGCTCGGCGTCGATCGTGGCGAGCGCGTCGTGGCTTGCAGCGTGCTCGACGCGCGCTGCGGGGCGGCGGTACCGCGTCAGCGGTGGGCGCTGGCGCGACGCCCAGCGCTGGAAGAAGGGATCAGGCTGCTCGGACACGAGCGGACCTCCGGATGCTGCGGCGCCGGTGCACCGCGACCTCGGGAGCGATCGACCGGGTCGCTCCGACCCAGCTCCGAGGGTACGCAGGACCCCTGACAGCGAACGCTGCCGACGGGGTGCTCAGCCGCCCTTGCCGGGCACGACCCGGTAGGCGTCGTACACGGAGTCGATCGCCCGGATGCTCGAGATGGCCGAGTCGAGGTGGGCGGGGTCGCCCAGCTCGAACTCGAAGCGCATGGTCGACACGCGGTCGCTGCCGGTGGTGGTCGACGACGCCAGGATGTTCACGTGGTGGTCCGACAGGGCCGAGGTGACGTCGAACAGCAGGCGGGAACGGTCCAGGGCCTTGACCTCGATGGAGGCGACGTACACGCCCGCGGAATCGCCATCCCACTCGACGTCGATGAGCCGGTCCCGTTGCCCGGTGCCGAGGGACACCGCATTGGCGCAGTCGGCCCGGTGCACGGAGACGCCGCGCCCGCGGGTGATGAAGCCGACGATCTCGTCACCGGGCACCGGGGTGCAGCACCGCGACAGCCGGACCATGACGTCGTCGAGGCCCTCGACGTGCACGCCGGTCTTGGACTTCCGAGCCCGGGAGCGGCTCCGGCGGTCGTGGACCAGGTTGGTCGCCAGCTGCTCGGGCTCGACGGCGTCGGTGTCCTGGAGCGCCTTGACGACACGGCCGGCCACGGACTTGGCCGAGAGGTGGTGCTCCCCGATGGCCGCGTACAGCGAGTCCAGGTCGGCGTAGTTGGCCTGGTTGGCGATGTCCTGGAGCGCGGCGGTGACCGGCTCGGTCTTGATCGGCACGTTCTCCCGCCGCAGCGCCTTGACCAGGTCCTCCCGACCGGTCTCGATGGCGTCCTCGCGCCGCTCGCGGGAGAACCACTGGCGGATCTTGTTGCGGGCCCGGGGGCTGACGACCACCTGCAGCCAGTCCCGCGATGGCCCGGCGCCCTCGACCTTGGAGGTGACCACCTCGACCGTGTCGCCCGAGCTCAGCTCGCTGTGGAGCGGGACGAGGCGGCCGTTCACCTTGGCGCCGATGCAGGTGTGACCGACCTCGGTGTGGACCGTGTAGGCGAAGTCGATCGGCGTGGCGCCCTTCGGCAGCGTGATGACCCGGCCCTTCGGGGTGAAGGCGAAGACCTCGTCCTGCTCGAGGTCCACCTTCAGGTTCTTCATGAACTCGTCGGGGTCGGTGGACTCCTCCTGCCAGTCCACGATGCGCGACAGCCAGGCCAGGTCATCGTCGTGGCTGCGCTCCTGGGGCCCGGTGCTCGACTTGTACTGCCAGTGGGCGGCCACGCCCCGCTCGGCCCGAGCGTGCATCTCCCGGGTGCGGATCTGCACCTCCAGCGGCTTGCCCTGCGGTCCGACCACCGTCGTGTGCAACGACTGGTACAGGTTGAACTTGGGCATCGCGATGTAGTCCTTGAACCGCCCCGGCACCGGCTTCCACGTGGCGTGGATGGAGCCGAGCGCGGCGTAGCAGTCCTTCACCGAGTCCACCACGACCCGGATGGCGACCAGGTCGAAGATGTCGTCGAAGTCCCGCCCCTTGACGACCATCTTCTCGTAGATGCTCCACATGTGCTTCGGCCGGCCGGTGACCTCGGCCGTGAGCCGCAGCTCCTCGAGGCGCTCCTCGACCTGGTGGATCACCTGGTGCAGGTACAGGTCGCGCTCGGGCGTGCGGGTCGACACCATGTGGTCGATCTCGGCGAAGCGCTTCGGGTGCAGGGCGGCGAAGCTCAGGTCCTCGAGCTGCTGGCGCACCTCCTGCATGCCGAGCCGGTGGGCCAGGGGGGCGTAGATGTCGAGGGTCTCGCGGGCGGTGCGCTCCTGCTTGAAGTGCGCCATGCCGGCGATGGTCCGCATGTTGTGGAGGCGGTCGGCGAGCTTGATGATCAGGACCCGCAGGTCCTTGGACATGGCCACGATCATCTTGCGCACCGTGGCGGCCTGCTGCTGCTCCTTGGTGTCGAAGTGGATCCGGTCGAGCTTGGTGACGCCGTCGACGATGGCGGCCACCTCGGCGCCGAACTCCTCCTCCACGTCGGCCAGCGACATGGCGGTGTCCTCGACCGCGTCGTGCAGCAGTGCCGCCGCGATCGTGACGTCGTCGAGGCCGAGGTCGGCCACGATCTTGGCCACCGCGATCGGGTGGTGGATGTAGGCCTCGCCGGTCTGGCGCAGCTGGCCGTGGTGGGCCGCCGACGACGACAGGTACGCCCGGGTGATGAGGTCGGTGCGGGCGGTGCGGCCGTGCCGGGCCCGGAACGCCGTCAGGAGCGGCGCGACCTCTTCCGCCGGGGGCGGACTGCTCCGGCGCCAGGGCAGGACCCGATCGACCGTGGACGGCACCGGTTCAGGATACGGCTCAGCGGGCGCGGACCACGGCGGACCCGCCGGCGAAGTTGTCGTGCGTGCCACGCTTGAACGGGTCGTTGGCGATGGTCACGCCGATCGCCACCGCGGCGACGAAGGACAGCACACCGCCGACGATGGGCACCAGGCCGAGGAGCAGCCAGGCGTTGCGACGCATGGCGACCTCGTTGCTCGGGACCCGGCCGTCGGGGCCGATGACCTTGTAGCCGAGGGCCATCTTGCCCACGGTCTGGCCCCGGGATGCCTCGAGGAAGACGGCGTAGGCGAAGCCGAGGAGCGTGCTGACGAGCAGGTAGGCGAAGTCCTCGCCCGTGCCCACGCCCCCGAAGCTGGTGGCGGAGCCGTCGGTGAGCACCGCGGCGATGATCGCGTTGGGGATGAACAGCACGAGGCCGTCGATGATCCGGGCGCCGAAGCGGGGCCAGGGCCCCACCGGGGTGAGCTGACCGCCCGCCGACGAGCCCGGGAACGATCCCGGAGGCGGCTCGGAGGGCGGGGGCGGCGGGGGTGGTGGCGGCGGGAGGTCGGACATCAGCGGCGCTTGCCCTTCTTCCGGGGGCGGGGTGGGATGGTCCGGCCCGAGAGCTGGGGCGCCGCCGCGGTCCGGCCCGGGTCGGTGGCCGTGGACGTGGCGGTGGCCCCGGCGGTGACCGGCTCGGCCTTGCGCCGGCCGCCCTGGGCGTCGAGGCGCTGGCGCAGGTTCTGCTGGTAGGGCTCGCGCTCCTTGAGCCAGGCCACGACCGGCGTGGCGACGAAGACCGAGGAGTAGGCACCGATGGCGAGGCCGACGGCGAGGGCGAAGGCGAACTCCTGCAGCGTCACGGCGCCGAGCAGGAACGAGCCCACGAGCAGCATCGACAGCACCGGCAGCAGCGACGTGATCGTCGTGTTGAGCGAGCGCATCAGGACCTGGTTCAGCGACAGGCTCATCAGGTCCGTGTAGCTCATCTTCTGCGCCAGCGCCGGGCGCTCGGCGTTGGCCTGGGCCTTGTCGAACACGACGATGGTGTCGTAGAGCGAGTAGCCCATGATCGTGAGGAAGGCGATCACCGTCGCGGGCGTCACCTCGAGCTGGAACAGGGCGTAGAAGCCGACGGTGACGACGATGTCGTGGACGAGGGCGGCGAGCGCGCCGACGGCCATCTTCCACTCCAGCCGGATCGCCATGTAGGCGGCGATGATCACGAGGAAGACCACGAGGGCCCGCTGGGCCTTGGAGAGGATCTCATCGCCCCAGGTCGGCCCGACCGTGGAGATGGCCACCTCGGTCCGATCGACACCGGCCAGCTCGGCCAGGGCCGTGGTCACCTCGGACAGGGCGTCCTCGCCCCCCGGTTCGGCCTGCACCCGCAGGTTGTCGGTGCCGACGAACTGGATCTTGGCGTTGCCGAAGCCGAGGGGCGTGAGCACGTCGCGCGCCTCGGACACGGACGCGTCCGGTGCGTCGACCTCCCAGGCGGTGCCGCCCTCGAAGTCGATGCCGAGGTTCAGGCCGCGGAAGACCAGGGCGCCGCCGCTGAGCAGCAGCAGCACGAGGGAGACGATCGCACCGATCCGCCACAGGCGCGGGAAGTCGATGTCGTTGTCGAAGCTGGCGAGCTTGGCGCGGACGCTCATGCCGGCGCTCCTTCGTCGATGACGAGACCCCGGTCGACCTTGGACGTGGGCATCCCGAAGAGGCGGGGGCGGTGCTGCAGCCGCTGGGACTTCACCAGCAGCACGGTGAGGGGCCGCATGAAGAAGTACGAGGCGATCAGGTCGAGCAGCGTCGACAGCCCGAGGAAGAGGGCGAAGCCACGCACGGGGCCGACCGTGAGCCAGTACAGGATCGCGGCGCCGATGAGGGAGGCCACGTCGGCCTTCACGATGGTGGAGAAGGCGGTGGCGAAGGAGCCGTCGACGGCAGCGCGGAGCGACCGGCCGCCGGCGACCTCCTCCTTGAGGTGCTCGTAGAACACCACGTTGGAGTCCACGGCCACACCGATCGACAGGATGATGCCGGTGACCCCGGCGAGGGTCAGGGCCAGGCCCTGGTTGGTGCCGAGCCAGGCGATCATCGTCCACAGCAGCGCGGCCGAGACCGACAGCGACAGCATGGCGACCAGCCCGAGGAGGCGGTAGTACACGAGCATGTAGATGGTCACCAGGCCGAGGCCGATGAGGCCGGCGATCACCCCGGCATCGAGGGCGTCCTGTCCGATGGACGCGGAGATGGACTGGGTCTGCTGGGCCTCGAGCTCCACCGGCAGCGAGCCGTAGCGCAGGACCAGGGCCAGGTCCTTGGCCTCGCCCTCGGTGAAGTCACCGCTGATCGAGATCTCGTCCGCGTTGAACGCCGGCGCGTTGATAGACGGGGCGGACACGACCCGGCCGTCGAGGACGATGGCGAGCTGGCGGGTCGGGCAGGTCGGGGCGCCGTTGAAGCACTCGGCGGCGATGGCGTTGAACTCGTCGATGCTGTCGCCGCGGACCTCCACGGCGACCGCCCACTGACCCACGCCCTGCAGCACGGCGCTCGCCCCGCTGAGGATCTCGCCGGTGGCCTCGGCCGGGCCGAGTCGGTACCGGCCGATCTCGGTGTCGTCGTCGTACTGGGCCAGGGTGACCGGCTCCTCGACCACGTCGTCCTCGGCGGGCGTCAGCTGGAGCTCGTCGAGTCCCTCGGGCGCGTCCTCGCCCTCCGACTCGGTCGGGGTCTCGAGTCCGTCGAGGCCGGCGGGCAGCAGCTGGAGCACGGGGCGGAACCGCAGCTCCGCCGTCTGGCCGACGAGCTCCAGGGCCTGCTCGCGGTCGGCGATGCCGGGGAGCTGGACGACGATGGCGTCGTCCTGGCGGGTGATCTCGGGCTCGGCGACGCCGATGCCGTCCACGCGCTGCCGGATGATCGAGATCGCCTGGGAGATCGCTTCGTCGTCGACGTCCTCGGTCGGCTCGAGCACGACCGACACGCCGCCCTGGAGGTCGAGGCCGAGCAGGGGCTCGTTGTCGGCCGCGAAGGTCCAGCCGATGCCGCCGATGGCGAGCACCACGATGAAGATGAGGGAGATGAGGCCGTTGCGGCGCATGGGGGGAGCTACTCGGGGTCTTCGGGGGTGGGGTCGGCCGGCACGACCGCGGACTGGGGCCGGGCGACGGCCATGCGGGCCATGGTGATCTCGACGTCCGGCGCGATGCGGAGGCGGGCGCGGTCGGCGTCCAGGGATGTGACCGTGCCGAACAGGCCCGACGTGGTGACGACCTCGTCACCGACCTGGAGCGACTCCACGTAGGCCTTGTGCGCCTTGACCCGGCGCTGCTGCGGGAGGATCAGCACGGCCCACATGACGCCGAGGATCGCGATCGGGACGAGCAGCTCCACCAGGTACCACCGGGGATCGGGGACGGACCGGACGATGCTAGTTGCGGGGTGCGGGCTACTCGTAGACCCCCGCCACCTCGGCGCGGAGGGCGTCGAGGGTCCCGTCCAGCACGGCGGCCCGGGCCCGGTCGGTGGCCACGATGGTCGAGACGGCGAGGGCGACCAGGGCGAGGCCCATCACGACCTCGAAGCCGCGGACGATGCCCCCGTCGAGCGACGAGAGGAAGCCCGCGCTCCCGAGGGCGACCGGCATGGTGAGCGCGTCGGCGAGCACGACGCCGCCGGCGCCGGCCAGCGCCACCCGGCGCCCGCGCTCGGCACCGAGCCCGAACAGGGTCAGTGCGACCGGACCGATGGGGGCGACCAGGGCGAGCCCGGTGACGAAGCCGACGAAGAGGATCATGACCGCCAGGATGGCGGCAGTTCCGGTGCAATGGCTGCCGAACCTGCTGCCCTGAGTGGTCTCAGCCCGTAGGATCTGCGGCCATGGACGAGATCGACCGGAAGATCATCAGCCTGCTCGTGGATGATGGCCGTCTGTCGGTCACCGAGCTCGCTGATGCGGTGCACCTGAGCCTGTCGGCGGCGTCCCAGCGCCTGCGTCGCCTCCGGGAATCCGGGGCCATCGACCGGTTCACCATCCGGCTCGACAGCGAGGCCGTCGGGCGCCCGATCGATGCGCTCGTGGACCTGCAGCTGACCCCCGGTGCGCCGTGGTCGGGCATCGACGACGCCCTCCGCAACGACCCCGAGGTGGTGGACGCCGTCCACGTCACCGGCGGCTTCGACTACCAGATCCGGGTGCGGACCCGCACCATCGCCGAGCTCGACCAGCTGCTGCAGAACTTCAAGGAGCACCTGGGTGTGCGCGAGACATCGACGCGCGTCGTGCTGCACACGGTCGAGGGCTTCCCCCGGGAGCCGGCCGTCTGAGCACGATCAACTGGCAACGGGCGTGACCAGCAGTAGCATCCGGAGGGTGTCGAACGAAGCGACCACCCGCACGCCGTCGCGCTGGAACGGCCTGTCGACCGAGGAGCGCCAGCGCGAGCGGCGCAACCTCCTCATCGAGGCCGCGTTCGAGCTGCTGGCGAACGAGGGCATGTCCGGCACGACCGTGCGCGCGGTCTGCGCCCACGCCCGCCTGAACCCGCGCTACTTCTACGAGAGCTTCACCGACCTCGACGAGCTCCTCGTCGCCGTCTACGACGACGTGTTCCGCCAGCTCAAGCGTCGCTCCGCCGATGCCGTCAACGCCGCCGAGGACGACGCTGCGGCGATGCGGGCCTCGGTGGCGGCGACCGTGCACTTCATCGCCGAGGACCCGCGCCGGGGCCGGATCCTCTACAGCGAGGCGCTCGGCAACGAGGCCCTCAACCTGCGGCGGGTCCGCGCCGGTGCCGACCTGGTCGAGCTGGTGCTGCAGGACAACTCGCGGCGCGACGTCGGCGCCCAGGACGAGCGCATCGGCCGCCTCGGCGCCGCCGTGCTGGTGGGTGGGTTCTCCGAGCTGCTCGTGGCGTGGATCGGTGGCCGCCTCGATCTCACGGCCGAGGAGCTCATCGACGACACCACCGAGGTCTTCCTCGCCGTGTGGGACGCCACCCGCAGGCTGCACGCGGCCGACTGAGGCCCCCTCAGCGCTCCCTCGGGGCCACGGGCACGATGGTGTCCTCGGCGCCGGGCACGCGCACCTCGACGACGGGCTCGTCCACGTCGTCCAGCTCGGTCCGCAGCGCCCGCGACATCACCGCGTGCTGGAAGTACAGCGTGGTGATGTAGGTCAGCTCCAGGAGCTCGACGTCGGACAGGTGCCGGTGCAGGGCCTCGAAGAGCGCGTCGGGCACTCGTCCGTGCTGCAGGACGAGGCAGTCGGTGTAGGCGAGCACGAGCCGCTCGACCTCCTCGAAGCAGTCGGCGGCGGGCCAGTGGGCCACCGCGGCGATCCGCTCCTCGGACACGCCGAGGCCGCGCAGCGACTTGCAGTGCTGGGAGAACACGAAGCGGCTGCCGGCGGCGTAGCCGGCGCGGGCCTGCCCGAGCTCGCGCAGCACCGGGTCGAGCTGCCGATCGGGGCTCTGGTAGAGGCCGAAGCCCTGCACGGCGTGCTGGAGGATGTCCGGCGAGCCGGCCCACACCGTCCACCAGTCACCTGGCGTGCCGGTGGCGGTGCCCGGTTCGGTGACCGGGTCCCGGTCGCCGAACATCAGTCGGTACATGGCCGGCACGATGCCGGGGGCTCCCTCGGCCGTGGCCTCGGCGCGGTCCACCTGGCGCAGGCGGGGCATGTGCATCTCCCTCGTCGGAACCGGCAGTGCGTCCGCCGCAGGACCCGGGTTCAGGTCGCTGCGTCGGCCAGGTCGTGGGGACCGGAGGCCGGGTAGCCGCGAGCGTCGCGCACCGAGGCACCCCACCGCCCGAGGATGGAGGTGAGGGCATCGACGTCGTTGCCCAGCGCCTCGACGATCGGACGGCAGCCCCGGTCGGTCACGACCTCGATCTCCTCGCGGAAGGCGCGCCCGTCGTCGGTGAGCTGGTGGTCGGCGAGGAGCCCGCGCGCCTCGAGCACGGCCTCGGCCGCGTCGTACTGCTCGTCGCTCCACATCCGGGTGCGCGAGTACGACCGGGCCGGCAGGCCCCAGTACAGCTCGCTGAGCACCCCGATCTGGCAGGCATCGAGCTCGGCCGAGGTCCAGGCCGCGATGTGGGCGTCACCCCGGTACTCGCGCAGGCGATCGGCGAGGCGCCAGCAGTCGGCGAGGGGGTCGTCGAAGCGGTCGAGCGCGGCGAGCCCGGCGTACAGCGGCTTGCCGTAGGGCTCGAGATCGGCGTTCGCCCGCGCCAGCAGGGTCCGCGCCTCGTCGACGCCGTCGGGCCGGTCGCCGAGCACCCGTCGCAGCTGGGCCACCGCGCCGTCGTCGCGGGCCTGGCAGATCGTCGGCGCGTCGGTCTTGGCCCACCCGCGCTCGACGATGCGCTCGACCATGGCGTGGTTGAACACCCCGAAGGCGGCGGCGATCACCGAGCCGGGCACCTGCCCCATGACCGAACCCCGGCTGCAGAAGTACGACTCCATCTCCGGGCCGGCGACACCGTTGAAGTCCCCGGGGCTGGGCCCGAAGCCGAGGGCCTCGTAGTTCGCATGGCACTCCGGCGAGAAGTACACCTGCCCGGCCACCGGCTCGATGGCGGCGGCGAGGCCCCGCGCCCGGCGTGTCAGCTGCTGGTCGTCCACGGTTTCCCCCAAGATTGGCTACAGAGGTTGCCAGTCTGCCTCATGGCGGGCGACCGGAGGGGTTCGCGTAGGGCGGGTGGGGATCGAACCCACGACCAAGGCATTATGAGTGCCGCGCTCTGACCACTGAGCTACCGCCCCGAGGTGAGCGACGGTAGCCCGGCACTCAGCCCCCGAGCGCGAGGCCCAGCGCCAGCAGGTTGTTGAACACGACCAGCCCGTAGATCGCCGACATGATGTTGATGCCGGTCTGCTTCTCGTACAGGACGTAGACCACGGCGAGCTTCACGACCAGCAGGCCGATCATGGCGAGCTGGAGGCCACCGTGGTGGATCATCTGGGCCACGACCGGGTTGCCCTCGGCCTTGGTCGAGAAGTTGGCGAGGATCACCCAGGTGGTGGCCACGTCGGCGACCTGCAGGCCGGCGAGCAGCTGGTACCGGCCGGCGGCCCGCTCGACGGGCGGTGCGGCCGAGGGGGCGAGGCGGGCGGACGGGGAGG
>DMTU01000164.1:1632-2750 GCA_003476595.1 Acidimicrobiaceae bacterium | reverse complement strand
GGCGGGCGGACGGGGAGGCGACGGTCGGGGCTGCGCTGGTCATGGGTCCTCCCTACCGATGGCGCGCCCCCGTCACCGGTCACGAACCGGGGAACTCGCCGCGAACCGGACCGATCCGGGACCGGAGCACCGGCGAGCAACGACCGTCCGCTCCATGCGCGCGGGCCGCGCCACGTATCGTGCGAGCCGCATAGGCCGAACGGCCTATACGGCGGTCAGCAGGCGACGGCGGTGGAGCCGACCCGCGCCAGCCCGGCCCGGTCGCCGTCGCGGTAGGTCTCGTAGCGGGGTTCGTCCGGCAGGGCGTAGTAGCCGTGCATGAGCTGGCTCGGATCCTCCACGTGGTCCAGGCCGGCGACGTGACCGAGCTCGTGCATGAGCGTCGTGGCCACGAGCGGCGTGACCTGCCCGCCGACGTCGCCGACCAGGCGCTGGGCGTTGAGGTTGATGACCCCGCTGACGTACTGGATCCGCCCGGTGCCGGGATGGGATCCGGCCAACGGCAGCGCCCAGGCCGCGGCCCGCTCGCTCGGGTCCGGTGCGGTCATGAACGAGATCGTGACCTGGCCGAACACCTTGCGGTACGAGCTGCTGTCGGCGCTGCGGTAGGTGGTGGGACCGACGTGCACCCAGTGCTGGCCGGTCGCGGTCGAGATGGCATCCAGGGCGTTCTCGAGCATCTCGACGAACTCGGCCTGCTCGGCGTCGGGGATGCCGGCCGGGTTGGCCACGACGTACACGGGTCGGCACGCCGCCCATCGGGGCGGCAGCACGTTCGGGCTGGCGTCGGGCAGGAACAGGTAGCTGCCCCGCGGGGCTGACGGGAGCGGGGCGGCCGGGCCGCGGAAGTCCCGAGCACCGAAGGGTCCGGCGCCGACGGCCCGGCCGAACTCGACGGACTCGGAGAAGTACAGCATCAGGTGCCCGCGCAGCATCCCGGCCCGCAGCTGGCCGAGCCAGTAGGCGCGCCCCTCGGCCTCCGCCGCACGCCCGAGCACGTTGCGGTACACGAGGTCGACGAAGGCGGCGTCGCCGAGGTTCCCGTAGCGCTGGCGGAACTCCGGCGACCGGGCGAACTCCTCCGCGATGGAGCCGATCGGGTAGCCGCCGTGGCGCGC
>DMTU01000164.1:1189-1494 GCA_003476595.1 Acidimicrobiaceae bacterium | reverse complement strand
AGGAAGAACGCGCGGTAGAGCCGGTAGATCGTGCCGTCCACCCCGTCGTCGGTGCCGTCGTAGACGACGTCGGAGGCCCGTTGCCCGGCCTCGGCGCCCACCGCACCCGCATCGATGCCGATGCCGACGGGGATCGACAGGGCGAGGAGGGCGACGAGCGCGGCCAGCAGGCGGCCCGAGCGGGCTCGGGCGGGGGCATCGTGCGCGTCGTGCACGGTGGAAGCATGCCCCACGCGCCCACCTCCAGTGGGGTCGGAGCGCGACGTCCGAAACACGTGGATCGTTCGGTTCTGGGGCCTTCACCC
>DMTU01000164.1:337-1063 GCA_003476595.1 Acidimicrobiaceae bacterium | reverse complement strand
GTTCGGTTCTGGGGCCTTCACCCGTGGGTATGGTCTCGCCCAGGCGGGAACAGCAGAGCCCTGGAGGCGCCGACCATGACCATGTCGCGACCCACCGACGAGCCCGTCGTCGTGCTCGACCTGACCGATCTCGACGACCTCCTCGAGGACCGGCACGCCCGGCGCTTCGACCAGGCGCACATCGTGGCGTGGTTGCGCAGCTCCGGCGGCACGCTCACCGAGCGGGTGATGAAGGCCGCCGCCGCCGACCTGCTCGAGCGCCGGCGGGCGCCGTCGGCCTGAGCTCGTCGATCCCTGCGGCCTCGAGGAGCCAGCCGAGCTCGTGGCGGCCCTCGCAGGTCTTGCCGCACCCGCGCTCGTCGAGCCGCCGCGTGCGGCGGCGAGCCTCGGCGCGCGTCTCGTACAGCGCCACCGTGAACAGGTCGCAGCGGGCCAGCACCGCGTAGGCCCCGTCACCCACGATGTAGGCGGCGTCGGGCCAGGTGCACTCGGCCAGGGACTGGTAGCCGCGGTGGATCCGACCGCAGCGGTGGGCCACCTCGATGTGCATGTCCGACCTCCCGTGCTCCGTCGTCACGGAGCGAGGCCGATGCTTCGCCGTGGCCGCACCGGATCCCTGCCGATGCGGGCGGGAGCGGCCCGGGCAGCAAGCGAGCCGGTCGATTCGACCGGCTCGGACCTGCAGCTCGAAGTGCTCCGGGGGTGGGGATCGAACCCACGACAACA
>DMTU01000164.1:0-199 GCA_003476595.1 Acidimicrobiaceae bacterium | reverse complement strand
TGGGGATCGAACCCACGACAACACGATTAACAGTCGCGTGCTCTGCCAGCTGAGCTACCCCGGAAGGGAAGCGCCGACGATAGCAACTGCTCCCCGGGCCGGAGAACCTGGTGCGGTCAGGACTCGAGGTAGTCGCGCAGCTTCTGGGAGCGGTGGGGGTGGCGCAGCTTGGCGAGGGTCTTGGACTCGATCTGGCGGA
>DMTU01000223.1:18899-19164 GCA_003476595.1 Acidimicrobiaceae bacterium | reverse complement strand
AGCATCGAGCGCAGGTTCTCCTCGTCGTCGACGAGCAGCAGCTTCTCTCCGGCCATGGTGCCCAGCATCCCCCATGGACCTGGGAGCTGGCTGTGAACCCGCTGGGAGCCCCTCGGCGATCTCTGCGCCACCTCGTCCCTGGTTCACGGCTGGTTCTCAGGCCGGGGGCGGATGCTTCGATCAGGCCCCGAGAGCCGGGGCGTCCGACAAGGAGACCGATCATGCACAAGACCTTCGCAGCAGCGGCCATGGCCGCATCGCTCGC
>DMTU01000223.1:18424-18748 GCA_003476595.1 Acidimicrobiaceae bacterium | reverse complement strand
GCCGGCGGGCTCGCCGGCGTCGCCATCGGGGCGCCCGGCGTCGCGGGTGCCACCGACCTCACCGCCGGGGCCGTCGACACCGCCTCGCGCGGTGCCGGCTGGGTCCAGGATGCCCTCGCCGGCCTGGTCGGCGACGAGACCATCACCCAGGAGCAGGCCGACGCGGTCGAGGCCGCCCTCCGGGACGCTCGCCCCGACCGGGCCCAGCGCGGGTTCCGCCACCTCGGCCACGGGGTCGTCGCCGACGCCCTCGGCCTGACCCAGGAGGAGCTGCACGACGCCCTCGCCGACGGGCAGACGGTCGCCGATGTCGCCGAGGCTCAG
>DMTU01000223.1:18069-18282 GCA_003476595.1 Acidimicrobiaceae bacterium | reverse complement strand
CCGACCTCGAGGCCCGGCTGGCCGAGCGGGTCGAGGCCGGCGACGTGACCCAGGAGCGCGCCGACGAGGTGCTTGCCGAGGCCGCCGAGCGCGCGTCGGACTTCGTCGACGGCGACCGGCCCGCCTTCGGTGGCGGCCACCGGCGTGGCGGCCGCTGAGCCGGACGTCAGCCGGAGCAGCCGAGCTGCTCGGCGATGCCATCGCGGTCGTCGT
>DMTU01000223.1:7146-17934 GCA_003476595.1 Acidimicrobiaceae bacterium | reverse complement strand
GCCATCGCGGTCGTCGTCCAACCGGTCCCTCACGGCCGCCCCGAGCGAGCGAGCCTACGGACGGCTCGCCGCCGCCTTCGCCGCCCGGCGGTTGGTCTCGATGTCGTCGTTCACGAACAGCCCGGACGAGGCCAGCACGACGGAGCCGAGGAGGTACACGGGGATCAGCACGAGCATCCCGGCCCGCAGGCCGTGGGCGTCGCCGATGGCGCCGGCGACCGGGAGGAAGAGGATGCCGGGGAGGGCGAAGATGCCGGCCGCCGAGAACCCGAGCGCCCGGCAGCGGGCCGGCAGCACCAGCGACCCGACGGCGTAGATGCCGGGGATGAGGGCGACGGCGAGGATGGCGAACACGACCCGGGCCACCACCGACCCGAGGAACACCGGCGACAGCGCCATGGCCGCGATGGCGCCGCCGGCGACGAAGCCCGCCCCGGCGAGGAGCTTCACGACGTGCGACGGGTCCTTCGTCAGCGCCCGCTGCACCACGACCGCACCGACCGCGATGCCGACGAGCTGGAACGCCTCGGAGCCGGACTCGAGCAGGCCGCGCTCGGCCGGCGACAGGCCGTAGACCTCCTCCCAGAACAGGGAGAGCAGGGCGGCGAGGCCGATGAGGCTGGCCGACAGGAAGGGCAGCGCGTAGAAGACGCGCCGGAGGCTGCGGATCGCCCACAGGGTCCGCCACGCCTCCCGGAAGGGCAGCGGCTCCTCCTCGACCTCGACCGCGTCGTCGTCGGCGCCTGCGGCGCGCCGGTCCCACACGCCTCGGGACGGCTCGACCAGCCGCAGCGAGATCACGACGAGCACCACGGTGGGCACGGCGAACACGAGGAACGGCGTGCGCCAGGTGAACAGGGTGGCGAGCACGCCGGCCGTGACCGGCCCCGCGATCTGGCCGACCGTGTTGGCCATCTTGTGCAGGTAGTACACCCGGGCCCGGGTGTCCGGCGGGTAGTAGTCGGCCAGCAGGCTGTTGTGCGTCGGGTCGTTCACCGCCTTGCCGACCCCGGACCCGATGCGGGCGAGCAGCAGCACGCCGACGGCCGGCGCCACGCCGGTGAGCACCGAGAACCCGGCCCAGGCCACCGCGCCGCCCCGGGCCATGCCGAGCCGACTGCGGCGATCGGCCTGGTGCGCGATGGGCAGGCCGAGCACCAGCACCACGAGGGAGAACGCGGTGATCAGCGAGAGGATGCCCTGGTTGGCCAGGCCGAAGTGGTCGCGGATGTCAGGGGCCAGGACGCCGAACGCGGTGCGATCCAGCTCGTCGACGGCGTTGAGCCCGAAGAGCACGAGCAGCGGCAGCGCCGGCGCGGTGCCGGTGACCCGGCGGATGTCCCACCGGCTGCGACCGGGTTCGACCGGGGCCGGTGGCGGCACCAGGTCGAAGACGGCGTCGGGGTCGGGCGGGACGGCTGGTGGCACCTCGACGGGCGGATCCACCGGGGCGGCGACGGCGGGGTCCTCCACCAGCACCGGGTCACGGGGCTGGTCCTCCCGACCGGCGGCGCGGAGGGGCTCGCGCCGGCGGGACCGGGTCCGAGCGGTGGCGGGATCGACGATGGCCACGTCCGGACCTCCTCGGGTCGTGACCAGCGGTCGCCCTTCGCTCGACATGTCTTCCCCCAAGCACACGTCGGCGCACCATCCCCCGGTGCACCGATTCCCTGGTGCCTCGTTCTTCGTGCCCGCGGGAGAATCCTGCCTGACCCGCCGGTCAATTACCGACGGTTACCACCGGCGTCGACCCGCGGGCGCGCTCAGTGCCGGAGGCGGGGGGTGCGCCCGGATGTCGCGGCCCGGGCCCGCTTGCGCTCGTACATCTGGCCGTCGGCGGCCCGCACGGTGGCGTGGAGGCTGCCGGTCGGCTCCCGGACGGCGAAGCCGACGGAGGCGGCGACGCCGGCGGCGGCCAGCGCCTCGGTCAGGCGCTGGTGCAGACCGGCGAGGCCATCGGCGGTGACCTCCGGCAGGAGCAGGGCGAACTCGTCGCCACCGATCCGGAACGCCTGGTCGGCGGAGCGGAGGGTGTCGCGGATCGTCTCGCCGGCCCGGCGGATCAGGTCGTCGCCCGCACCGTGGCCCCAGGTGTCGTTCATGGCCTTCAGGCCATCGAGGTCGAGGACGACGATCCCCGCCCGGTGCCCGAACCGGGCGCACCGGGCCTCCTCGCGGTCGACGGCGCGCTCGAAGGCGCGGCGGTTGCCGAGACCGGTCATCGGATCGCTGAGCGCCGCGCTCTCGGCCGCGTCGAGGCGTCGCTGCAGGCGGCTGCGATCGAGGTCGAGGCCGAGCACGGACGTGAGCAGCTCCACCGTCAGGCGGACCATGGACTCGGCGTCGCGCAGCGCGGCCTCCCCCTCGGCGTCGGCGGGCAGCGCGCAGATCGCTCCGAACAGTCCGTCGCCACCCCAGAGCGGGAACGCGACGAGCCCGTCGAAGTCGGGCACCTCGGCGGGCCGCTGACCCCGCAACGGCTCCACGTTGCCCTCCGTGAGATCGACCACCACGTCGTCGGCCCAGACCGATGCCAGCGCGGCCAGGTGCTCGCCGGCCCCGACCGGGTGGTCCAGCACGTCGCCGGGGCGGAACCCGTGGCCCCCGCGGCCCGCCAGCACGATCCACTCGTCGCCCAGGTAGCGGGCCAGCACCCAGTCCGACACACAGGTGCTCGTGCCGAGGCGGGCGACGACGGACTCGGCGTTCGCGAGGAAGTCGATGATCGCGATGGGTGCCGCACCCTCGACCGGTGTCGAAGCGCTGAGCGTCCGCCCCTCGTCGCGTCGTGCTGGCACGTCCATCCATCCCTGATACCCGAACTGCCGCCCGCCAGAAGCGTAACCCACTACGCAATGTGGGGCAATGCCGTCATAGAGTGACGAACCGGCACCCGGGTCGGTCGGCGTGAGAGCTGGGTAGGGCACGTCCATGGCTGACACCCGCTCCGAACGCGTCCGCTGGGCCGCCCTGTCCAAGGTGAGCGCCGTGGCCGGCGCCATCGCCACCCGCAAGCTGCTCCAGGCGCTGTGGCCCGCCGGCGATGACACGACCGGGCCGCCGTTCAACCCGGCCGACCGGCGCGTCGCCTGGTCCACCGCCGTGCAGTGGGGCATCGCCGCGGGCGTGGGCGCCGGCCTCGCCCGGGTGATCAGCCAGCGCGCTGCCGCGGCGGGCTGGGAGGCGGCCACCGGATCGGCACCCCCTGGCCTGAAGACCTGACACGTCCGCGTACACTTCCTGCGTGCTCTCCCAACGCTGGCGCGCCTCAGTTCCCGTGGTGGCTGCGGTCGCGGTCGTCGCCGCGCTCTCGCTGCTGACCGTCACCGTGATGAGCAACATCGGCGGCGACGACGAGCGAGCCTTCGTCGACGTCGACGGGTCGACCAGCACCACGGAGGCCACCCGACGCATCCCGCCGCGGCCCACGACCACCACCAGCGAGGCCCCCGAGGTGCTCGGCGAGACCACCGAGCGCGATCCCGACACCGACGGTGATGCCGAGGTCGACGCCGGCGCCGACACGACGGTGACCACCGCGGCGCCTGCGCCGGCTCCGGCGCCGGTCACGCCCGCACCCACGCCGGCGCCGACCGCCCCGCCCACGACGAGCGCTCCGGCCCCGACGGCGCCGCCCACCACGGTGTGCCGCAACAGCACCGACCCGTCCTGCGGCGAGTTCTCCTGGGACCCGCAGCCCGGCGACTACGACGTCGAGGTCTACGCCGTGTCCACCCCCGTCACCGCCACCGCCGGCGAACCGGTGACCTTCGCGGTGGACTACATCGACCCGGCCGGAGCCGACGCCGAGGGGGCGTGCCTCAACTGGTTCGTCACCGACCCGGCCGTCGTCAACACCTCGAGCTGCGAGGTCCTGGCCACCGCCTGCGACCGCACCGGCCCCCACGACCCGCCGGCACCGAGCCGGGACCGCATCTCGCTCGAGCGGACCATCGTGTTCGAGACCCCGGGCGAGCACGAGGTGAGCATCAGCGGCAACATCGCCACCCACCTCGCCGACGGGTGCGAGAGCCCCTACACCAACAGCTTCTCGCGCACGTTCACGATCGTCGTCAGCTGACCCCGGGCCACGGGGCGCCGAAGCGGTCCCGGTGGGCGAGGCGCGATGGCGGCTGCCGGGTGATCGGTCCGTGCCCGCCGAGGACCGGGTAGCCGATGGGCACCATCGCGGCCGTGGCCCACCCGTCGGGGATGTCGAGGAGCGCCCGCACCTCGTCCTCGCGCCGGCAGTGCAACGTGGTGATCGCGCACCCGAGGCCCTCGGCGACGCACGCCAGCAGCAGGTTCTGCACCGCCGGGTAGACCGAGCCGCCGCCGACGATGCTGATCCGGTCGAGCCGGGCGTCGGTGATCGCCATCTGCGACGGGTCGGCGCAGAAGACGAGGATCGCGGGCGCCTCGGCCAGGTGCTGGGCGAGGTGATCGCCGGCGGCGGCGATCTTGCGCCACGGTGCGAGCTGCTCGTCCGGGAGGCCCTCGAGGCGCGCCATGAAGCCGGCGACGTAGCGGTCCCACTCCGGCTGGTAGATCGCCTGGAGACCCGACTTGCCCTCGTCGTCGGTGACCACGACGACCCGCCACGGCTGCTGGTTCCCGCCGGTCGGCGCCCAGCAGGCCGCCTGCAGGACGCGCTCGAGCACGTCGTCGGGGATCGGATCCGGTCGCAGACGTCGAACCGTCCGCTGCGTGCTCATCGCCTGGTACAGGTCCACCCGTTCCCCCGTTCGGTCGTGTGGCCCCGAGTCTGACCGATCATTCGTGACCTTGGTCGGTTGTCGACCGGGTCGCACCGGTGCAATCGTCACCGTGCCCGCTTCCCCCCGACCGGAGCACCGAATGGACGCAACCCAGGTGGCCGACGTGTTCGGCGCGATGGCCGCCATGGCTGTGGTCGGCGTGGTGCTCGCCGGCATCGCCGCTGTCGCCCACCGACCGACCCGCGACCTGGTGCGCGAGCTCGTCGACGAGCACGGCCGGATCAGCGCCTGGCTCGTCGCCGCCATCGCCACGGGCGGGAGCCTGTGGTTCTCCGAGTCGGCTGGCTTCCCCCCGTGCGAGCTGTGCTGGTACCAGCGCATCGCCATCTACCCGCTCGTCGTCGTGCTCGGCATCCGCGCCCTGCGACGAGGCGGCAGCCGGGACCTCCGCCTCGCCGGGCTGGTCCTCGTCGGCCTGGGCCTGGTGGTCAACCTGTGGCACGTGGCCATCGAGACGTTCCCGGACCTCGACACCGGTGCGTGCGACGCCGCCGTGCCGTGCACCGTGCGCTGGGTCGAGGGCATCGGCTTCTTCACGATCCCGCGGCTGGCCACGGTGACCCTCGTCCTCGTCGGGCTGGCGCTACTGGTCGACCGCACGGACCGCCGCGGCCGGGACGACGAGCCGCACCCCTACGATCTCCACTCGAACACCCCCGTCGGAGGACCCACCCCATGAGCACCACCAAGCAGCGTCCGCGCCCGGGCGGGCCGGTCGCCACCCGCCGGTCCTACACGCCCTTCATCGTCCTCGGCGTGATCCTCGTCGTGGCGGTCGGCATCGCCCTGCTCGCCTCGAGCGGCGGGGACGACGGCGCGGAGGGCGGCGTCGACGGGGGCCAGCTGCTGTCCACCGCCGGCGTCACCGCCACCGGCGCCCAGCTGCCGCCGCTGCCCGAGAGCGGCGACGACCCGGCCGTCGGCACGGCGGCGCCCACGCTCGAGGGCGTGTCACCGGCCGGCCAGGGCACCGCCGTCGGGTTCGACCAGCCGACCCTGATCGCCTTCATGGCCCACTGGTGCCCGCACTGCCAGGCCGAGCTGCCCGAGCTGGTGGAGCTGGCCGGGTCGGGCGACCTCGACGAGCTCGACGCCGTCGTGGTCCTCACCGGCACCGACGAGTCCGCTCCCAACTACCCGCCCGGCCCGTGGGTCGACCGCGAGGGCTGGACCGGTCGCGTCCTGCTCGACGACGAGAACGGCACCGCGGCCAGCGCGTTCGGGCTGACCTCCTACCCGTACCTGGTGCTGGTCGACGGGGACGGCAACATCGTCGACCGCAACGCCGGCGGCCTCGGCCTCGATGGGCTGCGGGACTTCGTCGCCCAGGTGGGCTGAGACCCGACCGTGGCGGTCGATCTCACCGGCCGCACGGTGGCCGTGACCGCGGAGCGCCGTGCCGAGGAGCAGGCGGAGCTGTTCCGCAAGCGCGGCGCCGAGGTGGTCGTGGCCACCACGGTCCACACGGTCGACCTCACCGGCGACGCCGCGCTGCGCGCCACCACCGAAGCCGTCATCGCCGACCCGCCCGACTGGGTGGTGGCCACCACCGGGTTCGGCATGCGCCTCTGGTTCGAGGCCGCCGATGCCTGGGATCTCGGTGACCCGCTGATCCGCGCCCTCGGCACGAGCAAGGTCGTCGCCCGGGGCCCGAAGGCGCAGTCCGCCTGTCGCCAGCGGGGCCTCGACGTGATGTGGCGGGCGCCGGGCGAGTCCATGCCCGAGGTCGTGGCCTGGCTGGGCGCGCAGGACGCCATCGCCGGCGCGTCCGTCGTCGTCCAGCTCTTCGACCCGGAGGACCACCCCTCCACCGCCGAGCTGGTGGCCATGGCCGCGCAGGTCACCGAGGTGCCCGTGTACCGCTGGCGCCGGCCCGACGACGAGGACCCCGTCCGCGACCTGGCCCACCGCATCGCCCGCCGCGACGTGGATGCCGTCACCTTCACCAGCCAGCCCGCCGTCCGCTTCCTGCTCGAGGTCGCCGCCGAGGAGGGTGTCCTCGACGGGCTCGTCGCCGCCTGCAACGACGGCGCCGTGCTCCCGGTGTGCGTCGGGCCCGTGTGCGCGGAGCCGATCGCCGCCGCCGGGATCCGCACCGCCGTCTGGCCCGACCCCTACCGCCTCGTGCCGATGGTGAAGCTGGCCGAGGAGCGGCTGGCGGCCCTGGGCGACGATTCGTCGGCGATTCGTCGCGACGAATCGTCGACGAATCGGTCCCCAGCGAGCTTCGAGGTCGTCGATCCGCAGTCGGCCGACGCCCGCGCTGCGATGGCCGCCTACTTCGACGAGCTCGACGCTCGCTTCCCCACCGGGTTCGACCCCGGCGACGCCCGCACCGGCGACGACGCTGCCCTCGCCCCGCCGGGCGGAGCGTTCGTGCTCGCCCGCCAGGGTGATCGGGTCGTCGCCTGCGGTGGCGTCCAGACCATCGGCGACGACATGGGGGAGATCAAGCGCATGTGGGTGGCCGGCGACGTCCGCGGCCAGGGCCTGGGCCGGAAGCTGCTCGCCGAGCTCGAGGCCCGCAGCGCCGCCCTCGGGCACCGGCTCGTGCGCCTGGACACCAACGGGGAGCTCACCGAGGCGATCGCCCTGTACGAGCGGTCCGGGTACGTCGAGGTCGAGCGCTACAACGACAACCCGTACGCGCAGCGGTTCTTCGAGAAGCCGCTGCCCTGACCGGTCACCCGAGGGCGCCGGCGTAGAACTCGGCGATGGCGTCCCGGAACGCGGTGCGGCTGTCCTCCCAGGCGTAGAACATGTGGCCGCCGGCGAAGTGCGCCACGGTGAGCGACGCGGCCGTCGCCTCGTCGAGCCGCAGCAGGTTCCTGATGCGCTCGGACGCGAAGTACGGCGTGACCATGTCGTAGAGGCCGTGGGTGAGGAACACCTTCATGTGCGGGTTGAGCGCCATGCCGTAGCGCAGGTCGTCGGTGGCACCGACCTGGCTCTCGAGGGCGTGCTGGTCGAAGTCGATCTTCCAGTCCTTGTTCACCGCCATCGAGAGCAGGTGGTACTCGCGGTCGGTGCGCACACCGAGCTCGGTGCGGAGCCGGGCATTGATGCCGGCGTTGAACACCCGCTCGATGCCGCTCAGCGTCGGGTCGGGCCAGGCCATGCCGTCCCGGTCGGGGAAGGGGTCCCGCCCGGTGGCGGTGGCGTCGTAGAGGCCGATGACCGTGCCCTCGTCCCGCAGCAGCTCCCGCGCGAACCGGGTCATGGAGATCCGGCACTCGTGCTGGTCGACGACCTGCTCGGGCAGGCCGAGCAGGTCGGCCATCCGGGTGACGACCTCGGCCCGCTCGGCCGCCGGCATCGAGGCGCCGCGGATGAGGGCGGTGGCGTAGGGGCCGGTGGCGAAGTCCTCCGCGACCTGGCGGACCGCACCCGGCGTGGCGTCGGACGGGAAGGCCCGGCTGCGGCCGTGGTGGTGGGCGGCCAGGGCCATGGTGGGCACCAGGTCGACCCAGGGGAGGACGTCGTAGTCGGAGGGGTCGAGCAGCGCGAACTCGAGGGCCGGGGAGATGAGGATCGTCCCGTTCAAGCCGATACCCCGCTCGTTCGCCAGGCGGGCGAGCTTGGCGGCCCGGAACCCGCCGTAGGACTCGCCGGCCACGAACACCGGCGACGCCCACCGGTCGTGACCCGACAGCCAGCGGGCCATCAGCTCGGTGAGGGAGTCGAGGTCCTTGTTGACGCCGAAGAACGCCTTGGGGTCCCGACCCTCGCCGCCTCCCTTGCCCTTGTCGTCGCCCTTGTCGCCACCGCCCTTGGCCGCCTCGTCCTTCACGATGCGGCTCCAGCCGGTGCCGACCGGGTCCACGAACACGAGGTCGGTGAAGGCCAGCCACGACTCGTCGTTGTCGACGAGCGCGGTCGGCGGGGCGAGCGGCATGCCCCGCTCGTCGAAGCCCACCCGGCGGGGCCCGAGCGCACCGACGTGCAGGTACGCCGACGACGCGCCGGGTCCGCCGTTGAACACGAAGGTGACCGGACGGGCGGGTCCGGCGTCGTCGACCAGGTACGAGACCGAGAAGATGTCGGCGACCGGCTCGTCGTCGTCCCGCAGCGCCATCCACCGGGCCTCGGCCGTGTACGGCAGGCTGCCGCCGTCGGGGTTGGTCCACGCCGCGGCGGTCGTGGCGCCTTCCGGCAGCTTCGGCTTCGCGGTGTCGTCGGGGCTCGCGTTCTCGTCGGACATGGGGCGCACGCTAACGAGGCGTTCGCACCCCCGACCCGAGGTCGGACGGCGGTTCAGCCGATGACCTCGCCGTACATCTCGCCGAGCGGGTCCGAGATGAGCTCGAGGCGCTCACCGTCGGGGCCACGGAAGTACAACGACGAGCCGCTCTCGTGGTGGTACTCGACGCCGGCCTCGTCGAGCTTGCCCTTGAGGCGCGCCCATCGGAGGGGATCGACGGAGATGGCCAGGTGGTGGAGGCCACCCAGCACCTCGGCGTACGGTCCGAGGTCGAGCCCGGGGAAGTCGAAGAAGGCGAGAGCGTTGCCGGCGCCGATGTCGAAGAAGAAGTGGGTCGAACCGCGGTAGTCGCGGTTCTCGAACAGCTCGACGAGCGGGAACTCGAGCAGGCCCGAGTAGAACTCGATGGTCCGCTCGAGGTCGCCGGAGATCAGCGCCACGTGGTGCACGCCTCGGGCGGAGGACATGCGCCGGCCCGGGCCTGCCTCCAGGTGCTGCTCGCGCAGCCGCTCCCACTCGGCGGTCCGGTCGACGACCTCGCCGTGGTCGGTCTCGGCGGCGCGCATGGCGCGCGGGGCAGCGGTGCCGGCGCTGCCTGCTTCCGGGACGTCGCTCATCGCCGGACCTCCAGGTCGGACTCCCACACGATGACCTCGGACCGTTCGGTGGCGGTCACCACCGGGTGCCCGGCGTCGCGCAAGCGGGCGGCGTCACCCGCGGCGAGGGCCAGCGGCGCACCGGGGGCGCCGTCGGTCTGGCTCAGCTCCACGGCTCCGCGAGCCACGAACAGGTGCACGAACGGCGAGGCGGGCAGGTCGACCGAGCGTCCCGCCTCCAGGCGGGCGACCCACATGGCGGCGTGCTGCTGGTGGATCGAGATGGCGCTGTCGTGGCCCCGCCCGGACGCGACCGGAACCAGACCGCCGGCGTCGAGCTCGGCGTTGAGGTCCAGCTGCTCGTAGCCCGGCGTGATCCCGCGCTCGTGCGGCGGCACCCACATCTGCACGAAGTGCACGTCGGACGTCGAGGAGTGGTTCATCTCGGAGTGCATGATGCCGCTCCCCGCGCTCATGCGCTGGGCGAGCCCCGGGTAGATCATGCCCTCGTTGCCCTCGGAGTCGCGGTGCTCCAGCTCCCCGTCGAGCACCCAGGTCACGATCTCCATGTCGCGGTGGGGGTGGGTGGAGAACCCGCCGCCGGCCGCGACCCGGTCGTCGTTGGACACGATGAGCAGGCCGTGGCCGACCTCGGCGGGGTCGTAGTGGCCGCCGAAGCTGAAGCTGTGGCGGGAGTCGAGCCAGGAGATCCGGGTGTGGAACCGCTCGTCGGCTCGGCGCAGGTCGGTGGTCGGGGCGTTCATGGCGCACCTCTCGGTCGGTCGGTGGTCATCCCAGTCCAACAGTAGTTGCACGTGCAACATTCCCCCGGCCCGGGTGACCCGGGACCTTGGACCCTGTCGCCGGCCCGCGGCGCCGCCGACGATGTCGGCGAACAGACGCACCGACGCGACCAGGGGGACCTCCGATGCGGATCATGCTGACCGACCGCTCCGACACCAGCACCACGGTGGCCGAGGGCCTCCGCGCGGACGGCCACGAGATCGTGGACCTGTGCCTCCCCGACGCGGCATCGCCCCTGACCTGCCGTGGCCTGGTCGAGCACCGGTGCCCGCTCGACGAGGGCGCCGACCTCGCCATCACCGCGCTGCAGCACCCCCAGGACGCCCCCTCGGCCGGCACGGTGTGCGCCCGACGGGCCGGCGTGCCGGTGGTGGCCCTCGGCCGCCACGACGTCACCCACCCCGATCTG
>DMTU01000223.1:4716-7058 GCA_003476595.1 Acidimicrobiaceae bacterium | reverse complement strand
ACCCACCCCGATCTGGGTTCGGCCCTGGCCCGCGTCGCCGAGCTGGGCGACGACCACGTCACCGCCACGGTCCAGGCCGCGCTGGCGCAGGTGCTCACCGAGATGGGCATCGAGGACGGCGACGTCGTCCTGCACCGCGACGCCGTGTGCGAGCAGATCGTGGCGACGGTGCCGGGTCCGCTCGACGACCCCACCCGCTCCCGCATCGCCGTGCGCCTGCTGGACGCCGCCACGGCCTCGGGCCGCCACGGGCGCCGGCGCGACGTCGCCGTGCGCAGCGCCTGAGCCACGCCCCCGGCAGCTCGCGTCAGTCCCGGCGGAGCTCGCCGCGCTCGTCGAGGCGGGCGGCCCACACCGCGGCCTCGGTGCGCTGGCTCATGCCCAGCTTCGCCAGCACGTTGGAGACGTAGTTCTTCACCGTCTTCTCGGCCAGGAACATCTCGGCGCCGATCTCACGGTTGGTGCGGCCCTCGGCGAGCAGCTCCACGATGCGGTGCTCCTGCGGGGTGAGCCGCTCGAGGCGCTCGTCGCGCTGCTCCCGGTTGCGCACGGCCCGCAGCACCCGCTCGGTGACCGCCGGGTCGAGCAGCGACTGGCCCGCAGCGACGCGACGGACGGCATCGATGAGGTCGAGCCCCTTCACCTGCTTCAGCAGGTAGCCAGCGGCGCCGGCGAGGATGGCGTTGAGCAGGGCGTCCTCGTCGTCGAAGGACGTGAGCATCAGGCAGTTGATCGAGCTGTCGCGCTCGCGCACGGCCCGGGCGATGTCGATGCCGGTGCCGTCGGGCAGGCGGACGTCGAGGACGGCGACGTCGACGCGGCTACCGGGGATGCGGCCGATGGCGTCCTCGACGGTGCCGGCCTCACCCGCGATCTCGATGTCGTCGACCGCGTCGAGCAGGTCCATCAAGCCGCGCCGGACGACCTCGTGGTCGTCGACGACGAAGACCCGGATCGGGGTGGTGCTCATGGCGACCATCCTCGCACTTCTGGCCCTTCCGCTGGTGCCCAGCGGTCCCCGGTGCGCCTTCGTGACCTATGACCCTGGGCAGGGAGCGAGCCGCTCGCCAGCATCGTCGCCGTGACAGAGGTGTGGACCGGGTTCCAGACGATGACGGCGGACGAGTGCCGTCGCCTCCTCACCGCGACCGACATCGGCCGGGTCGCCATCAGCGCGGGCGCCCTGCCCTTCGTGCTCCCCGTGCAGTACACGCTGCGAGACGACCACCTGCTGCTGCGCACGCCCGGCCACCACGAGGTGAGCGACGGCATCGACGGACAGGTCGTCGGCTTCGAGGCCGACACGATCGACCTCGACCACGGCGTCGGCTGGTGCGTGTCGGTGACCGGGACGGTCCGGGTCGTGCCCGACGCGGTGACGGTCGAGCCCGTGCACCGCTGGTTCTCCGACGGGGTCGTGCTCGCGCTCTCCACCGACGTCATCGTCGGTCACCGCGTCGCGGTCTAGGTGTGGCCTCCGGCCACCTCGAGTTGCTCGGCTGCGCCTCGCAACACCGCTAGGCGGGGGGCTCGACGGGCGCGCACCAGGTGAGCACGGTGCCCCCGTCGGGCCCGTCCTCGATGGTGCACGTGCCGCCCAGGCGCTCGGCGCGGGTGTGCATGTTGCGCAGGCCACGCCCGCCCGAGCGGGTCGCGGCGCCACCGACGCCGTCGTCGCGCACGGTGAGCTCGACCTGCTCGGTGGTGGCGAGCACCCGCACGTCGACGGTGCGGGCCTGCGCGTGGCGCGCCGCGTTGGCCAGCGCCTCGCGAAGGGTGGCGAGCAGATCGGACTGCACGTGCTCGGGCACGAGCGTGTCGACCGGACCGTCGAACGCGACCCGGGGCCCGAAGCCGAGCGGACCTGCTGCTTCCTGGGTGAGGGAGAGGATCCGGTCGCGCATGCCCGACTCGCCCCGGCGGGACGCATCGAGGCCGAAGATCACCGACCGGATGTGCTTGACCGTGAGGTCGAGGTCGTCGACCGCCGCCTCGATGCGGCGGGCCGCCTCGGCCGGATCGGCGGTGCACATCACCTGGGCGCCCTGGAGGGCGAGGCCGGTGGCGAAGAGGCGCTGGATCACCGTGTCGTGCAGGTCGCGGCCGATGCGGGCGCGGTCGTCGGCGAGGGCCAGGCGCCCGACCCGGTCGTGCAGGCGGGCGTTGTCGATGGCGACGCCGGCCGCAGCGGCGAGGCCAACGACCAGCTCCTCGTCGGCCTCGGTGAAGGAGCCGCCGCCCCGCTTCTCGGTGAGGTAGAGGTCCCCGAAGGTGCGGTCCCGGATGCGGATCGGCACCCCGAGGAACGAGCCCATCGGCGGGTGGTTGGGCGGGAAGCCGTA
>DMTU01000223.1:0-4571 GCA_003476595.1 Acidimicrobiaceae bacterium | reverse complement strand
GGGAAGCCGTAGGCCGCCGGGTGGTCGCTGAGCTCGTCGAGGCGGACCGGCTCGTCCCCGTCGATGATCAGGCCGAGGATGCCGTGACCCTTGGGCAGCGGGCCGATCTGGGCCCGGCGCTCCTCCCCGATGCCGATCGTGATGAAGTCCTCCAGCTGGGTGCCCGTGGGATCGAGCACGCCCAGGGCGCCGAACTCGGCGTCGGCGAGCTCGGTGGCGGCAGCCACGACGCGGCCCAGGATGTCCTGCAGGTCCAGCCCGGCACCCACGTCCACCACCGCGTCGAGCAGACGACGCATCTCCTCGAGGGTGACGGTGCTCTCCACGCCGGGGAACCTACCGAGCGGCCGCGGCGGAGGCCCGAACCGGGGATCTCGGGACCTATGTCATCTCGCTGCATGACCGGTGGCCCCGGTGGCACCCTGAGATCCCGGCCATCATGCGACGACCCGCATCGCGCCGAGTACGCGCGGACCCCCACAAGGAGCAGCTTCCCACCAATGACGGTGACCACCCCACCCGACGCGACCGCCCCCGAGGCCACCCCGGACCGCGGTCGCGGCACCGACATCGGCCTCCTGCTGGTCGTGATCCTCGCCTTCACCGCCCTCGTGTTCAGCTTCGTCGCCTTCGCCTCCGGTGACGACGACGAAGCCGAGACCGCCGCCGGTGGCGACGCTGGCGGGGCACCCACCTCGGCCCTCGCCACCCTCACCGAGTTCGCGATCAACCCCGAGTCGCTCGTCGTGAGCGGGTCCGGCACGATCGACGTCCGCAACGACGGCTCCCAGATCCACAACCTGGCCGTCGTCGACCACGACCTCAAGACCGCCGACCTGAACAGCGGTGATTCGGGCTCCCTCGACGTCTCCTCCCTCGAGGAGGGCGAGTACGAGCTCATCTGCGACATCGCCGGCCACGCGGAGGCCGGCATGCGCGGGACGCTCATCGTGGGCGACACCCCGGAGGGCGGGGAAGCCGCCGCAGGTGGCGGGCACGGCGGCGACCACACGGAGATGACCGAGGAGGAGGCCGACGCCCTCGATCAGGCGATGATGGACACGATGCTCGCCTTCCCGGCCGAGACCGAGGGCGTGGGCAACGAGCCCCTGGAGCCGGTCGAGGTCATGGCCGACGGCACGAAGCGCTTCGAGCTCACCGCCGAGATCGTCGAGTGGGAGGTCGAGCCCGGCAAGATGGTCGAGGCCTGGACCTACAACGGCATGGTCCCCGGCCCGTACATCAAGGTCGATCTCGGCGACAAGCTGCGCTTCGACGTCACCAACGACCTGCCGATGGGCACCGACGTGCACTGGCACGGCATCCGGACCCCCAACTCGATGGACGGCGTCGCCCCCTACACCCAGGACCTCATCAAGCGCGGTGAGACGTTCACCTACGAGTTCGAGGCCGTGAAGAAGGCAGTGGGCATCTACCACGCCCACGTCCACGGGCAGATGGCGGTGCCGAACGGCATGCTCGGCATCATCCAGATCGGCGATGTGGACCTGCCCCGGGGCCGTACCATCAGCGGCGTCGAGATCCCGGCCGACCTCGAGATCAGCCAGGAGATCCCGATGGTCCTGAACGACGCCGGCACCATCGGCCTCTCGCTCAACGGCAAGAGCTTCCCGGCCACCGCCCCCATCGTCGCCGAGCAGGGCGAGTGGATCCTCGTGCACTACGCCAACGAGGGCCTGCAGGTGCACCCGATGCACCAGCACCAGTTCCCGCAGCTCGTGGTGGCCAAGGACGGCATCCCGCTGGACAACCCGTACTTCGCCGACACGGTCAACGTCGCACCGGGCGAGCGGTACTCGGTGCTCATCAACCCCGACGACCCCGGCACCTGGGTCTGGCACTGCCACATCCTCACCCACGTCGAACGCGAAGAGGGCATGTTCGGCATGGTCACGGCGATGGTCGTGAACTGACCGTCCCGCTCCTGTGGGGGCGCGGAGGCGCAGGCACCGAAGGGGGCCTGCGCCTCCGGCGCGTCCGGGGTTGAATGGCCCCGTGCCCTCCCCCGAGGCCGTCGCCGCCGCCCTGGCCCGCGCCCACGCCGAGCCCGCCACCGACCTGCCCGACGGCCACCGGCTGGTGGACTACGCCGAGTCGAGCCGGACCGACGACTGGAGCCTGCGCAGCGCGCTGGTGCGCTTCGCCCAGCCCGAGCCCACCCGCGCCGGTGCGGTCCTGGAGCTGATCCGGCGCACCGACGGTGCCCTCAAGCCCCACCGCCGCCGGTTGGAGACGGCGACCGCACCGACGCACCCGGGCCTCGCGCCCGACCTGTTCGAGGACGACGGCGGTGCGCTGGCCATCCGGGCCGACGCCGAGCGCGTCCTCGACGCGCCGGCGGCCGACCTCGCCCGGGTCGAGCTCCGCCTACCCCGCGGCGACTCGGTGGTGGCCGCCTACGCCGACGCATCGGGGGAGGACCCGACGTTCGACGCCATCCCGCTGCTGGTCGTCGCGCTCGAGCTCGACGCCATCGCCGACGCACTGGTCGCCTGGGCCTGCGTGCACGACGGACCGCCACCGGTCGACGTCGTCGACGAGCGCGCTGCGGCGGCGTTCCGCCGCCTCGCCGACCTGGACGTGCCCCGCGAGACCGGTGGGCGCCCACCGGCCCGCGGCGGGTCCTGACCGAGGTTCTGCCACGGGTCGTGCAGGGGTACCGATCGCCGCACCCCAGCGTCCCCACACCTCGGAGGCCACCCCATGTCGACCACCTCGGAAGCCGACCGCACCACCATCGCCCGCATCGCCGCCGCCCGGGCCCGAGCCCTGCGCGACCACGCCGCCTCGATCACGAGCGACGCCCTCGCCCCGCTGCAGGCCGCCCTGCACATCCGGGCCGGCGAGCTCGAGATGGCCGCCGCCGCCCTGGGCGAACCGGGCGCCCGCCCGGCCCGCCGCCTCCAGGCGATCGCCTAGGAGGACCGCTCCCGCTGCTCGAGGTGCCGGAGGAGGCCGTCGAGCGCGACGAGGTAGCTGTCGGCGCCGAAGCCCGCGACGACACCGAGGCACACGGCCGCCAGCACGGACCGGTGGCGGAACTCCTCCCGGGCGTGCACGTTCGACAGGTGGGTCTCCACCACGGCCAGGCCCGTGCCGCTGATGGCGTCGCGCAGGGCGATGCTGTAGTGGGTGAACGCCCCGGGGTTGAACACCACCCCGTCGGCCCACGTGCGGGCCTCGTGCAGCGCGTCGACGAGCTCGCCCTCGATGTTGGACTGCACCGCCCGCAGCTCCACGTCCCGGCCCTCGACGTGGCGGCGCAGGCGCTCCAGCACGTCGTCCAGCGTGTCGGCGCCGTAGACCTCGGGCTCCCTGGTGCCGAGCAGGTTCAGGTTCGGCCCGTTCAGCACGAGGACGCGGCGGGTCATGCCGGCGAGCCTACGAGGACCGCCTCCGGACGGCCGGTACCATCCCCCGCCCTGTGCCCGTCGAACCGCCAGCTCCCTCCGACGAGGCCAACATCGTCCTCACCGGGTTCATGGGCACCGGCAAGTCCACCGTCGGGCGCCTGGTCGCCGAGCGCCTCGGCCGGCGCTTCGTCGACACCGACGCCGTGATCGAGGCCCACCACGGGCCCATCCCCCGCCTCTTCGCCGACCACGGCGAGGCTCACTTCCGCCAGCTCGAGCGCGAGGTGGCGGCCGAGCTCGCTGCGACGTCGGGGGCGGTCGTGGCGACCGGTGGGCGCACCATGCTCGATCCGGCCAACCAGGCCACCCTCGGTGCCACCGGGATCGTCGTGTGCCTGGCCGCATCGCCGGAGGCGCTCGTCGCCCGCCTGCGCGACGAGGCCGGGCAGCGGCCGCTGCTGCAGGGCGACGACCCCGCCGGGCGGATCGCCGCGCTCCTCGCCGAGCGGGAGGCGGGCTACGCCCGGTTCCGCCAGGTGGCGACCGACGGCCGCACGCCCGAGGAGGTCGCAGCAGCCGTCATCGCCTTGGTGGCCGGCGCGCCGTAGCCGTCAGCCGACCACGATCTCGGCCCGCATCGTCGGGTGGATCTCGCAGAAGTACCCGTAGGTGCCGGCCTCGTCGAAGGTCTGCACGTAGGTCTCGTCCTGGCCGAGCTCGCCCGAGTCGAACTCGATCGTGCTGCCCTCGGCCGATGTGACCGTGTGGGCGAAGGGGTCCAGGTTCTCGAAGGTCACCTCGGTGCCGGGCGCGATCTCGACGGTGTCGGGGGCGTAGCGGGACTGCTCCATCGTGACGGTGGGGCCCGGCTCGGCCTCGGCGACGTCGTCGGTGTCGTCGTCACCGCAGGCCGCGAGCAGCACGGGTGCGAGCATCAGGAGGAGGAAGCGGCGATCGAAGGTCATGGTCGTTCTACGGGGCCAGGTCCCGGGACGGATCGTCATCCAGATCTTCGATGGCCCCGTAGAAGACACGAGACCCGGAAAGCCGGCGGTGCCCCCACATCGTCGCCCCGGCCTCATCCCCCCTGATCGCAACCCCTGGAGAACCGAACCATGCGTCCCACGAGCAAGAAGCTCCTCGCCATCAGCCTCGCAGCATCCATGGCGCTCGCCGCCTGCGGCGGCGACGACGACA
>DMTU01000225.1:944-7183 GCA_003476595.1 Acidimicrobiaceae bacterium | reverse complement strand
CCGAACAGGTTGTCGGTGACGATGACCGAGTACTGCTGGGGATCGTTCACGAAGTGGATGCAGGCGGCATCGATGTGCTGGTAGCCGGTCTCCACGTCGGGGTACTCGGCGGCGACCTCGTCGAAGGCGCGCTGCCACAGGTCCCCGGCGAAGGTGAGCACGTTGGTCTTGTGGACCAGCGTCAGCTTCTTGCGATCGCGCCCCTGGGCCAGCTCGAAGGCGTAGCGGATGCAGCGCTCGACCCCGTGGCGGGTGTTGACCGAGCCCTGGGTGGCGATCTCGTGCGGCGTGCCCTTGCGCAGGAACCCGCCCTCGCCGGCGTAGGTGCCCTCGGTGTTCTCCCGGATCACCTGGAAGTCGATGCCCCGCTCGGTGAGCAGGAACGGGCGCAGGTTGATGTACTGGTCGAACTCGAAGCGCATCTTGAGCAGGATCCCCCGCTCGATGAGGCCGCCCGGGATCTCGCCGGGGACGCCGCCGACGGCGCCGAGGTAGATGGCGTCGTAGCCACGCAGCTCGTCCATGGTCTCGTCGGACAGCACCTCGCCGTCGCGCTGCCAGCGCTGGGCGCCGAGGTCGAAGTGGGTGGCGTCGATGTCGACGCCGGCCGCCTCCATCACCTTCAACCCCTCGGCAACGACCTCGGGTCCGATGTAGTCCCCACCGATGACGGCGATCCTGTGGCTCATGGCCGCCAAGGTAGAAGCCTGTGGCCGGCTGATGCGAAGGCGCCGATAACCTCGTCTGATGGCTGACACCCACGAGCTGACGCAGGCGGCGTACGACCGGCTCAAGGCCGAGCACGAGGACCTCACCACCCGCGGCCGGGTCGACATCGCCCGCAAGATCGAGACGGCCCGGGAGCTGGGCGACCTCTCCGAGAACGGCGACTACCACGCCGCCAAGGAGGAGCAGGGGAAGATGGAGGGCCGCATCATGCACCTCAACGCCATCCTCGAGAACCACGTCATCGTGGACCCGAGCGAGAGCGACGAGGTGCGGGTGGGCTCGGTCGTGGAGATCCGCTACGAGGGCGACGACGACACCGAGCGGTTCCTCATCGGCTCCATCGAGGAGCGGGGCAGCGACCTCGAGGTCATGAGCCCCGGCTCCCCCCTCGGCTCCGCGCTGCTGGGCAAGAAGGCGGGCGAGTCCGTCCAGTACGAGACGCCCACCGGCGCCACGCTGTCGGTCGAGATCGCCAGCATCGGGTGAGCAGCGACCACGGCTCGGCGCCGCACGGCATCCGGCTGCCGCCCGGACGTCGGGTGGAGCTGCCCGGCCGTGGAACCACGTTCGTCCGCGAGCTGCCCGGGCCGCCCGGTGCCCCGACCATCGTCCTGCTCCACGGCTGGACGGTCTCGGCCGACCTCAACTGGTTCGCCTGCTACGAGGCGCTCGGTCGCCGCTACCGGGTGCTGGCCATCGACCACCGGGGCCACGGCCGGGGCCTGCGCTCCCGCCGGCGGTTCCGCCTGGCCGACTGCGCCGACGACGTCGCCGCCCTGTGCCGGGAGCTCGGCATCCGCCGCATCACGCCCGTCGGCTACTCCATGGGCGGACCCATCGCGCTGCTCACGTGGCACCGCCACCGCGAGCTGGTCGACAGCCTGGTGCTGTGCGCCACCGCCCCGTACTTCCGGACGCCCGGAACCGAGTCGGCCGTGTTCTCCATGTTGCCGGTCTTCGCCGACGCGGCCCGTTTCACCCCGCTGCCGGTGCGCCGCGCCATCGCCGCCCGCCTCCTCGGCCGCCGGCTCGACCAGGACCCGTTCGGACAGTGGGCCCGCCAGGAGATCGGCCGGGGCGACCCGGCCGCCATCGCCGGCGCCGGCGCCTCGCTCGGCCGCTTCGATGCCAGACCCTGGCTGGCCGACATCGACGTCCCCGTCTCCGTCGTGCGCACCACCAGGGACCAGGTGGTCTCCCCCGCCCGCCAGACCGAGCTCCACGCCGGCATCCCCGGCGCCCAGCTCGTCGACGTCGCCGCCGACCACGCCGCCTGCGTCACCGGCGCCACGCGCTTCGTCCCGGCCCTGCTCCGCGCCCTCCGCCACGTCCACACCGAATCCGGCAGCGGCGGCGGAACGCCGCCTCGTACGTCGTCCCGCTACTGAGCGCGGCTGCGGACGACGACGATGGCGACGTCGTCCTCGCGCTCGTCGAGCTGGAGCTCGGCCATGATCGAGTCACGAGCGTCGCGGGCCGAGCACGTCGGGGGCAGGCGGTCGACGATCGAGCGCAGGCGCTCGAGGCCGACGTCGATGTCCTCGCCGCGGCGCTCGACGAGCCCGTCGGTGTAGAGGACGAGCAGCGAGCCCTCGGGGAACGGGATGGACGCCTGCGCACGGGGTTCGGTGGCCGTTCCGATCGGCGGGTGGTGGCACCCCTCGAGCAGCACCGCCTCCCCCTCGGGCCGGCGGAGCACCGGAGGCAGGTGCCCGGCGAGGCGCCACTCGAGGGTCTTGGCCTCGTCGTCGATCCAGGCGACGGCGGCGGTGGCGATGTAGCCGGAGTCGAAGTGCGCGAGCGACCGGTTCGCCGCCGGGATCACCTCGGGGTGGTCCACGTTGAGCACCAGCGTCCGGATCGTCGCCTTGGCCTCGGTCATGCGTGCCGCAGCCGTGATGCCGTGGCCGGCGACGTCACCGACGACGAGCGCGGTGTACGACTCGTCGATCTCGATGACGTCGTACCAGTCGCCCCCGAAGCCGATGTCCCCCCGGGCCGGCTCGTACGCCAGCGACACGTCGAGCGTGCGGGAGGTGTCCGGCATGGCCAGCACCTCGGCCTGCATCTCCTCGACGAGGCGGTCGCGCGCCTCGGTGCGCTGCGCCCGGCGGAGCGAGTGGCTGCAGAGGTCGGCCAGCAGGTCGAGCCGCAGCCGCACCTCGTCGACGAACTCGGTCGGCTCGGTCCAGCCGACGCCGAGCACGCCGAACGCCTCACCGAGCTCGTCGACGAGCGGCACCGCCGCGGTGCTGTCGAGGCCGACCCGGTCGGTGTCGGCGACCAGCTCCGGGTAGCGGGCCAGGCGCTCCTCCCGATCCACGAGCACGGACCGCCCGGTCGCCAGCACGTCGTGGAGGGGCGTGCGGGGCCCGTCGAGGGGCACGGTGCCCCACCGGTCCTCGATGTCGACGTCCATGAGGGGCTGGACGAGGCGCAGCTCCTGGCGCTCGGCGTCGAGCAGGCCGACGTTGACGAACTGGGCGTCGACCACCGCTGGCGCGTTGGCCACGACCAGCCGGGCGACCTGCGCCGTCGTCAGCGCCCCGTTGAGGTGGCGGGACAGCGAGGCGAGCGCCTGGAGGCGGTCGCGCTCCACGATGCGCTCGGTGATGTCGGTGGCGGATGGGACCAGGGCGGTGACCGCACCGTGCTCCACGATCGGCACGAGCTGGAAGTCGACCGTGCGACGGCGGCCGTCCTCGAGGTGCACGTCGATGTCCTCGCGTGCGGGCTGGCCCGCCTGGGCCATGGTCAGCATCTCCCGCAGCTGCACCTGCACCGCCGGATCGTCACGCCACCACGACGCCTCCCACAGCGGGAACCCGACGACGTCCTCGCGGGACATCTCGGTGGCGGCCAGGGTGGCCTCGTTCGCCTCGAGGAGGAGCCCGTCGGGCGTGCACATGCCCGTGAAGATCGGGAGCGCGTCGAGCAGGCGGGTCAGGCGCTCGTGGGCCCGGCGCACCGGTGTCGTCTCCACGTAGATCGCGGCGGCGTAGCGCAGGTCGGCCGTCGAGCGCACCGGCACGTAGGTCACCTGCCAGTACCGGCGGTCGTGCGGGGGACGGGGTGACTCCCACACCAGCTCCTCGTTGCGCACCGTCTCCTGCTCGGCGAGCGCCTGCGCGATGAGCGGATCCGCCTGCGTCGCGATCTGGGGGTACAGGTCGCCGAGGCGCTTCCCGATGTGCACGTCGGCCGGGTAGCCCCCGATCCGCGCCGCCACCTCGTTCACGTAGGCGAGGCGCAGGTCCTCGTCGAAGACCATCACGCCGGTGGCGGACTGGTCGAGCACCGTGTCGAACAGCGAGGGGAGGGCACGGGCGTCGACCGCGTGCAACGTCTGCAGGTCCTCGCCCTCGCCGTTGGTGCTCACGGATCGCTCCGAACAATCGCCGTCGTCGCAGCGTCCGCTGCGTGCTCGCCTGCCCTCCGGCGGCTTCCACCGCCCTCCCGCACCCCGAAGGTACCTGCCCGGTCGCCCCGAGTCAGGCGTCAGGTCCGCTTCTCAGAGACGCTGGCCCAGGGCGGCCTCGACCTCGGCGGCCGCGGCGACCACCACGGCGCCGAACCGCGCCCCTGGCTGGCGGCTGACGCGCTCGATCGGCCCGGACACGCTGATGGCGGCCAGGGTCCGGCCGTCGCCGTCACAGACCGGCGCCGACACCGACGCCACCCCCGGGGCCCGCTCGCCGACCGACTCGGCCCACCCGCCCGGGCCGACGTCGCCGCGCAGCACCCGACCGGCCGAGCCGACGTCCATGGGCAGCCGCGCCCCCACCGGGACGATGGTCCGCAGCTCGTGGCCGGAGTCCACGGCAGCGACGCAGAGCCGCTCGCCCTCCTCGACCACGAACAGCTGGGCCGACTCGCCGGTGCCCTCGCGCAGGCGCCGCAGCACGGGCCCGGCGACCGTGGTGAGGGGGAACGCCTCGAGGGCCGCCCGCCCGAGGCCGATGAGGGCGAGGCCGGGGGTGTAGGCGCCGTCGTCGCCCCGCCGCAGCAGCCCGACGACCTCCATCCCCTGGGCCAGGCGGTGGGCCGTCGCCCGGCTGATCCCCGTGCGCTCGCACAGCTGGCGGAAGGTCGCCGGACCCTCGCCGACGACGCGCAGGATGGCGACCACCTTGTCGAGCACGCCGATCCCGCTTAGAGTGTCCATCAGACGGGAACACTATCCCACTATGTGAGACACCTCAAGGAGCACCCATGGCAGGCAAGACGCTCAGCGAGAAGGTGTGGGACCGGCACCTCGTGCACTCGGGGGACGACGGCGACCTGCTCTACATCGACCTCCACCTCGTCCACGAGGTCACCTCCCCCCAGGCCTTCGACGGCCTGCGCCTCGCCGGGCGCACGGTCCGCCGCCCCGACCTGACGCTGGCGACGATGGACCACAACGTCCCGACCTCGAACATCGACCAGCCGGTGGCCGACCCCATCTCGAAGAAGCAGATGGACACGCTGGCCGCGAACTGCGCCGAGTTCGGCATCACCTGCCACGCCATGGGCGACCCCGGCCAGGGCATCGTCCACATCATCGGCCCCGAGCAGGGCCTCACGCAGCCGGGCATGACCGTCGTCTGCGGCGACTCCCACACGTCCACCCACGGGGCCTTCGGCGCCATCGCGTTCGGCATCGGCACCTCCGAGGTCGAGCACGTGCTCGCCACCCAGACCCTCCCCCAGTCCCGGCCCAAGACCATGGCCGTCACCGTCGAGGGCGACCTGCAGCCCGGCGTCACCGCCAAGGACGTGGTGCTGGCCATCCTCGGCCGCATCGGCACCGGCGGCGGCATCGGCCACATGATCGAGTACCGGGGCTCGGCCATCCGCTCCCTCTCCATGGAGGGGCGCATGACCGTGTGCAACATGTCGATCGAGATGGGCGCCAAGGCCGGGCTCATCGCCCCCGACGAGACCACCTTCGAGTACCTCGAGGGCCGCCCGCACGCACCGAAGGGCGCCGACTGGGACGCCGCGGTCGCCGACTGGAAGACGCTGGTCACCGACGACGACGCCACCTTCGACAAGGAGGTGGTGATCGACGCCGCCGAGATCACCCCGCACGTCTCCTGGGGCACCAACCCGGGCCAGGTCGTGCCCATCACCGGCGAGGTCCCCCACCCCGACGCCATGGTCGACGCCACCGAGCGCAACGCCGCCGAGCGGGCCCTCGACTACATGGGCCTCGCCGCCGGCACGCCGATGAAGCAGGTCCCGGTGGACACGGTGTTCATCGGCTCGTGCACCAACGGGCGCATCGAGGACCTCCGGGCCGTGGCCGAGGTGGCCAAGGGACGCAAGGTCGCCATCGACCGGGCGATGATCGTGCCCGGCTCGTTCCAGGTGAAGGACCAGGCCGTCGCCGAGGGCCTCGACAAGATCTTCGTCGAGGCCGGCTTCGACTGGCGGGTGCCGGGCTGCTCGATGTGCCTGGCCATGAACCCCGACAAGCTCGCCCCCGGCGAGCGCTGCGCCAGCACCTCGAACCGCAACTTCGAGGG
>DMTU01000225.1:409-671 GCA_003476595.1 Acidimicrobiaceae bacterium | reverse complement strand
TCGACACCGACCAGATCATCCCGTCCGACTGGCTCAAGCAGGTCGAGCGGACCGGGTTCGAGAAGGGCCTGTTCTCCGAGTGGCGTGACGACCCCGGCTTCGTGCTCAACCTCGAGCAGTTCCAGGGCGCCAACGTCTTGATCGGCGGGCCCAACTTCGGCACCGGCTCCTCCCGGGAGCACGCCGTCTGGGCCATCCAGCAGTACGGCTTCGAGGCCGTGATCTCGCCCCGCTTCGGCGACATCTTCCGCAACAACTGCAC
>DMTU01000225.1:0-218 GCA_003476595.1 Acidimicrobiaceae bacterium | reverse complement strand
GACATCTTCCGCAACAACTGCACCAAGAACGGCCTCGTGCCGGTGCAGGTCGACGCCGAGACCGGCGAGCGGCTGATGCGGATGGTCGAGGACGACCCGACCACCGTGTTCCAGATCGACATCGCCAGCCGCAGCCTGCGCGCCGGCGACATCGAGACGACGTTCCCCCTCGACGAGGGCACCCAGCACCGGTTCCTCGAGGGCCTCGACGACATCGG
>DMTU01000162.1:429-2781 GCA_003476595.1 Acidimicrobiaceae bacterium | reverse complement strand
CCCCCGCCACGGGCGATCACGATCAGGTCGGGGCGGGGCGTGTGGGTGGCCATGGCGCGGATCTGGTCGGCCACGGTGTCGGCGGCTCGTTCCCCCGACATGGGGGCATGGCCGACCGCGAGCTCGATCCCCGCCCACGCCGGCAACGACGCCCGCACGTCGGCTTCGGCCGCCGAGCCTTGCCCGCAGATGAGGCCGATGCGGCGGGGCCGGTTCGGGACGGCGAGTCGGTCCTGGGCCTGCCAGAGCCCTTCGCCGATGAGGTCACGGACCAGCTGGTCTCGAGCCTGGGCGACCTCGGAGGTCTGGGCCACGACCTCGACGTCATCGCAGATGAGGCGTAGCTGTCCCCATTCGGGTTTCCAGTCCAGGTGCCCGTGGACCCGGACCTGGGCGCCGGCGGTGACCCGCCGGGCCGGGGCCAGCGAGGCGCCGAAAGCGACGACCGCGATGACGGCTACCGGTGTGGTGTCACCGGGCAGGGTCTCGGACAGCTCGAAGCTGATCAGCCGGTGGCGTCGCCGGATCCCGCCGGCCACGCCGGTGACGACCACGTCGACCAGTCCGGCCTGGCGGAGGCCGTCGCGCAGTGCGGTGGCCAGGACCGCCGGGGTCGCCACCAGTCCACCACCGTCGAGGTCCCAGTCGGGTGCTCCGAACCGGGACGCCAACTCCTCGAAGTCATCCATCACTGCCCCACTCACCTTCACGTTCCCGAACAGGACCAGGCCCGAGCGGTCCCGCTCGAGGGGTGGTGAGTCAGCACAGGGAGCCGGCTGAGGCGGCTCCACCAACCGTAGCTGCCCTGTCGCCCACCTCGGCGCACCCGGGGCACCCACCGCCCGTCCTTCGAAAGGCACAAGATCCATGCACCCCTCCCCCACCGCCCACCAGTTCCACGTCGAAGCCCACCCCGGCCCGTATCCGCCGGGTTCCGAACCCGTCGACGGCTCCTGGTCCCGCACTGCGTGGCTCCCCGTGCTCGGACCATCCGCGTGGGTGCTGTGGGTCGAGCTGGCCAGCATCGCCACCCACGGCCCCGTCGTGGTCGGCGACGACGACCTGGCCGGCCGGGTCGGCTTGCAGGCCCGCCGCCTCAAGCATCCCCTGGCCCGGATCGAGCGGTTCCGCCTGGTCGACCAGCCACACCCAGACTGCTACCGGGTCAAGGTGTCAGCCGGCCCGCTGGGCACTCGCACGCTGCGCCGCCATCCCCGCGGCGACGTCGCAGCCCGCCAGGCCCGGCTGTTCGGCGATCGGCTCGTCCAGCCGGCGCACAGTGCGTGACCACCCCCCTGCCATGGCTGACGGCGACGCAGAGCGGGTCGCCGGCCGGCTCTACGACGTCGGAGCGGTGCGGGCGGCGAGCAGGGTGCGGATGACGTCGTCGCGTGCATCGAGCTGGGCGCGCAGGTCGTCGACCTGGGATTGGAGCTGCTCGACTTGGGCTTGCAGGTTCTGCTGCTGGGCTTCGGCCAGGCGGCGCTGGAGCTGGTCGTTCTCGGACTGCAGCAACGCTCGCTCGATGGCGAAGGCGTCCTCGGCGCTCAACGGCGCATCCGCCCCTGCGGGTTGCGCAAGTGGCGCCGCGGGTTGCGCAAGCTGGCGGGGGCGGGCGACCCGCGCTCGTGCCGCCTGTTCGAGGTCCGCTTCGGGGATGCGCCATGCGCGCCCGACGCGCACGCCAGGAAGGTCCCCGGCAGCGATCAGTTGGCGGACGTACGAGGCACTGACCCCGAGGCGACGGGCCGCTTCTGCGGTGCCGACATGGGCACCGTCCACCACTGCGGCGTCGGGATCAGGTCTACTGGTCAAATCACACTCGTGTAACGACAAGGGGAACCCGCGGCAACGGGCTCCCCTTCCTGTCGGCTGTTCAAGTTCCAGTCTCGAATCACACCCGGTCCTGGAACCGTTCATCAACGTCCCACCGACCCGAGAGGAGCCGGAGGTACTACGTGCAGAGTAACGGAGCGCAACTAGTTGCGCAAGCACTTGCGGAACGTTCTTCCGCTAACCCGTCGGCATCGCATCAGCTTGCGCAAGTGGTTGCGCAAGCGGCCCGCCCCGGAGATGCGGACGACGGCGGTGGGTCCGCGGGCGAGCCGGTGGCGTTCTGTGGCGACGCGTCGTTGCGGTTCGCCTATCGCATCGTCCGCGACCACGGCCGTCCACGCACCGACGGCCTGGTGCAGGTCGACCGGTCGGTGCGCGAGCTGGCACACGACCACGGCTTGTCGCCGGGAACGGTGCAGTCTCGCCTGCGTGAGCTGGATGCCCACGGTGTCCGGTGCTCGGCCCGGCCGACGGTCATCGACCCGGCCCGGCTCGACGAGCTGCTCTCCCCCACCG
>DMTU01000162.1:0-220 GCA_003476595.1 Acidimicrobiaceae bacterium | reverse complement strand
GCTGCTCTCCCCCACCGAGTCGACGACTCCGCCCCGCCAGCCCAGCGCTCGCCGCGGTGAGCTCGACCGGGAAGCCCACCGCTCCCCTGTCGACGACCAGACCCACCGGTTGCTGTCCCTGGCCGCACAGCTGACGGCGGCCGACCCGTCGATGCTCGAGCTCGCAGCGGAGATCGCGCGGCGAGCACTCACATCGCTGGCCGAGGCTCGCCCGGCCCCC
>DMTU01000117.1:1732-2518 GCA_003476595.1 Acidimicrobiaceae bacterium | reverse complement strand
CGCGATGTCCAGCGCGGGGAACGACTTGACGAGATCATCGATCGCCTTGACCTGCCCGAGGAACCCTTCGAGCGCGCTCAGCGGCAACGCGCTGGGGCCGTCGCACCGCGCGTTGTCTGGGTCTGCGTGCGCCTCAACGAACAGCCCGGCGAGGCCGAGCGCCATGCCCGCGCGGGCGAGTTCGGCAACCTGGCGCCGTCGACCCCCGGAGGCCGCGCCGCCGGCCTCGCGGCGCTGAAGGCTATGCGTGACGTCGAAGATCGCGGGCGCACCGCCGCAGGCCTCGACCATCTCACGGAAGCCGAGCATATCCACCACGAGATTGTCGTAGCCGAACTGCGAGCCGCGCTCGCACAGAATCACCTGGTCATTTCCCGCCTCGGCCAACTTGCGCTGGATGTGGGTCATCTGGAGCGGGCTCAAGAACTGCGGCTTTTTGACGTTGATGGGACGGCCCGTCTTCGCGAGCGCAACGACGAGATCGGTCTGGCGGGCGAGGAACGCTGGAAGCTGCAGGACATCCGCCACCTCGGCGACGGCAGCGGCCTGCGCGGGCTCGTGGACGTCAGTGATCACCGGGACGCCAAACTCCGACTTAACGGCGGCGAAGATCCTTAGCCCCTCGTCAAGCCCGACGCCACGGTATGAGTCGACCGAGGAGCGGTTCGCCTTGTCGAAGGATGCCTTGAATACCAGCGGCATACCGAGCTTGGTGGTCACCTCGACATAGCGTGACGCCGCTCGGAGGGTCGAATCGAGGTCTTCGATGACGTTGATCCCACCGAA
>DMTU01000117.1:847-1580 GCA_003476595.1 Acidimicrobiaceae bacterium | reverse complement strand
ACGTTGATCCCACCGAAGATCACGCACGGGCGGTCATTGGACACGGCAATGTTCGGCCCGACGGCCACGGTTTTCGACATTCACCGATACTACTAGACTGACTGCATCTCCAGTCTCCCGATTATTGAGGATGTCCATCCATGCGAGCCCTCGCCGTCATTCCCGCCCGATACTTGAGCACCCGGCTCGAGGGCAAGCCGCTGCTCAAACTGGGCGAGCGCACCGTCGTGCAAAGGGTGTGGGACGCGACGATCGCCAGCGGCGAGTTCGACGACGTCGTCGTCGCGACGGACGACGAACGGATCTTCGATGCCGTGCAGGGGTTCGGCGGCAGTGCCGTGATGACGTCACCGTCGCTGGCAAACGGGAGCGAGCGGGTCGCCGCAGCCGCTGACTTGATGCCGGGAGAGTACGACGTCGTCGCGAACGTCCAAGGGGACCAGCCGTTCGTGTCCCCGGCCGCGCTCGGCGCGTTGCTTGCCCCGTTCCGTGAGGGTGAGACTGCAGATATGACGACGGTAGGGATGCCGCTCCAGCCCGAGCTCGCCGACGATCCCAACACGGTCAAGATTGTTACTGACGCGCATGGCCGGGCACTTTATTTCTCCCGCTCCCTCATTCCGGCGAACCCGCGCGGAGTCGACCACCCTTATCTTCAGCACCTCGGGCTGTACGCCTTCCGTCGCGACGTGCTGCGCCGATTCCCGACGCTGACGCCCACGCCGCTGGAGCG
>DMTU01000117.1:0-644 GCA_003476595.1 Acidimicrobiaceae bacterium | reverse complement strand
GGGCAGAAAATCTCGAGCAACTCCGCGCGCTCGAACATGGCCTCGTCATCGTCGCCCGCGTCGCCGTGAGCAGCAGCATCGAGATCAACACCCTTGAGGACTACGAGCGGGCCCAGGCTTGGGTGAGAGAGCACGAAGGTGGGCAGTCGTGACCGAACGAAACACCGAATCGATTGCTGGGCTGTAAATACCAGCAGCTGTTGTGACGCAGGCAACCGGATCGCTCGCCAACGCCACCGGGGTCGGGCTGTGGTCCACTGGAGCGACCCCGTAACCGCAGCCTTCACCGTCCTGGGTTTGAGCCGTCGCTGTTTGAGTCCGGAAGGATGGGCAGCATGCCGCAGAAGATCCATCCCCCGCTGCGCGCCAGGTGCGTGCGGCTCGTGCGTGAGCACCGGCAGGAGTGCCCGAACCAGACCGCGGCGGTGAGCGCGGTCGCGCGCCAGGCAGGCGTCTCCTACGAGTCGGTCCGGCACCGACTCGCGGGAGCCAAGCTCGATGACGGAACTCGCCCCGGCGTGACCAGCGAGGAGCCTGCCGAGATCAAGTGTCTCAAGGCCGAGAACCGGCGACTCCGGTAGGACAACGAGACGGTTTTTCATGGCCGCTAACAAGCCACCACTGGGAAGCATCAGTTCTTCGGA
>DMTU01000293.1:18328-18642 GCA_003476595.1 Acidimicrobiaceae bacterium | reverse complement strand
GTGCGGGACCAGCTGCGCGGCTGGTGGGGCGCCCAGGTCGACGGGTGGGTGCACCTGCGCACCGACGCGATCGTCCACGGTCAGCCGAACCAGTCGCCGCCGTTCGCGCCGAAGCAGGCGGTCGCGGTGCGACCCGGGCTGTGGGTGTGCGGCGACCACCGCGACACCGGCTCGATCCAGGGCGCGATGTTCTCCGGGCGCCGCTGCGCCGAGGCCGTGCTGGCCGCCTCCGCCTGACGCCCACCGCAGCGGCGGACGTCAGGCGGCGGAGCGGATCAGGCCGCGCTGGACTCCAGGATGTGGACGCCGCAGGC
>DMTU01000293.1:9979-18251 GCA_003476595.1 Acidimicrobiaceae bacterium | reverse complement strand
GGATGTGGACGCCGCAGGCCGAGCCGAGGCCGATGACGTGGGCCAGGCCCACCTTGGCGCCCTCGATCTGGCGGTCGCCGGCCTCACCGCGGAGGTGGTGGCACACCTCCCAGATGTTGGCGATGCCCGTGGCCGAGATCGGGTGGCCCTTCGACTCGAGGCCACCGGAGACGTTGACCGGGGTCGAGCCGTCGCGCCAGGTGGCGCCGGACTCGAAGAGGTCCACCGCCCCGCCCGGCTCGCACAGCATGAGGTTGTCGTAGTGCACCAGCTCGGCCGTGGCGAAGCAGTCGTGCAGCTCGACCAGGTCGAGGTCCTCGGGTGACACGCCGGCCTGCTCGTAGGCCTGCGTGGCCGCCATGCGGGTGAGCGTGTTCACGTCGGGCAGGACCTGGCAGGCCTCCTGCCACGGGTCGGAGGTGAGCACGGACGCCGACACCTTCACGGCCCGGCGCTGCTGCTCCTTGGAGAGGGTCTTGAGCTTGGCGCCGGAGACGACCACGGCGGCGGCGCCGCCGTCGCAGTTGGCCGAGCACATCGGGCGGGTGTTGGGGTAGGCGATCATCACGTCGCCCATCACCTGCTCGAGGCTCATCTCCTTGGTGTAGGCCGCCAGCGGGTTCAGCGTGGAGTGCTTGTGGTTCTTCACGCTGATCCGGGCGAACAGCTCGAAGGCCTCGCCGCTGTAGTCGTTGTCGTGCAGGTACTCCATGCCGACCTGGGCGAACGTGCCCGGCATGGCCGCGGTGCCGATGCGGCCGTCGACGCCGGCGACGGCACCGAATCGGCCCGAGGGCTCCCACTTGTGCTCGTCCTTCTTGCCGCCACCACCACCGCCGCCGAGGAGACCGGCACCGGCCAGCTTCTCGACGCCGACGGCGAGGCCCATGTCGCACTCGCCGGCCTTGATGGCCATGATCGCCGTGCGCAGCGCGGTGGCGCCCGTGGCGCACGCGTTGGCCACGTTGAACACCGGGATGCCGGTCTGGCCGATCTGCTTCTGGAGCTGCTGGCCGAAGCCGGCGCTCGCGTTCATCAGGTTGCCGGCGGCCAGGATGCCCATGTCGGCCATGGTCACGCCGGCGTCGGCGAGGGCGGCCATGGCCGCCTCCGCGCCGAGGTCGACCACGTCGGAGTCCGGGTGCTTCCCGAACTTCGTCATGTGGATGCCGAGGATGTAGATGTCGTCAGAGCTCATGTCAGGGAAGGTCCTTCGCGATCGCACAGGTGGATGTGAGGGTGGCCGCCGTCGGGAGCGCCAGCGAGCAGGCGGCACGCGGCGCTGCGGAGCAGACCGCCATCAGCACGGTTCGTAGCCGAAGCCGATGGCCTCGACGCCGTCGTCGTCGGTGCCGAGCGAGTAGGTCGCCAGGCGCACCGGCATGCCGAGCTTCACGTGCTCGTCATCGGGTTCGACGTTGATGATGTTGGTGCGCACGCTCGTGCCGCCGGCGTCGACGATGCCGGCCACGAAGGGCACGGGCACGCCGGGGGCGGCGAAGGTCACGATGGTGAACGAGCGCAGCGTGCCCTCGGTGGGCACGTCGACCGTGGTGAAGTCGGTGCCGAAGCACGACGCGCACGCGTTGCGCCGGTCGAAGTAGCGGGCACCGCACGAGGTGCACTCGGTGGCCTCCAGGTGCGGGTCCTCGCCCAGCACCAGGTAGTCCACGATCGGGATCTGGGTCTTCGTAGCCACGGAGCTCCTGTCAGATGGTGGCCGCGCGTCCCCGGCACGGCCGTGATGGTGGGGAATCTAGGCCCGTCCCACCTTCTCGGTGGGCGTGAACCGGACGGGGAAGCGCTTGATGCCGCCCACCAGCGGGATGCCGGCGGCCTCGAGGTACTCGGGCGGGCCGGCGGCCTCGAGGTCGGGCAGGCGGGTGAGCAGCTGCCGCCACGCCACGGCGAGCTCGCGGCGGGCGAGGTGGGCGCCGAGGCAGAAGTGCGGGCCGGGGCCACCGAAGCCGACGTGGGGGTTCGGGTCGCGGCGCACGTCGAAGACCTCGGGGTTCTCGAAGTGGGCCGGATCGCGGTTGGCGGCGCCGTAGAACATGACGAAGCGCTCGCCGGCGGAGAAGTCCCGTCCGGCCAGGGTGACGTCCTCGGTCGCCGTGCGGCGCATGAACACCACCGGGGAGGCGTAGCGCACGATCTCCTCGACCGCCGTGGGGGTGACGCCTTCGAGGTCGTCCTGCCAGATGCGGCGCTGCTCGGGGTTCTCGGTGAGGAACTGCATGGCGTAGCTGATCGCCGTGCGGGTCGTGTCGTTGCCGGCCACGGCCAGGAGGATGAAGAACGGCCCCAGCTCCTCGGGCGTCATCATCTCGTCGTCCACGTCGGCGGTGATGAGCGCGGTGGTGAGGTCGTCCTTGGGGTTCTTGCGCCGATCCTCGGCCACCTCGTGCAGCAAGCCGGTGAGGGTCATGCCGGCCCCGAAGAGCGCACCCATGACGTCGTCGCCCACGAACTCGGGGTCGCCGCCGCCGAGGATGATGTTGGTGGCGTCGAACACGGTCTTGAACTCCGACCGGGGGATGCCCATCATGTCGCAGATCACGAGCAGCGGGAACGGGGCGGACATGGCCTCGACCAGGTCGACCTCGCCCTTCTCGCAGAAGTCGTCGATCACCTCGTCGCAGATGTGCTGCACCGAGTCGAGGACCAGCTCGAGCCGGCGGGGGGTGAACGCCCGGGAGACGATGCCGCGCTGGCGGGCGTGGCGGGGGTCGTCCATGTTGATGAACGAGCCGAAGAACTCCAGCGCCTCGGCCGGCATGTCGGGGATGGCGACCGCACCCTGGCCCGAGCAGAACTGCTTGGGCTTGCGGCTGATCTCCACGACCTCGTCGTAGGTCGTCACCGCGTGGAACGGCACGGGGCCGTCGAGCATCCCCATCGTGTCGGGGATCTCGGAGTCCCAGAACGGACCCTGGGCCCGCATGGCGGCGAAGTCGTCCATCCGGTCCTGGAGCGGACGGCGCCAGAACTCCGGCTGCGCGATGTCGAAGCGGGGGACGGCGGTCGACTCGGTCGTCATGGGCCGATTCTGCTCACTGGCAACAGACGTGACCAAGTGCCGACCGGTGCCACTGACGGCGTCGCCCTACCGTGGGGCGCGTGCTCGATCCGTCCCCGCCCGCGTCCCTGGACGAGGAGCTGGAGCGGCTCGCCGTGCTCGGTGACCCGGACGCGCCCCTGCCTGCCGACGCCGAACCGTGGCACCCGGACGATCGCGCCGACGGCCTCCTCCCCGACTGGTACATGCCGGCGCCGAGCGGCGGACAGCTGCGGGGTTGGCGACGCAAGGTGGCGTGGCTGGTGGTGGGCGCCGCCCTCGCCGTCGTGGCATCAGGGTTGTGCAACACCTACGGCGAGCTGGTCGTCGCCTGAACCAGCCGACGCGGTCGAGCCACGTCAGGGTCCGGCGCGCTCCATGATCGCCCGGACCCGGTCCTCGTCGTCGGCCCGGATCAGGATGCGGTGCGGGTGCCGGGCCACCATCCCGACGACGAGACCGTGGTCGTCCATGGTCAGGAGGCGCACCGGGATGTCGCTCGCCTCCAGCCGGGCGACGAGCGCGCCGGCCTCGAAGCGGTCGAACCCGACGGTGAGCTCGACGAGCTCCGGGCGCGCCGGTTCGTCCCGTCGCCGGCGGGACCCACGTCCGCCGGCCGGATCCGACGGTGGGGCCGGGATGCCACGACCTCCCGGCAGGCCGCCGTCACGGTCGCGTCGCCAGCGCTTGAGGACCATGCGCCATCGTCGCGCGACCGGGCGTCAGCTCGCGCCGGTCACCTTCAGCCCGACGATGGACGTGACGAGCAGGGCGAGGAAGAACATCCGGGCCGGTGTGGCTGGATCGCCGTGCAGGACGATGCCCACGATCGCGGCACCCACCGCGCCGACTCCCACCCAGACGCCGTAGGCGGTGCCGATGGGGATCACCTCGGCCGCCTTGGCCAGCGCCACCATGCTGGCGGCCAGCAGCCCGAGGAACGCGAGGGTCGGTCCGAGGCGGGTCAGGCCCTCGGTGGAGGGCAGCACCGACGCCCACGCCACCTCGAGCAACCCCGCGACGATCAGCAGTGGCCAGGCCATGGAACGCTCCTGAGCCCCGTCTTCGCCGTGCCGGTACGGGACACCCTCGTCGGCGGCGGATCTGCTCCGCCCAGCGGGCTCCGACGATACCCGGGGTCGGTGGAGTCGACATCACCGCCACCTACGCTCACCGGACCTGGCCGAGCGGAGGACCGTTGCTGGACGACATCGTCACCTGGGTCACCGACGTGGTCGACGCACTGGGCTACCTCGGCGTCGCGTTCCTCGTCGCCCTCGAGAACGTGTTCCCGCCGATCCCATCCGAGGTCGTGCTCCCCCTCGCCGGCTTCGTGGCCGGTCGCGGCGACGCGAACGTCGTCGGCATGATCGCAGCCGCCACTGCCGGCTCGGTCGTCGGCGCCTGGGTGCTCTACGGCGTGTCGGCCGCGATCGGTCCGATGCGGCTGCGTGCCTTCATCGTCCGCTTCGGCCGGTGGTTCAGCGTGCGCGAGCACCACCTCGACCGGGCCGAGGAGTGGTTCGACCGCCGGGCCGACGCGGCCGTGCTGATCGGCCGGTGCGTGCCCCTGATCCGCTCCGTCGTGTCCGTCCCGGCCGGCTTCCGCCACATGGCGCCGGCCCGCTTCACCGTCCTCACCGCCATCGGCAGCGCGATGTGGAACACGGCGCTGATCGCAGCCGGAGCGGTGCTCGGCGAGCGCTGGGAGCGGGTCGGCGACATCGTCGGCCTGTTCCAGGGGGCGGTCATCCTGGCGATCGGCGGCGGGCTCGCCTGGTTCGTCTGGCGACGGCTCATCCGCCCGCGCCTCGCCTCCGCCGGCGACCTGCCGCCCGAGGACCGCGAGCGCTGAGCGGGATCTACTCGAGCGTGGCGTAGCCGGTGGTGCGGTCGTCGGTGCTGGCGCCGCGCACCTCGTCCACCGAGTCGCGCAGCGCGGCCAGGTACTCCTCGATCACGCCCGTGTTGGTGTTGGACACCGTGGCGTGGAGGTTGTCCGGAGGGCTCTGGCGATCGTGGAACCAGCCGCGCCGCTGCAGGGCATCGCCGACGGCGAAGATGTCGAGCGGGTCGGCGGCGTCGGGATCGGGGGCGACCGCCAGCAGGTGGTAGGTGGGATCGCCGAGCACGGTGAGCCCGTCGATCGCCCGGATGCCGGCGCGCATGGCATCGGCGTTGTCCAGCACGGTGCGGGTGAGGCCCTGGTAGCCGTCGGTGCCGAGGTGCTGCATCACGGCCCACGCCGCCGCCATCGGCACGCCGGAGCGGGTTCCCTGCAGGTTGGGGGATGCGTAGAAGCCGCCGAGCCAGCCGTCGAAGACGAAGGTCTGGTGGGCCCGGAGCTCCTTGGTGCGGTGCAGGATGACCGACACGCCCTTGGGGGCGTAGCCGAGCTTGTGGATGTCGGCCGAGATGGAGGACACGCCCTCGACCCGGAAGTCCCACGGCGGCACGGGGCGGCCGAGCATCTCGGCGAAGGGCAGGACGAAGCCGCCCATGCACGCGTCGACGTGGCAGTTGGCGTCCACGGAGGCGGCCAGCGCCGCGATCTCCGGGATCGGGTCCATGACGCCCTGCGGGTACTGCGGTGCCGAGCCCACGACCAGCACCGTGTTGTCGTTCACGTGCTCGGCCATGGCGTCGACGTCGGCCGTCCAGTCGTCGCGCACCGGGACCTTGTGCAGGGCGATGCCGAACAGGTGGGCCGCCTTGTGGAACGCGGCGTGCGCGCTCTCGGCCACGATCATCTCCGGCGCGGTGATGCCCCGCTCGGTGCGTCCCCGCTCCCGGGCGGCCTTCACGCCGCACAGGATGGACTCGGTGCCGCCGCTGGTGAGGAACCCGGCGGCGGTGTCGGGCCCGTGGAGGAGGTCGGCGGTCCAGCCCACCACCTCGGACTGGATCCGGCCGAGCGAGGGGAACGCCATGGTGTTGAGGGCGTTCTCGTGCAGGTAGAGCATGGCGGCGCGCTCGGCGGCCTCGTGCACGCCGGGGCCCCCGTCGAACACCAGCCCGAACGTGCGGCCGTCGCGCCAGCGCACGTCGTCGTCGCGCTTGGCGGCGAGGTCGGCGATGACGTCGTCGACCGGACGACCTCCCGACGCCAGCCCGCGTGTGCGTTCGGGGCTCATGACTGGAAGCAGGCGAGCAGCGGTTCGAGCAGCGCTTCGGGCGGCTCGTCGCCGGTCTCCTCGTCGACCAGGACCGTGGCGAAGAACTCGGCCAGGACGTCTTCGTCCAGGTTCTCCTCGACGCAGTCGCGGACCTCGGCGGGGACGTCCTCGCCGGCCTCGGAGAGCACCAGCTCGGCCAGCGAGACGTCGCAGTTGCCGAACGAGGCCGCGATGCCGTCCGCCTCCTCCTGACCCAGCTCCAGACCGAGGTCGTCGAGGCCCTCGTCGCTGCTCAGGTCCTCGGGGGTGATGCCTTCGGACTCGAGGCGCTCGGCGCCGCCGAGGGCCTCGACGAACTCGCGCGAGAGGCAGTCGATGTCGGCCTCGGCGAAGGGCAGGTCCTCGTCCTGCTGCATCGAGGCGGCCATGGCCTCCACGTACTCGTCGTCGCCGCTGCCGGCGTTGCCGGCGTCGTCGTCACCGCACGCGGTGACGAGCAGGGCGCCGGCCGCGAGCGCGGCCAGGAGTCGTCGGTGCATCGGAAGCCTTCCCTCGGGGTCGTCCGTCGCCCGCGCCATCCGGGCGGGTCGGCCGACGACCCTAACCGTGCTCAGGCCAGCACCCGAACGACCAGCGCCGCGCCCGACGCGAGCAGCACACCGAGGACGGCCAGGTCGAAGCCCCGCCCGCCGAGGCGGGCCCGGGATCGCGTGCCCACGGGGACCATCAGCAGCACCGGGACCAGGGCCAGCGCCGAGACCCCGAGGCGCTCGGCCGTGTACCGGCCGCTCGCGGCCAGCAGCACCAGCTGCACCGAGCCGGCGACGCCGAAGATGATCGTCACGCTGAACACGTAGGCCTGCGCGGTCAGGCGGTAGCCGTGCATCCACGCCCCGACCAACGGGCCCGACACGCCGAGCGCGCCCTGCATGACCCCGGCGAGCGAGCCGACCACCGGGGACCACCGGTGGGTCGTCGCCTCCTGGAGCCGCAGCTCGGGGCTCCGCAGGTAGTTGACGACGAAGACGACGATGGTCGCGGCCAGGAAGACGAGCAGCGGGTCCTCGGGCACGGTCACAAGCAGGAAGGTGCCGAGGAACGCCCCGACGAAGCTGGTGCCCACGAGCACCGGCAGGTCACGGGTCTCGGATCGGCCGCCGCGCGCCTGCCAGCACAGCACGAAGTTGGCCACGGCGTTGGGACCCGAGACGATGACCACGGCGTCCTCGATGCCGAGGGCCAGCGCGATCAGCGGCACGGCCAGCAGCGGGTACCCCATGCCGGTCACCGACTTCACGAACGCGCCGAGCAGGCTGGCACCCAGCACCACAGCGATCTCGGCACCGGTCACGGCGAGGCACGCTACGGAGGCGCGGTGGCAACGGCCGATTCATGCGGCACACTGCGGCGGTGGACATCGAGTTCTGGATCGACCCCATCTGACCGTGGTGCTGGGTGACGGCCCGTTGGGTCGTCGACGAGGTGGCACCGGCCCGTGACCTGCAGGTCACGTGGCAGCCGATCAGCTTGTTCTTCAAGAACGAGCCCGACGAGGGGTCCGACTACTACGAGCCCGTGTGGTTCACCCACCGGCTGCTGCGTGTGCTCGAGTCCGTCCGGGCCGAGGGTGGCGACGTCGAGCAGCTGTACCTGGAGTACGGCCGGCGCATCCACCACGACAAGGACCGTGACTTCGACGTCGCCGACGCGCTCGACGCCGTCGGGCTCGACGTGGCCCACGCCAAGGCCTTCGACGACGAGGCCTGGGATGCCGAGATCCGCACCCGCATGGACATCGGCCTCGCCCTCTGCGGTGACGACGTGGGCACGCCCATCATCGCCATGGACGACAAGCACGGGAACCGGGCCGGCTACTTCGGCCCCGTGATCACCCGGGTGCCCGACACCGAGACCTCGCTCGAGCTGTGGGACGCGCTGCGCACGATGATCAGCGTGCCTGGGTTCTGGGAGCTCAAGCGCACCCGCACCGAGGGACCCGAGTTCGGCGACCCGCCGACGATCAGCGGGGCGTGACCCGCACCGGCACGGCCTCGAAGCCGCGCAGGGTGGTGCGGGGGCGCTGCACCAGCTCGCCGGC
>DMTU01000293.1:5339-9824 GCA_003476595.1 Acidimicrobiaceae bacterium | reverse complement strand
GCGGAAGCGGTCGCGCATCGCCCGGAAGACCTCCTGGCCCTCGGCGCGGGCGAGGTTCGCGCCCAGGCAGTAGTGGATCCCGGCGGCGAAGGACATCGGGGTGCCCTCGTCCCGTCCCACGTCGAAGCGGTCGGGGCCCCGGAAGTGCGCGGGATCCCGGTTGGCCGCCCCGAGCAGGGTGACCACCGCGGTGCCCTCGTCCACCGGCTCGCCCGCGACGTNNACGTCGAACTGCACGGGCGAGTCCCACCGCAACATCTCCTCGACCGCGGTCGGGAGCAGCGCCTCGTCGGCCCACAGCCGGTCCATCTCGGGCGGGTTGCGCAGCAGCGCCGCCGTCCCGTTGCCGATGAGGTTCGTGGTGGTCTCGAAGCCGGCCGCGAAGATCAGGATCGCCACGACGATGACCTCGGCCTCGCTCAGCTGGTCGCCCTCCTCCTCGACCCGGATCAGGTCCGAGAGCAGGTCGTCCTGGGGTCGGGCCCGGCGCTCGGCCACGAGGTCGACGAAGTACTCCCAGGTCTCGGTGTTGGCCTGCTCGCCGTCGCGCAGCTCCTCGATCGAGGCAGTGGGCTCGATGCCGACCGCACCTCGGGTGATGAGCGAGCGGAACCGGGGCCAGTCGGCCTCGGGCACGCCGACGAGGGCACCGATCACCGACACCGGGAACGGGAAGCCGACCAGGTCGAGCAGGTCGCCCTCCCCGGCCTCGGCCAGGTCGTCGACGTAGCGACGGGCGAGCGCCGCGATCGTGCCTCGCATCTGCTCGACCCGCCGGGGCGTGAACGCCCGCGAGACGAGCCGGCGCTGGCGGGTGTGGTCCGGAGGATCGAGGAACAGCAGCGACTGGGGGCGGTCGGCCATGCGGCGGCGCTGGTCACGGCGGAACTCATCGGTGGCCGGATCTGCGCTCGGCAGGCCGAGGCCCTCGTTGCTGTCGCCGTTGCCGAAGCGGTTGTCCCGCAGGACTTCGTTGCAGTCGTCGAAGCGGGTGAGGAAGATCGTGCCGGTGCCGCTGCGGTGCACCGGCGCCAGCTCCCGCAGCCGGTGGTACAGGGGGGCGGGGTCGGCGATGCCCTCCGGCGTGAAGAACAGGTCGGCCAGGACCCCGTCGCCCCGCTGCTGCACGTCGCTGGCGTGGTCGTCCACTGCGGTCATGTTCGGTTCCCCCTGGGTCGTCACGGCTACCGACGGTAGCGTCACCGACGTGGGACGGGTGACGGCGTGGCGCAGCAGCGAGCGCTCCCGCAACGGCGGCATCGACCGGGTCCCCGTGCCCGACGCGCCGGGCGAGCTGTGGCTGTGCGGCAAGCACCTGATCGGCCCCGACGTCGAGGCCGCCGTCACCCGGGTCGACGCCGATGTGGTGCTCTGCCTGAACGAGCGCCACGAGCTCGAGGCCCGCTACCCCGACTACGTCGCCTGGCTGCGCACCGACCCCCGCGCCTGGTGGGCACCGGTCCCCGACCTGCACGCACCCCCGCTCGACGACGCCGTCGCCCTCGTCGAGGCGCTGGTCGAGCACCTCGACGCCGGCCGCACCGTGCTCACCCACTGCGGCGCCGGCATCGGCCGAGCCGGCACCATCGCCGCCGCCGTGCTCATCGCCAGGGGCGCAAGCGTGGAGCAAGCGACGGCAGTGGTGTCAGCCAGCCGCCCCGGCGCAGGCCCGGAGGCCGGCGCACAGGAGGAGCTCCTCCGCGCCATGGCGGACGCCCAGCGCACCCCGGACTGAAACTGAGTCGGAACACAAGCGGCGGTTGAACCGGTCGCCAGTCAGCCCTTGCGCTTCTGGATGTTGGCCCACTCGTCCCGAAGGCCGACGGTGCGGTGCAGCGTGCGGGTGTCGTCGGGGTCGACGGCGAAGTAGCCGAGCCGCTCGAGCTGGACGACCTCGCCGGGGGTGACGTCGGCGAGGGCGGGCTCGCCCTTGGCCGACACGGTCTCCCGTGACGCCGGGTTCAGGGAGTCGAACGCGTCGCCCTCGGTGCCGGGATGGCTGTCGGTGAACAGCCGCTCGTAGAGGTGCACGGTGAGGTCCTCGGCGTGGGCGGCGGAGACCCAGTGGATCGTGGCCTTCACCTTGCGCCCGTCAGGGGCCTGGCCGCCCTTGGTCTCCGGGTCGTAGGTGGCCCGGATCTCGGTGACGTTGCCGTCGGCATCGGTGACCGCGTCGGTGGCGGTGATGAAGTAGCCGGCCCGCAGGCGGACCTCCCGGCCCGGGGTGAGGCGGTAGTACTTCGGCGGCGGGTCGGCCATGAAGTCGTCGCGCTCGATCCACAGCTCGCCGCTGAAGGGGACCTGCCGGGTCCCGGCGGACTCGTCCTCGGGGTTGTTCACCGCCTCCACGTGCTCCACCTGGCCGTCGGGCCAGTTGGTGATGACCACCTTCACGGGGTCGAGCACCACCATGCGCCGCAGGGCGTGCGCGTTGTGGTGCCGGCGCACGTGGGACTCGAGCAGCTCGATCTCCACGGTGGAGTTGGTCTTGGCCACGCCGATCTCGTCGACGAAGGCCCGGATCGCCTCCGGCGGGTAGCCCCGCTTGCGCATGCCGCGGAGGGTGGGCATGCGGGGGTCGTCCCACCCGTCGACGACGCCGTCCTCCACCAGGGTGCGCAGCAGCCGCTTGGACATCACGGTGTGGGTGAGGCCGAGGCGGGCGAACTCGGTCTGCTCGGGCTTGTCGTGGGGCAGCTCGAGGTGCTCGAGGCACCAGTCGTAGAGCGGCCGGTGGTCGGCGAACTCGAGGGTGCACAGGGAGTGGGTCACGCCCTCGATGGCGTCGGACTGCCCGTGGGCCCAGTCGTAGGTCGGGTAGATGACCCAACGGTCCTCGGTGCGGTGGTGGGGCAGCCGGCGGATCCGGTAGAGCACCGGGTCGCGCATCGTCATCACCGACGCGGACATGTCGATCTTGGCCCGCAGCACCTTCTCGCCGTCGGCGAAGGCGCCGTCGCGCATCTGGCGCAGCAGCCCGAGGTTCTCCTCGGGCGTGCGGTCGCGGAACGGGCTCTCGACGCCCGGCTCGCCGAAGCCGCCGCGCTGGGCCGAGATGGTCTCGGCGTCCTGGTCGTCGACGTAGGCCAGGCCCTTGCCGACGAGCTCCTCGGCCCAGGCGTAGAGCTGGTCGAAGTAGTCGCTGGCGTGGACGACGTCGGTCGGCTCGAAGCCCAGCCAGCGGATGTCGTCGATGATGGCGTCGACGTACTCAGGGTCCTCGGCGACCGGGTTGGTGTCGTCGAAGCGGAGCAGGCACGGCCCGCCGTACTGCTCGGCGAGGCCGAAGTTGAGGCAGATCGACTTGGCGTGGCCGATGTGGAGGTACCCGTTGGGCTCCGGCGGGAAGCGCGTCTGCACGCGGTCGAAGCGACCGGCGGCGAGGTCGGCGTCGATCTTCTCCCGGATGAAGTCGCTGGGACCTTCCGTGGGAGTCGTCTCGTCGTGGGGGGACGGGGTCACCCTCCAATGCTGGCACCTATCGTCTGGTCACCATGCTTCCCGCCGAGCTCCTCGACCGCCTCCTGCCGGACACGGCGCCCACCGCGCGGTGGGAGGAGGCCAACCCGCCCCGCGACCTGCCCGCCGGCGCCGAGGTCACCCGCTTCGCCCCGAGCCCGACCGGCTTCCTCCACATCGGTGGCGTGTACACCGCAACGGTGGCCAAGGAGCTGGCCGAGCGCAGCGGCGGCAGCTACTTCATCCGGATCGAGGACACCGACCAGGCCCGGGCCATCGAGGGCTCCGACGAGCACTTCGCCCGCGCCTTCCCCCACTTCGGCATCGAGCCCACGGAGGGACCTGACGCGCCGTGGGGGCCGTACCGCCAGTCCGAGCGAGCCGAGATCTACCGCAGCTTCGTGCGGGCGCTGCTCGAGTCGGGCCGCGCCTACCCCGACTTCGCCACCAAGGAGGAGCTGGCTGACATCACGGAGCGCCAGCAGGCCGCCAAGGTCGACATCGGCTACTGGGGCGAGTGGGCGGTGTGGCGCGACGCCGAGCCCGAGCGGGTCGCGGCCGCGCTCGACGACGGACGTCCCTTCACGATCCGCTTCCGGGCACCCGATGCACCCGGCCGGGTCGCCTTCGACGACGCCATCCGTGGCCGCATCGAGGCCGACGACAACCGCAACGACGTCGTCCTCCTGAAGAGCTCCGCCGAACCCCTCCCCCTCCCGACCTACCACCTCGCCCACGCGGTCGACGACCACCTCATGCGGGTCACCCTCGTGCTCCGCGGCGACGAGTGGATCTCGTCGGTGCCCCTGCACCTGCAGCTCTTCGGTGCCCTCGGCTTCGAACCGGTCCGCTACGCCCACGTCGCCCCGCTCATGAAGGGCGAGGGCAAGAGCCGGCGCAAGCTGTCCAAGCGCAAGGACCCGGAGGCGTCGGTCGACTTCTGGATGGCCGAGGGGTACCCGGTCGGCGCCGTCCGCCACTACCTGCGGGGCCTGGCCAACTCCCGCCTCGCCGACCTCCCCTTCG
>DMTU01000293.1:3015-5198 GCA_003476595.1 Acidimicrobiaceae bacterium | reverse complement strand
CCTCCCCTTCGAGGAGGCCGCGGCCGAGCCGCTCCGGCTCGAGGAGTTCGGGGCGTCGGGCCCGCTGGTCGACATCCCCAAGCTCGACGACATCTCCGCCGACTACGTCGCCCAGATGCCGGCAGCCGACATCCGCGACCGGCTGCTGGCCTGGGCCGACGAGCACGACCCCGAGCTGGCCGGGCTGCTGCGCGCCCAGAGCGACGACCTGCTCGCCATCATCGACGTCGACCGCGTCGACACCGACCGGGTCCGCAAGGACATCGTGAAGTGGTCGGTGTTCCGGGAGCGGTACGGCTTCTTCTTCCCCGAGCTGTTCGAGCTGGTCGACGACCCCGCCGACGAGCGCTTCCTCGGCGTGCCCCCCGAGGTCGTGGCCGCGTTCGCCGCCGACTTCGTCGCCGGGTACGACCCCGACACGGCCTCCGCCGGGTGGTTCGACCAGGTGCGCGGCCTCGCCGATCGCCACGGCTTCGCCCTCGACCGCAAGGCGTACAAGGCCGACCCCGACGCCTTCCACGGCACCATGCGGGAGGCGTCCAACATCGTGCGGGTGACCCTCACCGGCTCCGGGCAGAGCCCGAGCCTGGACCAGATCGCCGGCGTCCTCGGCGCCGACGAGGTCCGCCGCCGGGTCGGCGCGCCGGCCGGTTGACGCCGATGGACCTCCGCCCCGACCCCGACCACGAGGCGATCGCCGAGGCCGTCGACGCGGTCTGCGCCCGCTTCGACGACGCCTACTGGTCCGACCTGGACCAGCGCCACGAGTTCCCCTGGGACTTCTACCGGGCCATGGCGGAGGGGGGCTGGGTCGGCATCTGCATCCCCGAGGCCTACGGCGGGGGCGGGCAGGGCATCGCCGAGGGAGCCATCGTCTTGAACCGGGTGGCGGCGTCGGGGGCGTGCATGAACGGCTCCACCGCGCTGCACCTCACCATGTTCGGCCTGAACCCGGTGGTGCGCTTCGGGAGCGAGCGGTTGAAGGAGGCGTTCCTGCCCCGGGCCGCGATGGGCGACCTCCACGTCGCGTTCGGCGTCACCGAGCCCGACGCCGGCACCGACACCAGCCGCATCGCCACCCGTGCGATCGACGACGGGAACGGGGGCTTCGTCGTGTCCGGTCGCAAGATCTGGACCTCGAAGGCGCTCGAGTCCGAGGTGTGCCTGCTGCTCGCCCGCACCGACGGCAGCCCCGGGACCTTCGACGGACTCACGCTGCTCCTCGTCGACCTCGACCCCGCGCACTGCGACATCGCTCCCATCCCCAAGGTCGGCCGGAACGCGGTCGCGTCCTGCGAGGTCGCCTACGACGACCTGCCCGTCGAGGGGTGGCGCGTGGTCGGCGAGCGCGGCCAGGGCTTCCGCCACATCCTCCACGGCCTGAACCCCGAGCGGATCCTGCTCGCCGCCATGGCCTGCGGCATCGGCGAGGCCGCGCTGCGCCGGGCGGTGGCCTACGCCGGCGAGCGCGAGGTGTTCGGCCGGCCCATCGGCGCCAACCAGGCCATCGCCCACCCCCTCGCCCAGGCCCACATGCAGCTCACGGCAGCCAAGGCGGTGATGCGGGACGCAGCCTGGCGCTACGACCACGACCTGCCCTGCGGCGAGCAGGCCAACACGGCCAAGTACCTGGCCGCCGAGGCCAGCTGGTTCGCGGCCGACCAGGCGGTGCAGACCCACGGCGGTCTCGGCTACGCCACCGAGTACCACGTGGAGCGCTACTGGCGCGAGGCCCGGCTGCAGCGCCTGGCCCCGGTGAGCCAGGAGATGACGTGCAACTTCATCGCCCAGAACGTCCTGGGACTGCCCCGGAGCTACTGATCGGCCCCCGGTCGCTTGTACTGCGGTTGTGTTGCGATCCGTGGCAGATCGGAAATCCCGTGCTAGGGGTGGTTGCCGTCCCGGGCCGTCGCGGCACGTCTGCGTTCGGTGTCGAGTCGAGTCACTGGTCCCCTTCGGGAGCGATCGGGGGCCCGCCTCGGCGCAGGCCGTCCGGGGACACACAACCCAACGAACGGAGCGAAGCAGATGCCTGCCTCAAGGTCCCGAACTCGTGCCCCCTGGCTACGACTCATCGCGCTCATGGCCGCCCTGGCCATGTTCGTCGCCGCCTGCGGCGACGACGACGACACCGACACCAGCACAGACGACACCAGCGCTGACACCGACACCGACACCGACAC
>DMTU01000293.1:2581-2862 GCA_003476595.1 Acidimicrobiaceae bacterium | reverse complement strand
GACACCGACACCGACACCGACTCGGACAGCGACGACGGCGAGCAGGCCTCCGGCAGCATCGAGGCCGTCGAGCCCTTCTTCCCCGTCGACGCCGAAGGCAACGAGGTCCTCCCCTGCGGTGGCTACGGCTTCCGGCTCGAGGACGGCGACTTCTACGAGGCCTTCAACGAGCAGCTCAACGCCTTCCGCGAGGACGGCACCACGATGGACATCATCACCGGCTACGAGGACTTCTCCGAGGCCGACGTCGAGAAGGCCAACGAGCTGAGCGCGTCGGACAT
>DMTU01000293.1:400-2388 GCA_003476595.1 Acidimicrobiaceae bacterium | reverse complement strand
GCCTCCAACGCCAACGCCAACATGGAGTCCGGCTCCGGCACGCTCGCCGAGCTGCAGGAGGCCGGTTCCATCACCATCGGCATCGCCAACGAGGTCCCCTTCGGCTTCACCGGTGAGGACGGCGAGGCCACCGGCATCGCCCCCGACGTCGCCAAGGCCGTGCTCGCCGAGCTCGGGATCACCGAGGTCGAGGCCAACGTGGTCGAGTTCGGTCAGCTCATCGGCGGCCTCCAGGCCGGCCAGTACGACATGATCGCCGCCGGCATGTACATCAACGAGGAGCGCGCCGAGCAGATCCTGTTCTCCGATCCGGACTACTGCATCGCCGAGGGCCTCGCCGTCCCGGCCGGCAACCCCGAGGGCATCGTCGACTACAACTCCTTCGTCGACAACCCGGACCTGACCCTGGCGGTCGCCACCGGCACCGTCGAGGTCGGCTACGCCGAGGACGCCGGCATCCCCGACGACCAGCTCCAGGTCTTCGCGGACATCGACTCGATGTACGCCGCGCTCGAGGCCGGTGAGGTCGATGCCGTGACCGGCACGGCCGCCACCGTCCAGCGCCAGGTGGACGCCCGGTCCTGATCGGATCGGAACACGCCGACCCGGATCGAGCGGTGCTTGACGGCACCGCTCGGTCCGGGTCGACTCATNNTTTTGGGATATTTTCTGGTGGTTCATTTATGTGTACGCATTCTTTGCATTCCTGTTCGCGCTATTCGTTATCATCGGCGACATCTTTCGCGACAAGGAGCTGAACGGCTGGCTAAAGGCAGTCTGGATCGTTTTCCTGGCCTTCCTGCCCATCTTGGGCGTACTGGTGTACCTGATTGCGCGCGGTAAGGGCATGACCGAGAGGGCACGGGGGCGGGCACGCCAGGACCAGGAAGCCTCCGATGCGTACATCCGCCAGGTGGCCACAGCGAGCCCAACCGAGGAGATTGCCAAAGCAAAGGCCCTTCTGGATGCCGGAACCATCAGCCCTGGCGAGTTCGAAAAGATCAAGAGCAGCGTCCTGGTCTGACGGCAGGCGGTGCGGCGCGGCAGCTCTGGACGGTACCGAAAGGTCCGTTCAGAGCTGGACGACGGTGTAGCCAACGATGAACACCCCGATCGCCAGTGTTGCGACCGCCGCAATCGTGCGCCCGTTGCGCTGCAGCCACGTGTAGATGGCGGTCAACGGCCCTTCGGCCCGCTCCGGGGAATGCAACCATATGGCGATCGGGACGACGACGGCGGACTGGGTCACGGCTGCGAAGGCGAGGACGCGATGGACAGCTGGTTGCTCGATTCGGGCCAGTACGAGCTGATCTGGGAAGGGGCGCTGGTCACCCTCCAGATCCTGGCGTACTCGTTCCTGCTCGGCCTGGCGCTGTCCCTCGTGGTGGGCGTCGCTCGCCTCTCCACCCGCCAGTGGGTGCGCGGCGTGGCCTTCGCCTACGTCGAGGTCGCCCGCGGCATCTCCTCCATCGTGCTGCTGTTCGTCATCGCCATCGCGGTGCCGATCCTGTTCGAGATCGAGCAGCAGTCCCTGATCCTGCTCGCGTCGATCGCCCTCGGGATCAACATGGGCGGCTACGGCGCGGAGATCGTCCGCGGCTCGATCCAGGCCATCCCCAAGGGCCAGACCGAGGCCACGATCGCCCTGAACCTGAGCCCCACCCAGCGGCTCCGGCACGTGATCCTGCCCCAGGCCATGCGGCTCATCCTGCCGCCCATGGGCAACCTCACCATCGAGATCCTCAAGGGGACGGCGCTGGTCAGCCTCATCGGCGTCACCGACATCATGCAGGCGACGCGGCTGATCAACCAGCAGCGCCTGTTCACCCAGTCGGCTGCGGACCTCACGGTCCTCTACGTCAACGTGCTGCTCATCTACTTCCTGCTGTCCCAGATCATCGCCGGGCTGTTCCGGCTGGCCGAACGGCGGGTCGAGAGCCGCTACCGCGGCGGCGAGGCCGAGGTGCCGGACACCCCGAACCAGCCGA
>DMTU01000293.1:0-342 GCA_003476595.1 Acidimicrobiaceae bacterium | reverse complement strand
CCAGCCGATCGCAGGGGTGACGAAGTGACCGCCACCGAGCCGACCACCGGCGCCGCCGAGCCCACGCCCGGCGACGAGGTCCAGTACCGCCCCCACCGGGCCTGGTACCGGCGGACCGATGTCGTCGCGCCCCTGATCCTCGTCGCCCTCGGCTACACGATGCTCATCGTGGCCGTGGAGGAGAAGTCGTTCTTCCGGACCCGGCTCACGGCCAAGGGCAGCGAGAACTTCGACTGGATGTACTTCTGGCACCTCGTGCCCCTGATGTGGCAGGGCCTGCAGGTGCTGGCCAAGGCCACGGTGCTCGGCTTCACCATCTCCGCCGTGCTCGGCCTGCTGCTC
>DMTU01000305.1 GCA_003476595.1 Acidimicrobiaceae bacterium | reverse complement strand
TACTCACTGGCACTTCGGTGCGGCGCTACCCGCTTCCGAGCCGACTTGGGCCGGGTCAGCGCTGCTCGCCAAGAGCGCCCACGAACCAGTGACTGTCCATCGGGCAGGTCGGGTCCGGGCGGGACTCCCAGTTTGCGATCGAGTCGACCCACGCGGGGCCGTCACGGCCGTCTTCGCCAGCGCTGCTGCCTCCGCCACCGAAGCTGACCTCATCGCCGTGCCGTAGGAGCGCACGGCCCTCGCCGGCGACATAGCTGATGGTGCGAGCGTCAGGACTCCATCCGGTGCCGTCGGACGGCCACACAAGCAGCGTTTCGGTGCCGTCAGGTCCGGTCAGGGTGACGCACTCGTTGGTGATGTTGAGCGTCCCGGTGATTAGTGCCCGACGGCCGGTCGGCGGTCCCTCAACGACAGCGAGAGGCCCCCAGGACGTCTCGACGGACGAGGGAATCGTGGTCGCCACGGCGGAGTCCTCTGGCAACGGGGGCACATCCCCGCCAGAAGGCGAGATCGCTTCCGCCGGTGTTGTGGGCGGACTGTTGCTAGTGCTGTCGCTCAACGCCTCCGCCAAACAGTCTTCTCTGACCCCGGGCGCCTCCGCCTCCAGCCGATCGACTGCCTCGGCGGTCAGACCCTCAACGTCGAACCCGGCAGCGGCTAGGCAGCGTAGGACTGCCTCCTCGACCGCTTGTTCCCGCTCTTGCTCACGCTGGTTAGTGGCGCCGAGCCAGAGGTCGCTGACCGGCTGGTAGTGCTCGTTGATGCACTGCCGGATGGCGCCCGCGGCTGCGTTGTCCGGGCTTTCGACACCGAAGGTGAAGCTGCGGAGGTCCGTGTCGTACTCGGGTTCTGTTGCGTTGTATCCGGCTGCGTCGATGCACTCCTGCGTCCGCCGTGCCGCGTCCTCGACGTCCGAGAACTGGACAGCTCCTGGCACCGTCTCGCGCTCAGCGGGGTCCGGGCCGGTGACCGTGACAACCTCGTTGCCGTCATTGGCCCAGGCGACGACGACTCCGGCCGCAAACACGAGAGATGCTGCCGCAGCGGCAACGATCGGGCGTCGGGCACGGCGACGGATCCGTCCGACGTCGGGCCGGCGCGGCGCAACGTCGGCGACAAGACGGTCGCGGGCGCTGCGAACCCGGTCATCCAACGTTGCCGAACTCTGCCGGTGCTCTGGATCAACCATTGCCGTCGCCTCCGTGGACGCTGGTGTCTTCGACGCAGAGTCGCTCTGCGATGGTGCGCCGCCCCCTTCGTAGATGCGTGCGCACCGTCTCCTCACCGCACCCGAGGATCCCTGCGATGTCGCGAACGGACCGATCCTCGACGAACGCGAGCGCGATCACCTGTGCCTGTCGTCGAGGAAGGCTTCGCACGACCGCCCACAAGTCGTCGTCCGCGGGTCCAGCGGGATCCTCATGGCTGGGACGGTGCCTTCCGAGCTTCGCGACGGACCGCAGTTCTGCCACGTAGCGCCGTCCCGACGAGATGCACCGGTTGGTCACGACCCGCCGCACCCAGCCGGCCGGGTCGTCATAGCGGGACACCCGCGACCAGCGTCGGTACGCAGCCACGAAGGCGTCCTGCGCGAGCTCTTCGGCCACGTCGGCGCGGCCCGTCAGCGCGACGGCGAGACGGACCACTTCCGTGTACTCCGCCGCGTAGAAGCCGTCGAACGGCACCGATGCCGCCACAACCACCGAACACTCCTCAGCCGGAACCGCCACACCCCCACACACGCACGACACCGCCGATTCTGTTACATGACTACTGACTTCCTGACGACCCTCCGGGCGTTCGTCTGCGTCGCCAAGTACGGGTTCGCCCACAACCGAACTGACGCGGCTCGCCCCAGCAACCGCGCGCTGGCCGCACGTACGCCGCGGAAAATGCCGGCTCGTGTTGGCCGGTGCCGCTCCCTACTGGATGGGTGGTCGGGGCGGCTCCCTCGGCTGAGGACCGTCGAGGTCGCCCCGCAGGGCCACGGCCACCTCGGGCCAGCCCTACGCACACTCCTGGACGACAGCATCTGATCGCGATAGTTCCGACACCACGCCATCTCCGACCTTGGCCGTCACAACTTCGGAGACCGCAGATGGCGGCCGGCCATCGAGACAGTCGGTGCCTTCGACGCCATCTGTCGGCAGTCTCCAGCTGCACTCGGCGGAACTCCCGTCGCCGGCAACGGCAAGCAGCTCGGCTTCGGCGTGAAGGAATGCTGAGGCCTGCTCACAGGCGAACCTCGCTCCCTGGTTCCCCTCGGAAGACGTGACGCCGAGCCGCTCCGACCCGTCCGGGGAGCTCCTCGCGACGGGTGCGACATCCAGCAGTAGAGCCAGCGCCGCAAGGCCAAGCGCTACACCGATCGCACCATGTTGGAGCCGCCGTCTCACCGTCATCCCTTCCCCTGGTTCACCACACACGGTACTGCCGAGGTCTCACGCGACGCACCGGTTGCCGCCGCATGAGGCGCTACGTCGCCCCACAGTTCCTACCGGGCGGCTACTAGGTCGTCGGTCCTTCAGGCGTCTCGCCTTCGCGTGCCGAGCCGGACGCCCACGGCTATCACCCCGATGACGACGGTGATTAGCAGGAGCATCACGAGGAGTTCCATCACGTCGATATTGAACATCGCGGCATCGTGCCATACCGGCCACGGTGTCGCTCCGGCCTTACTGGCGGCTCATGCTGGACGCCACCGCTCCGTACTGGATGATCGGTCGCAGCTACGAGGAGAGCGCCCCGGCGCCAAGCGCCGACGACGACCATCAGGCACATCGGTGCGGGTGCTCGCCGTCTACTGGTCGAGAGGTAGGACCACTTCGGCGCCCGACGAGGACGTCCCCCGAACGGTGTAGGTGTCCACCGGACGGCCAGCGTCGATCGCTGGCTCCGCACGATCGCCGCTCGCTTGGTCCTCGCCGCCGTAGGTGCCGTCGTCGCCAACGGTGCCCTCAACGAAGGACTCCGGGGTGCCGACGCGGACATCGGTGCCCGGCTCCAGGCCCGAAACGAAGAACCAGGCCTTCGTTCCCTCGACTTTCCATGCGCACGCCGACGGCTCCTCGGCATCGGGAACCGGACGGCACGCTTGTCCCGCTGATTCCTGCCCGTCACCGCCGCAGGCCGACAGCCCAAACAGAACACTCACGCCAACTATGAGAGCCCGCCGCACGAGTTGACCTTACCGTTGGCCACCCGTATGCCAGTGCCACTGGCGGCCCGTCCGCAAAGCTGCGCTCGCTACTCCGTCTTGCTGGTAGTGAGCGCTCCGTAACGGTTCATCTGCGCACCGGAGGTCGAGCATCGGATGGCTCCGGATCCTCCACCTACCGGCACGTAGGCGCCACGCGACCACATCGTCGCGGCGTCACGTGCACGGTCTCCCAACGGCAGACGCCCTGCCCGATTAGTACCTTTTCGAGAGTGCCTGAACGAGACCTGGATGTCACCGCAGCGATCAGTGCGCCCGCTGATGTCCTCTACACGCTGGTCAGTGACGTGACCCGCATGGGCGAGTGGAGTCCCGAGAACGTCGGTGGGCGATGGCTCGACGGTGTGCCAGGGCCCGTCGTCGGCGCACGGTTCCGTGGATCGAACCGTCGAGGGTGGCGCCGGTGGTCGACGACCTGCACCGTCGTCGCTGCCGAGCCGGGGCGCACGTTCGCGTTCGACGTCAAGGTCGCCGGGATACGGACGTCGCGGTGGAGCTACGCGTTCCTACCCCGGGGCGATCAGACGGAGGTCACCGAGAGCTGGTCGGATCACCGTCCGAGGTGGCTGGCTGTTTCCGCCGGCGCAGTGATGGGGATCAACGACCTTCGCGCGCACAACGAGCAGAACATCCGGACGACACTTGCGAACCTCGAGGCCGTCGCGACGCACCGGTGACCGCTTCAATCGAGCGTCAGGATGCCGCGTCGAGGTGGTGCCGGAGCGCATCGCGGATCACCTCGGAGACCGGCACTCCGTCCTTCTCCGCCCGCTGGGCGAGGCGCTCCTTCAGCTCGGGGTCCAAGCGAACGGACTCGACCGTGGACGGTCCTGACCCGAGCGCAGGCCGTCCTCGCTTCCCCCGACGGCCGAGGATCTCGTCGACGTCGTAGCCGGTCTCGGCCTCGTCGGCGAGCGTCTCGATCAGCTCGTCGGTCAGCGGCGTACCCGACTTCGTGTGTCCGTGGTGCTCAGCAGTCATCGTTCGAGAAGCCTCCGGTACTTCGGCCGCATCGGCATCGCATGGATGATGATCTCTTTGCCCACATCGCTGAGCAACACGACGACTTCGAGAAGGTTGCCGGCGGTGTCCGGTCCCAAGACCAACCACCGATCGGGATCCTCGCCGAGGTCGTCGACGGCCAGCGAGTGCTCGACAGCGTGGAGCATGTCCTCCTCAGCGACATCGTGGCGGTGCGCTGAGTCGTGGATCTCCACACCCGAATAGCGTACTACGAAATGCCGATTGCCGGGTGTTCAGCGGCCGCAGCGAGCCGAACTGGAAATCGCAAGCGGGTCCACTGTCACCGACGAGTCGTGCGGGACCCGCTGGTCATCGGCAC
>DMTU01000292.1:20070-21079 GCA_003476595.1 Acidimicrobiaceae bacterium | reverse complement strand
GAGGCCCGCCGTTGGGGCCGGAGGCCAGCGACTGCAGCCAGTCGCCGATCGCCTCGAGCACGCTCACCGCAGGCCCTGGTGCGTCCGCATGGCGGCGGAACCTACGGACGGGGCTGTGAGGAACCTGAAAGCGCGCTCAGCTGGGGCCGGAACCCTCGCGGTCCTCGGCCGGGTCGCCCGCGCTCGGAGCGGCGTCGTCGGACTCCATCTGGTCGACCCGCTTGCGGGCCAGGGCCAGCAGGCCGCCGAAGATCAGCAGCGGCGCGAGCACGAAGAGAATCTCGTCCCAGCCGCCCTGGTGGGCGAGCATTCGCATCGCAGCGACGGTGACCATCCCCGCACGGTAGGGGTGTCCGCGCCGGGTCCTCCATTCAGGCGGTCAGGCGGCGCCGTCGCCCCCGTCGGTGACCAGCGGCAGCACCCGGTAGGGGATCTGCTCGGTGAGGGCGATCTGGGTGGTGGTCCGCTCGATGCCACCCGTGGACAGCATCCGACCGATCAGCGGCTGGAGGTCGGCGTTGGTGGGGGCGACCACGCGGCAGAGCAGGTCGCCGGGACCGGTCGTGGTGTGGACCTCCAGCACCTCGGGCAGTGTCGCCAGGTGGGCGACCACGGTCTCGAGGGCGCCCTGGGCGATCTCGAGGGTCACGAAGGCGATCACGTCGTAGCCGATGGAGCGCAGGTCGATGTCGGGCCCGTAGCCCGTGACCACGCCGCGCTGCTGCAGCTTCTCCATGCGGGCCTGCACCGTGCCGCGGGCGACCTCGAGCTGTCGGGCCAGCTCCATGACGCCGGCCCGGGGGTGCTCCGCCAGGCACTGCAGGAGTCGTCGATCCAGATCGTCGATGGCTGCCGGCACGGCTCGGCGGTCTACCACAGCGGGGTCGGATGGGCCGATCGACGATGTGGCGCCGCCCGGGCGCGCTGCTACAGTGCCCGCTCCCGAGGGCCGTTAGCTCAGTTGGCTAGAGCACCTGCATGACGCGCAGGGGGTCGGGGGTTCGAATCC
>DMTU01000292.1:18698-19950 GCA_003476595.1 Acidimicrobiaceae bacterium | reverse complement strand
GGCCCACTCGGCACGCCCAGGTCAACGGCCTGGGCGTTGTCGCGTCTCCGGCCGGACGCGGCCGAGGGGAGCCAAGAGGGGAGCCAAAGGGAAGCCGATCTCCGGGGTTTGCGACCGGTCAAGCGGAGAAGAACAGTGCGACGGCCGCCGCGAATCCGGCGACTCCGAGAACGAGGGCGGCCGTGGCGATGCGCCGGTGGCCGTGTCCGATGTCGCCGGACGCTCGAGCGAGGATCGCAAGGGCAATGGCGACGAGCGACCCGATGCCTGCGACCCACAGGACGGCGAAGGCGAGCGCCCAGCGGGCAGAGGATCGGCCGGTCTGCGGTCGAGGTGAGGCGTCGAAGCGCCCGGTCTGGAAGCCGCCGGTCATCAAGTTCTCCGGCTCGACCATTGGACGGTCGTAGCGGCTGCCGTTGTCGTCCATCGTGCTCAGTGTGGCGTCTGGGAGAAGTTGGGTCAGGTTTGTCAACCAGATCGAGATGTGCGGTGTCATAGGGGCGTGACAGAGGTGCGGGACCCCGTGGACACCCTGGAGGAGCGCTACGACCTCCATGCGACAGCACTGCTGCGGCTCGCCGTGCTGGCTTGCGGCGATCGCGCCGTCGCTGAGGACATCGTGCACGACGCGTTCCTGCGATGCCACGCCGCCGACCCGGGCCCGACGCCTGGCAAGGAGCGGGCCTACCTGCGCCGCATCGTGCTGAACCTGTCCAGCAACCACCACCGCACTCGACGCCGGCACACCGTCGAACGGTTCCCGAGGCCCGACACAGCCGATGCTGCGGACGCCGACGTCCTTGCCGAAACCGTCAGCGGAGTCGTGAGCGCAGCCGTGCGTGCCCTGCCGGATCGCCAACGGGACTGCGTGCTCCTGCACTACTTCGAGCGCCTCAGTGACACCGAGACCGCCGAAGCGCTGGGCATCAGCCCTGGCTCGGTGAAGACCCACCTCCACCGCGCACGCGCCGCGCTGCGCCCGACGCTGGAGCAGCTCCGATGAACCCGACGACACCCGACGACGCCGAGCTCGACCGGCTGCTGACCGAAAGCCTCGACGCCGCGGTCCAGGACGTCACGGCCGGTCCCGCGTTGTTGGACCGGATCAAGGCTGACGCCGCCACCACGACCACCCCCGGTTCCCGCCACAGGGGTCGTCAGAGCCCAAGATGGCTGTGGCCGATCGCCGCAGCGGCGGCCGTAGTGCTCGCCGTGGTGTTCATCGCCGTCGGCGGCGACGACGACACCGACG
>DMTU01000292.1:18151-18530 GCA_003476595.1 Acidimicrobiaceae bacterium | reverse complement strand
CGGCGGCGACGACGACACCGACGTCGCGACCGGCGAGGACCTCGACGAGGCGCGGAAGGCCCCGGTGGTGCTCTCGGGCGAGGCGGGTGGCGAGGAGTGGTCCGTCGTCGAATACATCGAGGACGACCCCTCCATCGTGGACGAGCCGACGACGTGCATGCGGTTCGAGCCCCCGATCGAGGACGGCCCGTTCTTCTGCGGTACCGAGGACGACCTCGTTGGCCCCCACGGAAGGCTCGTGTGGCGCCGATCCGACCGATCCGGCGAGAAGATCAGCTTCAACGGCCATGCAGTGTTCGCCGGCGTGTTCAGCCCCCAGGTCGCTGAGGTCTCGCTCCGGGTCGCCGGCGAGCGGACCGTCGTCGAGCCGACATCCTGG
>DMTU01000292.1:14662-18064 GCA_003476595.1 Acidimicrobiaceae bacterium | reverse complement strand
CGAGCCGACATCCTGGCCCGGACAGGACCTGGGGATCGTCGTCGTCATGCTGCCCGTTCCCGACGGCGCCGAGTACGTCATCGAGCTGACCGACGCCGACGGCGAGCTGCTGTCCACTGGCGGCGGGTCCGCTCTGGAGGGCACAACAGGCGCTGAAGTGCCCGTCATCTCGGTGGACGAGGTCATCCTCCGTGCCGCCGCCCTGCCCGAGGCGTCACGCCGAGTCGTCGTTGTCGACGCCGACGGGCTGAAGGCGTCGGTGGGGCTCCCCTCGGACCATGCCTTCCTCCCGCCATCGGGGCCGGCTGACCAGATGCTGCTCGACGAGCTCGGCGCAGTGCTGTCTCACCTCCGCCGCCCCACCGACCGTGGCGCAGCGGCGGCCCTGGACGCAGAGCTCGTCGTGCGGGCGGCAGGCAACGAGTGCGCCGTCGGCCCGGAGTGCCTCACCGTGCTCGAAACCCATCAGGACCCAGACGACCTGCGCCGTCGCCTCCTGGTCGAAGGGTGGTCCGACGAAGCCGGACTGCTCCTCAACCCGGGTACTGCTGCCGACGTGTCGTACCCGGTCATCGGTGTCCTGCCCAACCTCGTGTTCCTCGGACAGGACCAAGCCACCGTCCGCGACGCCATCGAAGGCCGCACCGCACCCCCGGAACGGCTGGTGGCCGGCCTCGACCGAGTCGTAGGGCCCGCCCGGATCGCCCTGGCCTGTGGTGAGACGTCCGCCGCGATCGCCTCGACGCCCGGCGCATCGCATCAGGTCGCATCACAGGCGGACGCTGCGGTGGAGGCGGGCGACGAGATCACCATCGCCGACGACGGGTACGTCATCGCAGACGTGACCGCAACTGACGGCTGGACCGTCGTCACGGTCGAGCCCACCGGCGGGTCCGCACGGTCGCTCACACATGTCGCCGACAGCAACGAGGCGTCCGTCCTGCCCGCTGTCCTGACAGCCACGTTCTCGTGCTGACAGTCCCTCTTGCTACGTCAGGAGGCGTCGCATCGGCACGCTTTACGGCGCTCGCCGGAATTCGCTCCACCGGGAACACACACGCGGATGCTTGCCCGGACTCAGGCCGAGGCCGGTCCGAGAAGGTGACGGTTCTTCTCGACAGACCCAGGGAGCACGGAGAAGTGGATCTGGCCGTCCTCGTCGACAGCGACGATGCGTACGACGGCGGCCGCTGCCTGGTTGCCTGCGAGCAGCAGCGCTCCCGGGACGATTCGGCTCGGATCTGACGCATCAGCGAGCGTCGACCAGCCAAGGCCGTCGTCGTCCTGTGCGTTGAGGTCGGCGACGATGTCGAGTGCGAGGTCCATTGCGAGCCCTCCGTTCGGCTCAGGCTTCATGGTACGGGTTCATCCACACGTGGTGGTCGGCGGAGACGAGGGCAGCAACGTCCTCGTCGAGCGATCGCAGCGTCAGCGTGTAGTGCCGGTGGTTCCGTCCTGTCGGCTCCAGCCGCAGACCCAGGAGTCGGATCGTCCGCACCGTCATGACCGTGAAGTGCGGGAACCGCACCAGCGGCGCCTGCTGCGCCAGCTCGTCGATCGTGGCCCCCCGAAGAGCGAACACCGAGATGCCGTAGGTCCCGTAGATGTCGAACATCCGCTGGGCGTCGCGTCGGATGATCGACGGGTCGAGGTCGCCGCCTCGAAGGATCAGTTCTTCTCCATCGTCGAGGTCGTCGTTGGATCGGACGAACCGTTCTTTCATCGCTCGCCTCCCTGTTCGCCGAAGAGTCGCTCCATCGGGGCGGCAGCAGCATCGATTGTCCGGGAGATGGGATGCCGGTAGTGCTTGAGGAGCATCCGGGTGTCGGTGTGGCCGAGGACGTCGGCGATCTGCTCGAGCGGGACGCCGGAAGCGGACAGCAACGACGCCGCTGAGTGGCGCAGTTCGTTCGGCGACCAACGACCGAGGCCGGCGGCGACCGTGATGCGGGCCAGGTCACGACGGAGGTTGCTCGGGCTCATCGGAGTGCCGACACTCGTGGGGAAGACGAGATCGAGGTCCTGCCAGCGCTCGCCTGCGTTCTGGCGCTCGTCACGCTGGCGGCGCTCGTGCTGTCGCAATGCCTCAACGACGGGCCGTGGCAAGACCAGAGCGCGCCTGGACTTCCTTGTCTTCGGCGCTCCGAGGACGAGCGCCTCGCGGCCGTTGTTGTCGGTGGTGCGCTTCCGTGACTGATTCACAGAGAGCACGCCAGCGTCCAGGTCGACGTCCTCCCACCGAAGGCCGCACAGCTCGCCCGGCCGGAGTCCGAGCATGAGGCCAACGGTGATGAGTCCGACGAGCCGGTCGTGGGCAGCGACGTCGAGCAGCTGGCGTGCCTGCTCCGGCGTCAGCGAGCGTCCGGAGCGTGGGTCTCGTGCCGAGGTTGGCATCTCGGAGAGCTCTGCGACGTTGCGGGCGACGATGTCAGGGCGCTGGGCGTGCTTCAGCGCCATGACCAGCACCGAGCGGACACGCATGACGCTGTTGCGGGCCATGCCTTGGTCGGCGAGATGGCGGAGCAGGGCCTCGACGTTCTCCGGAGTCAACTCGCCGAGTCGTCGGCGCCCGAGCCCGCGGATGGCGTGGCCGACCGCCCAGCGGTAGTTGGTGACCGTCGACTTCGCCTGGACCTGGCTCCGGGCCGGGAGCACATCGGCGAGCCAGCGTTCGAGGAAGTCGCCGAGGGTCATCGACCCGTCACCGGTCGGTAGTCCGTCCTCGAGTCGGCGCTGCAGTTGGCGGAGCTTCCGGCGCGCCTCGGTCTTCGTGCGACCGGTCACCTTCCGACGTCGTCGGCGTCCGCTGCCGTCCGGCGGCAACTCGAGGAGGGCGACCCAGCGGTCGCGGTCCTCCTCGTAGAAGAGCGCTCCTTCGCCATGGCCACGGCGGCCCATCGCAGATCTCCAACATGCCCAGTTGTGTCGAGGGCAGCGAGTGCTGCGAGTCACGCCGAGGCGTGGGTGGACCGAGACTACCGACAGGTATGCGACACCGAACGGAGCCGGTCGACGAAGCGCTCGACCGAGTCGAACGGGATGCGGGCGGCTCGCCCGATGTGGACGACCTCGACCTCGCCGGCGCCGATCAGCTCGTACATCGTCGTTCGACCGAGCCCGAGGAGTTGACCGGCCTCCGGGATCCTCAGCAGCAGGGGAGGGGGCTCCGGGTCTGTGCCCCCGCCGACAGCGTCGTCAGCTTTCCCGGGAGGGAAAGCTGCAAGGGTGTGTTTGCTGGAGGGGCGGGGTCGGAGGACGTTTGCTTCGAGGTTCGGGTAAGTCGGAGCGGATGGGCCGGGGCGGGCGGCGTGCTTGGTGGGCTTCGCGGCCGGGGTGCGGCCGGCGGACGGCTCGGCGATGTCGACGGGGCAGTCGTCGAGGTCGAGCGACAGCACGGCCTGG
>DMTU01000292.1:12849-14538 GCA_003476595.1 Acidimicrobiaceae bacterium | reverse complement strand
CTCATGCCCTACAAGGCCTTTTGAGAGCGCCGAACCTCACGCGAGCCGTCGAAGAATCCTTTCGGTAAGTCGGCCGCCAGCCCACTGCCTCGGCTTACCGCGCGTTTCGTCACTTACCCGATGACTCTCCGTGATCGGTGCGTGGCTTCGAGAGGTGCTGAAACCGTGGCACCCAACGGTCCGTCTCGGCGGCCGCCCGCCGTTGAATGCCCCGTACGCCGCCGATCCCTCAGTCGAGAGCTCCCGAGCCGAACGACGATTGAACCGACCGTCCTCCACCGCCCGGACCGCTCCGCCGCGCTTACCCGAACGCAGTCACTGACGTCCTCCGGACAGCCCCTCCGAGAAAACACACCCTTGCAGCTTCCGCTGGAGCGGAAGCTGCCGGCGCGCCGAGCGGTGTGTCTTCGACGTGACTCGAACACGCACAACGAGGCATGAGTGCTCTCTGGCGCTGCGCAAGTTCGCTCTCGGCAGTTGAGCCCTCGAACGCTTCATCTCCGGCGAGCCGCTGTACCGGGTCCATGACTGGGTCTTCGGCATGTTGGCACTGAAGTCCGAGTCGGTCGATCTTCGGCTCCGATCAGCGGCCTCCCTCTACAGGTCTCGCTGCAATACCCGGATGTGCGGCGGCAGCGACTGGGTCGTCGATGGCCCACCACGTTGGCGGCCAGGTCGGCAACGGAGCGGCTTCGTAATTGATTCCGGCAACGAGGTACAGAACCCGGTCGGAAACGACGTGCGCCGAGACGAGAACCTTGATGGTGTCCGAGACGATCGTCGGACGATCGACGAGGATGCCGTGGGGGGCGTCGCTTGGCAGCCGAATGGCGAGCACCATTTCGTGCATCGGCCCCACGATGCGTCTCCGCTGGGACCAGCCGTACAGGTCGTCGTTGTAGCCAGCGAGTCCCTCTGCGTACTGCCGTGCCTCGATCTCGATGAAATGGTCCGCAAGCCCAGAGGGGTGATCTCGCAGCTCCATGAGTACGTCGACTAGTTCCTCCGCCTCAGCAGAGAACTGCTCGGGCAGACCGAGCTGCGCACGGTTGTTGTAGAGCCATGCCATTGCTCTACAGCGCCGGAGGTTCGGATCGAACAGAAGCCAGGCATCCCGGAAGGCTCCGTCGGCGAGGTCGCGGACCACTGCGCCGGCAACGGCAAGGGGTCCCAGATCTGCATGGAAGTCCCCGGGTGTGAGCGGATTCGCCTCGCCTTCCGCCTGCTTTGACACCAGTTCGTCTGGCGTGAGTCCCCGGGCCGCAGAGATCGCGCGCTCAACGAGCCGATTTTGAACGACAAGCAGCACTGCAAAGAGCAGGAGGCCGGCACCCACCTCGAGCATCAAGCCGGAAAGTGCCGGCGCGTCTCCCTCCAGCTCCACGACTATGTGCGCAACGACGAGCGCAAGGCCCAGCGCGCCCGTCACCAGGAGGGGTCCCAGGCGGATGGTCGCCACCGGCTTTGTGAGCCGTTCACCGAGTACCTCGACGCCATCGGCCATGAGATCGAGGCTACGGGCGCCCCGTGGCGGGAACGGCGATCCACCAAGGGGAGCCAACAGGGGAGCCAACGCAGGCGAACACCGGCGAACGCCGGCGGACCTCGCAACGGTGTCACCGGGAGTTTCGCGCTTCAGCGGACGTCCACGAACGTCCCGAAAATCGCATGACGCGCAGGGGGTCGGGG
>DMTU01000292.1:12008-12689 GCA_003476595.1 Acidimicrobiaceae bacterium | reverse complement strand
GGCCCACTCGGCACGCCCAGGTCGCACGACCTGGGCGTTCTTCGTTCTCCGGCGCGTGCCCCCTTCCGCACCCCGGGCCGCCGTCGTACCCTGGGCGGCAGGCCGAAGGGGGGACCGACATGGACATCCACCAGTGCCCGCGCTGCGAGCTGCGCTTCGCCAACACGAGCGAGCTCCGGCACCACTTCGAGTTCGATCACGCCGCCGACCCGCGCGTGTTCGAGCGGTTCCGGTACCGAGCGGGGCCCTCGGAGGATGCCGCCCGGCGCACGATCCTGCTCGTGGGCAACCAGACCCTCGACCGCGACGCCGTCCTCGGGGAGGTCACGAGCCGCGCCGCAGACGGCGCGCGGGTGCTCGTCGTCGTGCCGGCGACCCAGCACGGCCACGACGAGGGCGGCGGCGACGACCTCGGGGCTGGGTTGGCCCGGCACCGCCTCGCCGCCACGATCGAGCGGCTCCGGGCCGCCGGCGTCGATGCCGCCGGCGAGGTGGGCGACGCCGATCCCTACGCCGCCGTGTGCCATGCCCTCGGTGGGCACGACATCGACGAGATCCTGCTGTCGACGCTGCCGCCGTCGTCCTCACGGTGGCTGAGCGTGGACCTCCCCGGGCGCCTGCGCCGCCACACCAGCCGCCCGGTCACGGTGCTGACGCCCGCGCCGGCGGGGCGGGGAGCGA
>DMTU01000292.1:8744-11901 GCA_003476595.1 Acidimicrobiaceae bacterium | reverse complement strand
GCGGGCGCGCCCCGTCAGGTCACTGCGAGGACGCGAGCCGCTCCATGGCGTTGCTGACGAGGCGGCGGGCCTCGTCCGCGACGGGTCGGATCGACTCCGTGCCGACGATCGTGGCCATCAGGCCGGGGTCCATGGCCTCGACGACGACGTTCCCGCCGATCTGGCGCACCACCACGTTGCAGGGGAGGAGCACACCGATCTGGGGTTCGGCATCGAGGGCCTGCCCGGCGAGGCCGGGGTTGCAGGCACCGACGATCACGTAGGGGTCCATCTCCTTGCCGATCTTGTCGGCCAGGGTCGCCTGCACATCGATCTCGGTGAGCGTGCCGAAGCCCTCCGCAGCGAAGGCCTCCTTGGTCCGGGCGAGCGCCTCGGCGAACGGCACCTCGAGCACAACGGTCTCTTCGAAGATCATGGTCGGACTCCTCCTCGTGGGTGGTGCTGCGACCGTACGGTTTCATCGACGGTGGTGCCCAGGGTCATGGGACACCAGCGTCGCGGACACGACGGTCGAAGGGCCCTGGCACGAGCGCGACCGGAGGCGCACGCTCGTCGTGGCGGGTCGGATCCCGCCTCCGGGAACCACGTAACGAGGAGCGCAGCCATGACATCGCATCCGGTGTGGAGGATCGAGATCACGTTCACNNGAGCCGATGCCCTGCTCGACATCGCCGGCGACCACCACCACGGGTGGGGTCGGAGCCGTCGGAACCCCACAGACCAAGACGTGCCGATCATCGGTGAGGAGGTGGCTGCCGCCCGAGCGCTGATCCGCCTGGCCCACCAGCTGCTCGGCGCCGCCGCGAACGACATCGAGGAGATCGAGCACCACCCGGTGCAGGTCCACGCCTGACCCCGGCTCCCTCGCGGGTCGACCTCGCCGCCGTCGGTCAACATGGTGGGGCCATGACGACCAGCCCTGCCGCGTCCGCCTCCGCCGTCCTCGACCACATCGAGCCCGGGACCCACGTCATCGTCCCGCTGGCCAACGGTGAGCCGGTGTCGCTCCTCGATGCGCTCCAGGAGCACGCCGACGGCCTCGACCGCGTGACCGTGCACCAGATGCACGGCCTCTACGACCGGCCGTTCCTCCACGGCGCGAACCGCGGCCGCCTCGACTACCGCGCCTACTTCCTGTCGCACGTGACCCGGAAGGCGTTCCACGAGGGCGGCTGCGACCTCGTGCCGTGCCACTTCTCCGAGGTCCCCCAGCTGCTCGAGGGCCTGACCGGACCCAAGATCGTGCTGGCCGCAGCGTCGCCCATCGACCGCCACGGGTGCTTCTCGCTGGGGACCAACGCGGACTACGTGGCCGCGTTCATCGGTCGGGTGCCGTTCTTCCTCGAGGCGAACGCCCAGATGCCGCGCACGTTCGGGCGCAACCAGCTGCACGTCTCGCAGGTGGCCGGGTGGGTCGAGGTCGATCGCCCGCTCATCGAGGTGCCGCCACCGGACATCAACGACCTCGACGACCGCATCGCTGCGCAGGTGGCCGAGCGCATGCCCGACGGCGCCACCGTGCAGGTCGGGATCGGGTCCATCCCCAACGCCATCCTCGGCCGCCTCGGTGACCACCGCGACCTCGGGCTGCACACCGAGCTGCTGAGCGACGGGGTGATCCCCCTCGTGGAGTCCGGCGTGCTGAACGGCACCCGCAAGCGCCGGCGGCCCACGAAGCTGGTCGCCACGTTCGCGCTCGGGACGCGTGGCCTGTACGATTTCATGGACGAGAACACGATCGTGGACATGCTCCCGGTGGACTGGGTGAACGATCCCCGCGTCATCGGCCAGGACGACTGCTTCGTGTCGGTGAACGCCACCACCGAGATCGACTTCCTGGGCCAGGCGGCCTCGGAGACGATCGGGGGCCGGTACTACAGCGGCTCCGGCGGCCAGACCGACTTCGCCCGGGGCGCGCAGTACTCGCGCAACGGTCAGGGCTTCATCGTGCTGCACTCGACGACCAACGACGGCACGAAGTCCCGGATCTCGGCCCAGCTGCCGCCCGGCTCGGTCGTCACCACGCTGAAGAACACCATCGACAACGTCGTCACCGAGTGGGGTGTGGCCGAGCTCCGGGGCCGATCGCTGCGGGAGCGGGCCGCCGCCCTCATCCGGGTCGCCCACCCCGACTTCCGCGACCAGCTCAGCCGAGAGGCGCGCGAGCTGGGCTACCTGTAGCGCACCTCGCTCAGAGGGTGGACGTGTCGGAGTCGAGTCCGAAGGCGAGCCGGCCGGCCAGCTCGTAGGTCCGCTCGGCGGCCATGGCGTGCTGGGACACCACGTTGGCGTCGCGGAACAGGCGCTCCAGCGGGCAGCGCTGGTAGACGGCCTCCCCGCCGGCGGCCCGGTGCAGGCGGCTGACGACGTCGGCGCAGCGCTGGGTGGCATCGGTGGTGGCCAGCCGCACCCGCCGGCGCTGCTCGATGCTGGGCTCGTCGCCGGCCTCGGCCGTGGCCCAGGCGTCCGCGTAGGCGTCGAGGAGGAACAGCCGGGCGCTGGCGATGGTGGCTTCGGCCTTGGCCACGTCGGCCTGGGCGCTCGGCCGCTCGGACAGGGTGCGGCCCGAGCCCTGCGGCACCTTGCCGAGGGCCTGGGTCGTGAACTCCTCCAGCGCCCGCTCGGCGACGCCGATGGCCGTGCACCCGATGCCGCCGGCGAGCAGCGAGAAGAGCGAGAAGCGGTACAGGGCACCGTCGACCTGCGGGGTGGCTCGGGTGAGCTCCACCCAGCGGCCCTCGGGCACGAACGCGTCGGTGACCTCGTAGTCGGTGGATCCCGAACCGCGCACGCCGAGCACGTGCCAGGTGTCGTGGAACGTGACGTCGTCGCGGTCCAGGAGCACGAACGGGGCGAGCAGACCGTCCTCGCGCGGTGCGACCGCTCCGTCGTCGTCGACCAGCAGCACCCCGCCACCGATGATCGTGCAGTGCTGGGTGCCCGACCCCCACTGCCAGCGGCCCGTCACCCGGAGCCCGCCCTCGACAGCGCGGGCCCGGCCCACGGGCGCGGCGAAGCCCCCGGCGATCGCGCCGTCGGGCCGGAACAGCTCCTCGGCCCAGCGGGGCTCGAGGAGCCCGGCGGTGAGGGCGGTGGTGTTGGCGATGAAGGAGCACCACGCCACCGCCGTGTCGTGGCGGGCGAGCTCCATGAACGT
>DMTU01000292.1:4717-8648 GCA_003476595.1 Acidimicrobiaceae bacterium | reverse complement strand
CCGTCTCGAGGCCCTCGAGCAGCGAGATCTCCGCGCCGCCGTACTCCTCCGGGACCCAGAACCGGAAGAAGCCCTCCTCGGCCAGACCGTCGACGAGGTCGGGCGGCAGGCGGCGGAGCGAGTCGATCTCCTCGCTGCGGTCGCGCAGCTCGGGCCCGAGCGCGGCGGCGCGCTCCGTGAACGTGTGCTCGCCCATCGCCCGTCCCTCCGGCCTAGTGGTCGTGCTCGGCGGCGTCGGCCTCGGCCTTGGTCTGGTGCACGGTGCCCTCGGGGTGCTCCGGCGGCGTGTAGATCGAGTACAGGCGCAGCGGCTCGGTGCCGGTGTTGACCACGTTGTGCCACGTGCCGCCCGGGATGATCGCAGCCCAGTCGTCCTCGATGTCGCGGACCTCGGAGAGGTCGTCCTTCGACGATCCCATCTGCACCTGACCCGAGCCCTGCTCGATGCGGATGAACTGGTCGAGGTCGTCGTGCTTCTCGACGCCGATCTCCTCGCCGGGCTGGATGCACATCACCGTCATCTGCAGGTGGGCGCCCGTGAACAGCACGGTGCGGAACGTGTCGTTGTCGAGCGTGGCCTTCTCGATGTCATCGACCCAACCGGTCACGGGTCCTCCTCGGGTTGCCTGGTCTGGATGGTGCCACTCTGCCCGATGGCGGGACCGATGACGACCCGCCGAGCACGTGGGTAGGGTCCGCCCACCGAACCGTCCAGGGGGAAGAAGCCATGCGAGTCCCGCTCACCGTCCGAGACCACATCGACCGTGCCGAGCTCGTCTACGGCGACCGGATCGCGTTCGTGGACGAACCCGACCAGCCGGCGCAGTCGTGGGGCTCGGTCACGTACCGGGAGATGGCCGCCCGCGCCCGCTCGATGGCCGTCGCCTTCGACCAGATGGGGGTGAAGCACGGCGAGCGGGTCGCCATCGTCAGCCACAACTCGGCCCGCCTCCTCACCGCCTTCTTCGGGGTGAGCGCCTACGGCCGCGTCCTCGTGCCGATCAACTTCCGCCTCAACCGCGAGGAGATCGCCTACATCGTCGAGCACTCCGGGGCATCGGTGCTGCTGATCGATCCGGCGCTGGCCGACGACCTCGCCGGCGTGGAGGCCGAGCACACGATGGTGCTGGGCGCCGACACCGACCAGCAGTTGTTCCGGGCCGTCGGCGAACCCATCCCGTGGGAGCCCGACGAGGACGCCACCGCCACCATCAACTACACGAGCGGCACCACGGCCCGGCCCAAGGGCGTGCAGCTGACGCACCGCAGCCTGTGGCTGAACGCCGCCACGTTCGGCTGGCACATGGGGGTCAGCGACCGGGACGTGTACCTGCACACCCTGCCGATGTTCCACTGCAACGGCTGGGGCATGGTCTACGCGGTCACGGGGATGGGCGGCCGCCACATCGTGCTGCGCCAGATCGACGGCCCGGAGATCCTGCGCCGCATCGACGACCACGGCGTGACGCTGCTGTGCGGGGCGCCTGCCGTTGGCTCCATCGTGCTCGACGCCGCCGGCTCCCTCGGCGACGACGTGCCGGGCCGTGGCACCACCCGGTGGGTCATGGCCGGCGCCCCGCCGCCCACCGCGACCATCGAGGCGGTCGAGCGCGACCTCGGCTGGGAGTTCGTGCAGATCTACGGCCTCACCGAGACCTCGCCGCTGCTCACGATCAACCGCGGCCGCGCCGAGTACGACGACCTCGAGCCCACCGAGCGCGCCCAGAAGCTGTCCCGTGCCGGCGCCCCGGCCATCGGCGTGCAGCTCTCGACCAGCGAGTCGGGCGAGGTGCTGGCCCGGTCCAACGTGGTGCTCGAGGGCTACTGGGAGCAGCCCGACGCCAGCGCCGCCGCCCTCGAGGGCGGGTGGTTCCACACCGGCGACGGCGGGTTCCTCGACGACGACCACTACCTGCACATCTCGGATCGCAAGAAGGACGTGATCATCTCCGGCGGCGAGAACGTGTCCTCGATCGAGGTCGAGGACTGCCTGTTCTCCCATCCGGACGTGGCCGAGGTCGCGGTCATCGGTGTCCCCGACGAGAAGTGGGGCGAGATGGTCAAGGCCCTGGTCGTGCTCGCGCCGGGCGCCACCGCCGACGAAGCCACCCTCATCGAGCACTGCCGTTCGAAGCTGGCCCACTACAAGTGCCCCAAGAGCATCGACTTCCGCGACGAGCTGGCCCGCACCGCCACCGGCAAGCTCCAGAAGTTCAAGCTGCGGGCCCCGTACTGGGAGGGCCAGGAGCGCCAGGTGAACTAGGAGCCGGACGGGCCGCTTCCTACGATGCGCAGGTGCGCACCCGGCGACCCCTGCTGCTCCTGGCGCTGCTCGCCGCGCTCGTCGCCCTGGCCGTCCCGGCGACCGCCCACACCCAGATCCAGCGGGCGACCCCCGGCCCGGGCGAGTCCGTCGGCGGCGAGGTGGACTCCGTCGTGCTCGACTTCCTGGACCCGGTGGTGCCCACACCGGAGATCACCGTCAGCGGACCCGACGGGGCACCGGTGGCCGGGTTGCAGCCGGTCGAGATGCTCGCCGACGACGTGGCCGTCGCCCGCTTCGACCCGCTGACCGAGGCGGGCGAGTACCAGGTCGACTACACGTTCCTGGCCCTCGACGGGGACCAGCAGGTCAGCGCCCACACGTTCACGTTCGAGCCCGACGACGGCCTCGATCTCGCGGTGCGTCCGCTCCTCGCCTGGCTGGTCGGCGGTGTGCTGCTCGTGCTGCTGGTCGCCGCCGTGCTCGGCCGGCGTCGTTCCGCCCCTTGAGCATCAGTCCGTCAGACTCACCGGCGTGCTGCCGATCACCCTCGACACCGTCCGGATCTTCGTCCACGTGCTCGCCGCGACCATCTGGGTGGGTGGTCAGCTGACCCTGGCCGGCCTGCTGCCCGGCCTGCGGGCTCTCGGCCCGGACGCGCCCCGCACGATCGCCCGGCGGTTCAACCGCATCGCCTGGCCCGCCTTCGGCGTGCTGCTGGTGACGGGGGTGTGGAACCTGTTCGAGGTCAGCTTCGGGGACCGGGACACGGCCTGGCAGGTGACCCTGTTCGTGAAGCTGGTGATCGTGGCGCTGTCCGGTGTGTCGGCGGCGACGCATGCGATGTCCGCGAGCAGGGCGGTGCTCGCCATCGGCGGCGCGGTGGCCGGGTTGTCGAGCCTCGCCGCCCTGTTCCTCGGGGTGCAGCTCGCCTTCGGGTGAGGGGGTCGGAGGCCCGAACGCCAGGCCACGCAAGGAGCATCCGCGCCCTGCCGGGTGAGGTTGGCCAGACTGCGCCTCCGACATCACACCCCTCCAGGAGGAAAAATGAACAAGAGCGAGCTCATCGAGCAGGTCGCCAAGCAGGCAGGCGTCGACAAGAAGACCGCCGGCGACGTGCTGAAGGGCTTCGAGGAGGTCGTGCTCGCGGTGACGAAGGCCGGCAAGGAGGAGATCTCCTGGACCGGGTTCCTGAAGTTCTCCCAGGGCAAGCGCAAGGCCGGCACCGCTCGCAACCCCCAGACGGGCGAGAGCATCAAGACCAAGGCCAAGAAGATCCCCAAGGTCACCCTCGGCGCCACCTTCAAGAAGGTCGTGAACGGCGAGTCGCCCGCACCCAAGCTGGCGAAGTGAGCCGGGCCGGTCGCTGACCGGTCCCTGCATCGAACACGTCTTCGGGCCGGCCGCTGGCCGGCCCGAGCCGCGCCCGGGGTGCCGCGCTGCGGACTGGCCCGCCCGGTGCCCCGTCGGTGACGATGGGGTGGTGCGCCGCCTCCTCGCCACCCTCGCCCTCGTCAGCGTGCTCGCCCTCGGCGCGCTCGCCGGCGCCGCGGTGCCGGCTGCGGCCCAGGCCGACGAGCAGGTGACGACCACGGTCCCCCAGGGCGGCGACATCATCCCGCAGCCGAACTCCGGCTCCGAGCCCGAGGACGCGGGCGACCGCGGCGG
>DMTU01000292.1:545-4500 GCA_003476595.1 Acidimicrobiaceae bacterium | reverse complement strand
CGGGGCGGTCATCGTCCGCCAGAGCCGGGCGGCGCGCGCCGAGCGGGGGTTCTGAGCGGCCCGCTCAGTCCACCAGGGCCCGGCAGGGATCGGCACCCTCGACGAACCCGGCCCGGAACGCCGCCGTGCGCTCGAACGCGCTGGCCTCGGCCTCCCCGCCGAAGGTGAGGAAGGCGATGATGATCTCGTCGAGGTCGCCGGGGGAGAGGACGAGGCGCTGCTCGGGGATCGTCCGGAGGAACTCGGCGGCGGCGAAGGTGCCGGTGAGGCAGTCGGCGTGCAGGCCGGCGACGACCTCGTCGGTCGGGTCGATGCCCAGCTGGTCCTGGGCGGCGAAGGCGTAGATGCGGGCCAGCTCGCCGCCGAACGCGAAGTCGCCGATCTCGGCCAGCGCCGGGAGCAGGTCCTCGCCGTCCATGTACGCGGTGTCGTCGGCGACGCAGTAGAAGGCGGCGAGCTCCAGCTCCTCGCCGGAGATCTCCTCGTCACCGCAGGTGAGGGCCCCGTCGGCGGGATCGATGACCTCGAAGCCGTCGACCGGGTCCCAGACCTCGTCCTGCTCGGCGAACAGGGCGGCGTAGAACGACTCGAGGTCGGCCACGAGCGGGTCGAGCAGCTCGTCGAGGGGGAGGTTGCCGCCGGTGGCCTGGTCGGTCGGGCTGCCGAAGGGGATGGCGACGACGGCTGGCGGCTCGTCGGCGTACGTGGCGCACGCGGCCGGGCCCTCCTCGTAGCCCTGCTGGAAGGCGCTGACCCGGTCGAACCCGGAGCCGTGGGCGCTGGAGTCGTAGCCGGGGACGCCCAGGGTGTCGCGCAGCTCGAGCAGCCCGCCCACGGCGGAGTCCAGGGCGTCGGCGCCCGTGTGGAACGTCGGGATCCGGTCGTCCACGTCGTCGACCCAGGCGCCGGCGAAGCAATCGGCCTGGAGCTCGAGGGTGACGGTGGCGCCTCGCACCCCGGCCCGGGCCTGCACGGCGTGGGCGAACTCGTGGGCCATCACCAGCCCGACCGTGAGGGAGCCGAAGCGCTCCTGCAGCTCGGGGACCAGGTTCTCCCGGTCCCAGGCGATGAGGTCCTCGGCCGGGCAGTACAGCGCGTTTTCTGCGATCTGGTCGTAGGTCACCGGGTCTGGACCGCAGGCCGGGAGGGGGGAGCGCGGGCCGTACGGGACGTAGCCCCCGGTCAGGGGGCGGAACTCGACGTCGTAGACCTCGACCATGGTCCCGGCCCAGTAGGTCCGCAGATCCTCGAGGGCCAGCTCCGTGACCTCGTCCGGGTCGGTGAGCACCTCGCCCGGAGGGACCTCCGGCTCGGGGCGGACCAGACGGTCGTCCCGCAGCACCAGGTCGGACTCGCTGCACGACGCGGCCAGGAGGGCCACGGCGAGCAGGAGCGGCAGCGACCGGCGACGCATCGCACCGACGCTACCGGTGGGGTCGACGCAGCCGTCGCCGGACGCCGTCGTACGCTGGGCCCGTGGCACAGGGCACGATCGACCGGGAGCGATGGGGCCAGGATGTGGTCCTGGCCGACGGGTCCACGGTGCACGTGCGACCGATCGACCCCTCCGACGGCGACGCGCTGGTCGCCTTCCACGGGCGCCAGTCCCGCGAGTCGGTGTACTTCCGCTACTTCAGCCCGCGGCCGAACCTGTCCGACGACGACATCCGCCACCTGACCACGGTCGACGGCATCGATCGGATGGCGTTCGTGGCGGCCCGCGACGACGAGATCCTCGGGGTGGCCCGCTACGACCGCTACCCGGACCGCCCGGTCGCCGAGGTCGCGTTCTTCACCGACGACCAGATGGGCGGCAAGGGCATCGCGACCCTGCTGCTCGAGTACCTGGCCGCCTACGGCCGCGAGATCGGCATCAGCCGGTTCGAGGCCACCGTGCTGCCGTCGAACCGGCGCATGGTGCGGGTGTTCCAGGCCGCCGGCTACGGCGCGTCGAGCGCGTTCTCCGACGGGGTCATCGAGGTCACCTTCGACATCGAGCCGAGCGAGGAGGCGGCCCAGGCCATGGCCGAGCGGGCCCGCCGGGCGGAGCGCCAGTCGGTGGTCCGCCTGCTCGAACCCCGCGCCGTGGCCGTGGTCGGTGCCGGCCGGAACCCGCGCAGCATCGGGCACCGGGTGCTGCGCAGCCTGCTGGGCGGTCCGTTCCGCGGCCCGGTGTACCCGGTCCACCCCGAGGCCTCCGCCGTCGCCGGCGTGAAGGCGTTCCGCAGCGTGACCGAGCTGCCCGACGAGATCGATGTCGCCGTCGTGTGCGTTCCTGCCGCCGAGGCGAACCAGGTCATCGAGGACTGCGGCCGGGCCCGGGTCGCGGCGGCCATCGTGATCTCGGCCGGCTTCGCCGAGACCGGGCCGGAGGGCAAGGCCCGCCAGGAGGAGCTGCTGGCCACGGCCCGGCGGTTCGGCGTGCGCATCCTCGGCCCCAACTGCCTGGGCGTCATCAACACCGACCCCGACATCCGCTTCCAGGCCACCTTCGCGGGCATCGTGCCCAAGCCGGGCCGGGTCGGCCTGCTCAGCCAGTCCGGCACGCTCGGCGCGGTGATCCTGGGCCACGCCCGCGACGCCGGCCTCGGCATCTCGAGCTTCGTCGCGGTCGGCAACAAGGCCGACCTGTCGGGCAACGACATGCTCCTGTACTGGCTCGACGACGACCGCACCGACGTGGTGCTGCTCTACCTCGAGTCCTTCGGCAACCCCCGCCGGTTCGGCCGCAACGTCCGCCAGGTCGCCGCCAGCAAGCCGGTGTTCGCCGTGCGCACCGGCGCGGTGATGGATGCGCTGATCGACCAGGAGCAGGCCGAGGACTGGCTGGACGACGCCACCATCGACGCCCTGCTCCGCCAGACCGGCGTGGTCCGCGTCCCCACGGTCACCTCGCTGCTGAACGCAGCGATCGTGGCCGAGAACCAGCCCGTGCCGGCGGGCAACGGCGTCGTGGTCATCGGCAACAGCGGCGGCAGCGCGTCCATGGCCGCCGACGCCTGCGTCAACGCCGGGCTGCGGATGGTGACGCTGTCCGAGCAGACGCTGGCCGCCATCGACGACGTCCGCCTCCACGGCCGTCGCACCACCAACCCGGTCGACCTGCCCTTCGACGCCTCGCCGGCGGACTACCGCGCCGTGCTCGACGCGGTGCTCGTGGACCCGGAGGTCGACGTCGCCCTCGTGGTGCACGCGCCCTACGACCCCGACGAGCCCGACGAGGTCGCGGCTGCCCTCGACCAGGCGGTCGCCGAGCACCCGGCCAGCACCGTCGTGTCCTGCATCTACGGGCAGCGGACCACGGTCACCGACGGCGGCGTGCCGATGTTCGCCTTCCCCGACGACGCGGCCTACGCGCTCGGTTGGGTGGCGCGCTACGGGGTGTGGCGCTCAGCCGAGCTGTCCGGCGAGGTGCTGGCCTGCCCGACGGAGGACGAGGTCGTGACCCTGGTCGAGCGCCTGCTCGCCGACGACGAGCGGATCGAGCTCGAGCCGGACGCGGCCCGAGGGCTCCTGCGCGCCGGCGGCATCGAGGTCGTGCCGGTCACGGTCGTGCGCAGCCCGGCCGATCTCGAGACCCTCGAGGTCAGCGGGCGCGTCGCCCTGAAGGCCGAGGCCCACGACGTGGGCGCCACCACCCAGCGCCGGGGCGTGGCCCTCGACCTCCACGACCACGACGACGTGCTGGCCGCCGCCACCGCCATCGTCGAGGGCATGGGCGACGATGCCTGGCCGATGGTGGTGCAGGAGATGGTCGAGTCGGGCGTCGACGTCCGCATCAGCGTCGCCACCCACCCCGTCGTCGGTCCGGTCGTGCGCCTGGGCCCGGGCGGCGGTGCGGGTCGCTTCGCCCCCTCACCCCGTCGGGTGCTGCCCCTCACCGACCGGGGCGCGGACGAGCTCGTCACCGAGTCCGGGCTGCACGAGGTGCTCGACGACGACAGCCGCCGCCACG
>DMTU01000292.1:0-388 GCA_003476595.1 Acidimicrobiaceae bacterium | reverse complement strand
GACGACGACAGCCGCCGCCACGTGGTGGACCTCGTGCGGCGCCTGTGCGCCATCGTCGACTCCGCGCCGGAGGTCACCGAGCTCACGTGCGATCCGGTCATCGTCCGCGCCGACGGCGCCGACGTCATCGAGGTGCGGGCCACGCTGGCCGACGTCGCCGCCGACGACGTCCCCCTCGTCCGCCGCCTCTAGCGCGGCAGCCCCAACACCCGCTCGCCGAGGATGTTGCGCAGGATCTCCACGGTGCCGCCCATGATGATGTAGCCCGGGGCGTAGCAGATGTTGCGGGCGACCCGGCGGCGCAGGCCCTCGTCGGCGAGGGTGGCGTGGGGGCCGAGGACCCGGCCGCAGAAGTTCGCCACCTTCACCTCGAACTCGGTGCCGATGG
>DMTU01000123.1:9894-16039 GCA_003476595.1 Acidimicrobiaceae bacterium | reverse complement strand
CTACCCCTGCGGCCCCACCGGCGGCTCGGCGGTGAACATCACGCTGCTCTCCTACCGGGGCACGTGCTGCATCGGCGTCAACATGGACGCCGCGGCGATCACCGACGGGGACCGGTTCGTCGCCTGCCTGACCGAGGGCTTCGCCGAGGTGCTCGCCGTCGGTGACGGCGAGCAGCAGGTCACGCCTGCCCGTGGCAGAGCTTGAACTTCTTGCCGCTGCCACAGGGGCAGGGCGCGTTGCGTGGCGTCTTGTCCCAGTCGGACTTGACCACCGGGGTGTGCGACGCCGCCGCGGCCTCGTCCACCTGCTTGGGGGCACCCTCCACCTGGGCCCGGGTGCGGGCGAGCGTGGAGAGGCCGCCGGACTGGCTGGAGGGGTCGGCCGGGCCCGAGGTCTGCATGTTGGACACGGCCGGCTCGTCGTCGGGCAGCGGGGCGGCCGGCGCCTTCTGGTCTGACGTCTGGAACCGCATCCCCACGGCCGGTGCGGCGGGCTGCTGGGGCTGCTCGGACTCCCCCGGCGCCTTGACCTGGACGTGCATGACGTAGCGGACCAGGTCGCGCTCGATGCGGGCGATCATGGCCTCGAACATCTCGTAGCCCTCGCGCTGCCACTCGGTGAGCGGGTCGCGCTGGCCCATGGCCCGGAGGTTGATTCCCTCCTGCAGGTAGTCCATCTCACGGAGGTGCTCGCGCCACGCCGTGTCGATGATGCGCAGCATGACCTGGCGCTCGACCTGGCGCATGGTGTCGTCGCCGAGCTCGGCCTCGCGGGCCTCGTAGCGGGAGATGGCCTCGTCGACGAGGACCTCGTAGACCTCGTCGGAGGTGCTCAGGGCGGCGAGCTGGTCGACGGTGACCTCGCTCGGCCAGTACTCGCCGGCTGCGGCGACGAGGCCCTCCAGGTCCCACTCCTCGCTGAAGTCGGCGACGCAGTAGGTGGCCACGAGGGACTCGACCGCCTCGGGCAGGTACTTCTCGTGGATCTTGGCCCGCAGATCGGTCTTGTCGAGGATCTGGTCGCGCAGCTCGTAGATGACCTTGCGCTGGCTGTTGAGGACCTCGTCGTACTTGAGGACGTTCTTGCGGATCTCGGCGTTGCGCTGCTCGACGGTCTGCTGGGCCCGCTCGATGGCCTTGGTGACCATCTTGGCCTCGAGGGGCACGTCGTCGGGGAGGGCCTTGCCCATCACCCAGTTCACCGCGCCGGTGGCGAACAGGCGCATCAGGTCGTCCTCGAGGGACAGGTAGAAGCGGCTCTCGCCGGGATCGCCCTGGCGGCCGGCGCGACCACGGAGCTGGTCGTCGATGCGGCGGGAGTCGTGGCGCTCGGTGCCGAGCACGTAGAGGCCCCCGAGCTCGATGACCTTGGCGCCCTCGGAGTGGCACTGGGGCTCGTACTTGGCGATGGTCTCGGCCAGGAGCTCGGCGTGCTCGGGGTCGTCGGCGTCGAGGCCGTCGTTGTGGAGCTCCTGCTTGGCGAGCAGCTCGGGGTTGCCGCCGAGGAGGATGTCCACGCCACGGCCGGCCATGTTGGTGGCGACCGTGACCGTGTTGAGCCGGCCGGCCTGGGCGACGATGTCGGCCTCACGGAACTGGCGCTCGGGCTTGGCGTTGAGCACCTGGTGCTTCACGCCACGCTTGTCGAGGGTGCGGCTGACCAGCTCGGACGTGGCCACCGACGCGGTGCCGACGAGCACGGGCTGGCCGGACTTGTACCGGGCCTCCACGTCGTCGGCGACGGCCTGCAGCTTGCCGTCGAGCGTCTTGTAGATGAGATCGCCCTCGTCGGCGCGGATGAGCGGCTTGTTGGTGGGGATCGGGACGACCTGCAGGCCGTACGTGCCGGCGAGCTCGGCAGCCTCGGTGACGGCGGTGCCCGTCATGCCGGCGAGCTTGTCGTACATCCGGAAGTAGTTCTGGAGGGTGATCGTCGCGAGGGTCTGGTTCTCCTCCTTGATCGGCACCCCCTCCTTGGCCTCGACCGCCTGGTGGAGGCCCTCGGACCAGCGGCGACCGTCGAGCACGCGACCGGTGAACTCGTCGACGATCTTCACCTCGCCGTCGACGACGATGTAGTCCTTGTCCCGGCGGAACAGCTCCTTGGCCCGGAGCGCGACCTGGAACTGGTGGACGAGGTTCTGGGCGACGCCGTCGTACAGGTTGTCGACGCCGAGGGCCTGCTCGACCTTCTCGATGCCCTCCTCGGTGGGCACGACGAGGCGCTTCTCCTCGTCGACCTCGTAGTGCTCGTCCCGGCGCAGCGCGCGCACGACGGCGGCGAACTGCGTGTAGAGCTTGGCGGCGTCCTCGAGGCGACCCGAGATGATGAGCGGCGTGCGGGCCTCGTCGATGAGGATCGAGTCGACCTCGTCCACGATGGCGTAGTTGAAGCCCCGCTGGACCTGGCGCTCGCGGCTCATCGCCATGTTGTCGCGCAGGTAGTCGAAGCCGAACTCGTTGTTGATGCCGTAGGTGATGTCGGCGGCGTACTGCTCGCGCTTGAAGTCGGCGTCGCGGTTGCCGGGCACGATGAGGCCCACGGACAGGCCGAGCCACGTGAACAGGCGGCCCATCCACTCGGACTGGAACGTGGCCAGGTACTCGTTGACCGTGATGATGTGGGTGCCCTTGCCGGACAGCCCGTTGAGGTAGAGCGGCAGCGTCGAGGTCAGGGTCTTGCCCTCACCGGTCTTCATCTCGGCCACCCAGCCGAAGTGCAGGGCGGCGCCGCCCATCAGCTGGACGTCGAAGTGGCGCTGGCCGAGCACCCGGGTCGCCGCCTCGCGGCAGACCGCGAAGGCCTCGAGCATGATGTCGTCGAGGTCCTCGCCGGCCTCGAGCCGCTCCCGGAACAGCACCGTCTGGTGCTTGAGCTCGTCGTCCGACATCGCCTGGTACGTCGGCTCGAGCGCGTTGATCTCGGGCACCAGGCCCTGCAGCGCCCGCAGCCGCTTGCCTTCACCGGTTTTGAGGACGCGATCGAGGATGCCCATGCGGTTGGCGAGTGTATCGGCGCGCTGTCAGCGCACCGAGGCCGCGAGGTGGGCCCTAGAGACCGAGACCGAGGGGCAGCTGGGCGCCGTCGAAGGCGACGTCGCCCTCGACCAGGGCGATGTCGCGGCCGGTGTGGGCCCGGAGGTAGTCGAGGGCCGAGGCCAGGTCGGAGTAGTTGTTGGAGCCGGCCAGCGGGGCGAGGGCCAGGGTGGAGAGCACCCCGACGGCACGACCGTCCGCGTCGAGCAGGCCGGAGCCGGAGTCGCCCGGGATGCCGGGGGTGAGGGTGTAGGTCTGGTGCGTCCAGCCGCTCCCGGCGGTGCCGAGGCTCAGACCGGTCTTGGGCGACAGCAGCGTGATGCCGAACCGCAGGCTGGAGTTGCCGTAGCTGTGGACGGTGGTGCCGGCGGCGGGACCGTCGGTTCCGAGGCTGGTCGGCCCGCCCCAGTGGGGCACCGACGGGTTGACCTTGGCCACGTCGTCGGGGTGGATCTCCACGAGGGCGAAGTCGTTGTACAGGCAGGTGTCGGGGTCCTGCTCGCCGACGGACTGCATCGTGTGCCAGGACGAGTAGGCGAGCTCGCCGGGGTGGTCGGCGCCGGCGATCTCCACCGGGTGGCCCGGCGCGAGGCTGGGGGCGACGCAGCCGTCGGTGTCGGTGGCCGCCCCGCCGTCGCCTGCGCAGTGGGCGGCGTAGCCGATGAAGGTCGCGCCGCTGCTGACGTCTTCGAAGATGAAGTTCGCCGTGCACTGGGCGCCCTCGGTGAACATCTGCACCCCGGGCGTGATCGTCGCGTCGGCGGGCGATGCCCAGGTGGTCTGGGCCTGCGCGCCCGGCGCCGCGGCGAGCGCGAGCCCGGCGGCGGCGAGAGCGAAGGTGGCGAGTGCGGTGACGGGGCGGCGACGGAGGGAGCGCATGTGGTGACATTGGCCACGAACCGCCCGAACTCCTCCCTGCGGGCGCGCGAGACATCCCGGGACGCCCGCGACCGCCTCGGTACGATCGGAGCGGTGGCCGCTCCCCCCTCGCGCCGAGGTCCCGGACGCCGGAGCCCTGGGGTCCTCCCCCTCCTCTGGGCCGTGCTGACCGCCGGTCTCGTCGCGTCCTGCGCCACGGGTGCCGAGGTCGCGGCCCCCGACGGACCGACGGCCACGACCACGACCTCGGTCGTGCGCCGCGTGCCCGTCCCCGTCGACGGGTCCCTCCGCGCCGAGGTGCCGGCGCCGGAGGATCCCAGCCCGGAGGCGGTGCCCCACGAGGTCCTGCTCTACGGCGACTCGGTCGCGCTGCTGATCGCCGACGACCTCGCGGCCGAGCTCGACGCCCCGCTCGTCGTGGACGCCGTCGACTGCCGACGCCTCGACGCCGGCTTCACCGGGCCCTGCGGAGGGGTCCCGGCCAGCACCGAGGTCGCGAGCGGCCTCGACGACCTCGTCCCAGCGACCGAGCTGGTCGACGACCCGGCCACCGCTGCCGCGGTCGTGGTCATCGCCAACAACGCGGCGCTGCGCGCCGACGACCTGACCCGGGCCATGGACGCCCTCGGCCCGCTGGCGCGGGTGTGGTGGGTCACCACCCGCGTCGACGCCCGCGCCTGGCAGGACCCCAACAACCGGCTGCTGGTCGAGCTCGCCGAACGGGATCCACGGGCCGGGGTCATCGACTGGTTCGCGGCCAGCGAGGGCCAGGACTGGCTCGTCGACATCGTCCACCCCGGCGACGAGGGGCAGGCCGCCTTGGCCGAGCTCGTCGCCGCCCACGTCCGCTGCGACTGCACGCCATGACCGACCTCGCCGACCCCCGCGCCGCGCCCGAGGACCGCCGGTGGCCCCTCCGCATCGACGAGCCGCCGCCGGCCTACGGGCCCTCCCTCGGTCGTGGCGTCGGCTACCTGCCGGGCATCGACGGCCTGCGCGCCCTGGCGGTCGTGGCCGTGCTCGCCTACCACCTGGACGCGGGCTGGGCGGCCGGCGGGTACCTCGGCGTCGAGGTCTTCTTCGTCGTCTCCGGCTTCCTCATCACGAGCCTGCTGCTGGCCGAGCACCGGGAGCACGGCACCATCGACCTGCTCGCCTTCTGGCGTCGCCGGGCGCGCCGCCTGCTGCCGGCGGTGTTCGTGCTCGTCGGCCTGGTGTTCACCTACGCCGCGCTGGTCCTGCCCGTCGGCGAGCTGCACCGCTTCCGGGGCGACGGGATCGCCAGCCTCCTCTACGTCCAGAACTGGCACGCCGTCTTCACCGAGCAGCCGTACTTCGAGGCCTTCGGCCGCCCCTCGCCGCTGCGCCACCTGTGGTCGCTCGCGATCGAGGAGCAGTTCTACCTGCTCTGGCCGCTGCTCCTCCCCCTGGGCCTGCGCCGCCTCGGACGACGGCGCACCGTCGTGGCCGTGGCCGTGGCGATCGCCGTCTCGGTCGTCCTCATGGCGGCCACCGCGGACATCACCGCCCCCGAGCGGGCCTACTACGGCACCGACACCCGCCTGTTCGGCATCCTGTCCGGCGCCCTGCTCGCCTTCGCCTGGCGACCGCAGCGGGCCCGGGGCGACGTGGGGCCCGGCGCCCGGCGAGTTATCGAGGGCGCCGGCGTCGCCGCGCTGGTGCTCCTCGCGTGGCAGCACGCCACCCGCAGCGAGTTCGATGCCTGGACCTACCCGTGGGGCTTCCTCCTGGTCGACGTGGCGACCCTCGTGGTCATCATCGCCGTCACCCACCCGGCATCGCGGCTCGAGCGCTCGGTCGGCAGCGGCCCCCTGCAGGCGCTCGGCCGCCGGTCGTACTCGGTGTACCTGTGGCACTGGCCGGTCATCGTCTTCACCCGACCGGGGGTCGACTGGGGGCTCACCGGACCCGCCGCGCTCGGCGCCCGCCTGGCCCTGATCGCGCTGCTCGCCGAGGCCTCGTACCGCTTCGTCGAGAAGCCGGTGCGCGACGGCACACTCCAGCGGTGGCTCCGCGGGGCGAGCCTGCCGACGCCGGCGGCCCTGCTGCGGCGCCGTCGGGCCGTGGGCATCGCCGCCCTCGCCGGCCTCGTGCTCGCCGTCGCGGTCATCGCCGCGCCTGCCGACCCGGGTCGCGAGGTCGCGGTGGGCACCGTCGCCGACCAGCCGTCGGCCATCACGCTGCCCCCGGCCCCGCCGACCCCCTCGAC
>DMTU01000123.1:8619-9712 GCA_003476595.1 Acidimicrobiaceae bacterium | reverse complement strand
GCACCCGCCGACACCGCACCGCCCGAGGCGCCACCGAGCTCGGTCCCGGCACCCGCGCCGACCGCACCCGCCCCGACCGAGGCCGCACCGCCTCCGCCCCCGCCGCCGGAGCTGCCGGTCTCCGCGTTCTACCCGGTCACCGTCATCGGCGAGTCGGTCACCCTCGGCGCGGCCCCGGCCCTGCAGGCCCACTGGGGCCACACCGTGCAGATCGACGCCATCGAGGCCCGCCAGTTCGACGAGGGCGTGGCCGCCATCGAGGCCTTCGCCGCCGAGGGCCGCCTGACCCCCGTGGTCGTGGTGCACCTCGGAAACAACGGGGTCGCCCCGCCGGGTGCGCTCGACCGGATGGTCGCCGCGGTCGGGCCGGAGCGCCGGCTCGTGCTCGTGTCGGTCCGGGTGCCCCGCCGGTGGGAGGGGCAGGTGAACGACGAGATCCTGCGGGTCGTGCACGCCCACCCCAACGTGGTGCTCGCCGACTGGAACCTGGCCTCGGCCAGCGAGCCGGGCCTGCTCGTCGAGGACGGGGTGCACCTCACCCGCCGGGGCCAGGAGGTCTACCGGGACCTCGTCGTGGCCGCCGCCGGCGGGTAGGCGGCCGGACCGCTCAGGTCCCGGGGATCTCGAGCAGCTTCTCGCGCACGGCGTACATGACCGCCTCCATGCGCGTGTGCAGGTGCAGCTTCTCGAGGATGTTGCGCACGTGGTTCTTGACCGTGTTCTCCGAGATGTACAGGTCGCCGGCGATCTCCCGGTTGGACTTGCCCTGGGCCACGAGGCGGAGGACCTCGAGCTCGCGCTCGGTGAGCCGGGGCGTGGGCACGGAGCTGCGCTCCTCGGCCCGCTTGGCCAGGTTGGAGAACTCGCCGAGCAGCTTGGAGGCCATCGACGGGCTGATCAGGCTCTGGCCGGCGACGACGGCCCGGGCGGCGGGAGCGACCTCCTCGATGGAGACCTCCTTGAGCAGGTAGCCGGTGGCGCCGGCCTTGATCGCCTCGTAGAGGTCCTCCTCCTCGTCGCTCACGGTGAGCATGAGGATCTTGGCGGTGGGGACCTTGTCCGCGATGCGGCGGGTGGCCTCGATGCCGTCGAC
>DMTU01000123.1:8245-8392 GCA_003476595.1 Acidimicrobiaceae bacterium | reverse complement strand
CGGAACAGCGCGTGGTCATCGCAGATCATCACCCGGATGTCATCGCTCGCCGGGTCGTCCCCATCCCATTCACCCATGACTGATCCTCCGAACGTGCTAGGCGGCGCATGGTACCGACTCCGCCCGTCCGGGTGGGCAGGAGGGCCC
>DMTU01000123.1:0-8048 GCA_003476595.1 Acidimicrobiaceae bacterium | reverse complement strand
CGGGTGGGCAGGAGGGCCCGGTCGGGTCAGGGCGTCCGGGCCAGCACCAGGTGCCCGATCGGGGGTGACCCGGCCCCGGCGAGGGCGGCAGATGCGGCACGCAGCGTGGCACCGGTGGTGCAGACGTCGTCGAGGAGCAGCACCGGGCCACCCGTCCGGGCGGTGGCGAGGTAGCCCGCGGCGGCCTCCCGGCCGGCGCGGTCGAGGCCCGTCTGGGCGGGCCCCGGGCGGCGGCGCAGCAACGGCCGAGCGGATGCCCCGAGCCGGCGGGCGAGGGCCCGGGCGAGCAGCTCGGACTGGTCGAAGCCACGGTCGCGCCGCCGCCCGCCCGAGGTCGGCACCCAGGTGACGGCGAGGCCGGGCGCAGCCGGCGCGACCTCGGCCCACCGCCGGGCGAGCTCGTCGGCGAGGGGCGCCACCAGCCGGCGACCGTCCCGGTACTTCAGGGCCTGGACGATGCGAGCCCCGTGCCCCTCGTAGGCGAAGAGCGCGTGCACCCGGCCGAGGTCGCGCATGCGGGTGGACGGGGGCGGCTCGGTGCGCCGCAGGCACGGCGCGCAGAGGGCCGGGCCCCGGCTCCGGCAGACGACGCACCCCCCTCGCAGCAGCTCCACGGCCGGCACGGTACGTGCGGACCGCCGACAGGAATCCGCCGGCCGGTGTCAACCCATCCGCTCCTCGGGCGTCCTCGGAGGTGATGATGGCCGCCATGGCACCTCCCCTGCGGCGGGCCGAACCCTGGCTCGTGGCGCTGCACCGGGCACACCACCGCGACCTCGTGCGCCTGGCCACCCTGCTGGTGGACGACCAGGGCAGCGCCGAGGAGGCGGTGCAGGACGCCTACGTCGCGCTCGCCCGGCGGGGACCCGCCGGCGTGGAGGACCCGGAGGCCTACCTGCGCACCGCCGTGGTCAACAACGCCCGGTCCGCGCTGCGCAAGCGCCGGGTGCGCCGGAACCACCTCCGCAGCGTCCAGCGCGACCGCGTCGCCCCGGGCGCCGACCAGGCCGTGCTGCTCGACGAGGATGCCCGCCGGGTGCTCGCCGCGCTGGACGAGCTGAGCGGGCGCCAGCGCGAGGTCCTGGTGCTGCGCTACTGGGCCGACCTGTCCGAGGCCGAGATCGCCACCGCCCTCGGCATCTCGGCCGGCTCGGTCAAGACCCACGCCCACCGCGGGATCGCCGCCCTCGCCCGGATCCTGGAGGCACCGTGACCGACGAGCGAGACACCACCGAACGACTGCGCCGGGCGCTCGACGCCCGCGCCGAGACCATCCACCCCGAGCCCGACGGGCTCGATCGCATCGAGGAGCGACTCATGGCCCGTACCCCACTCACCGACGCCCAGCGCTGGACGATCGCCGGCGTGTCCGCCGTCGCCACCCTGCTCGTGGTCGCCCTCCTCATCGTGGCCGCGAACGACGACGACGACACCGACGTCGCCACCGACACCACCACGTCGACCTCGGCGCCGGAGGAGACGACCACGACGACGACCGAACCACCCCAGACCACCACGACGGAGCCGTTCACGCCCGCCACCGACCCGTTCAGCGTCGCGTTCCCGTCGCCCACCGACAGCCGCAGCTTCGAGGCGCCACCGGCCGCGGCGCGGGCCTACGCCACCGACGTCCTCGGCTTCACCGAGCTGGTGCTCGGCGGCCCCACCACCACGGGCGAGGGCGCGGCCGAGGTCGCCATCCAGGACCGCGAGGACGGGCCGACGACGCTGGTGTCCCTCGAGCAGCGCGAGGACGGCGCCTGGTACGTCATCGGGTCCGAGACCCAGGACGTCGTGGTCACCGCACCCGGCCCCGGCACGTCGCTCGCCACCCCGTTCGAGACGACCGGGGAGGCCCTCGCCTTCGAGGGCACCGTCGAGGTCGTCGTGCTGGCCCAGGGCGATCCGAGCCCGCTCGGCCAGGGCGTCGTCACCGGCAGTGGCGTGCCCCCGGCCGGGCCGTTCACCGGAACCGTCGAGTTCACCTCGCCCTCGGAGCCGACCGCGGGCGTGCTCGTCTACCGGGTCCGCTCCCCCGAGGACGGACGGGTCGTGCAGGCGACGTCGCTGCGCGTCCGGCTCACCCCCTTCACGTCCTAGCCCCGGTCCCTGGCAGGCTGCCGGGGTGACCGGTCGATCCATCAACCTCTTCTCCGACACCCAGACCCGGCCCACGGAGGCGATGCGCACCGCCATGGCCGCCGCCGAGTGCGGCGACGAGCAGCGCAAGGCGGACCCGACGGTCAACCGCCTCCAGGACCGCATGGCCGAGCTGCTCGGCAAGGAACGGGCGCTGTTCTTCCCCACCGGCACCATGTGCAACCTGGTGGCGATCGGCGCCCACACGCGGCACGGCGACTCCATCGTGCTCGAGCACAGCGGGCACGTCCTGCGCTCGGAGACCTCCGGGGCCGCCGCCGTGAACGGCTGCGTGATCGAGACGATCCGCGGCGAGCGCGGCGTGTTCACCCCCGACCAGCTCGCCCAGGTCCTCACGCCCGGCAACCAGTACGTCCCGCCGACCCGGCTCGTGTGCCTCGAGCAGACCCACAACTTCGCGGGCGGCACGGTGTGGCCGCTCGAGCAGTACCGGGCCGTGGCCGCCCTCGCCCACCAGCAGGACGTGGCCGTGCACACGGACGGCGCCCGGCTCATGAACGCCGTCGTCGCCTCCGGCGTCCCGGCCGCCGACTGGGCCGAGCCGGTCGACACCATCTGGGTCGACTTCACCAAGGGTCTCGGTGCCCCGACCGGTGCCGTGCTCGCCGGGCCGGCCGACGTGATGGAGCAGGCGTGGCTGCTCAAGCACCGCTTCGGCGGGGCGATGCGCCAGGCCGGCATCGTCGCCGCCGGGTGCCTGCACGCGCTCGAGCACCACGTCGACCGCCTCGCCGACGACCATGCGAACGCCGCCCGCCTGGCCGAGGGCCTCACCGACCTCGGTCTGGCGGTGACGGCACCCGAGACCAACCTGGTCTACGTCGATCCCCGCCCCGTCGGCCTCGACGCCGCCTCCTTCGCCGCCGCGATGGGCGAGCACGGGGTGGAGATCAGCACCATCGGCGACCGCAACCGCCTCTGCACCCACCTCGACGTCACCGACGCCGACGTGGACCAGGCCATCGCGGTCGCCGCCCGTGTCATCGACGCGGGCGCCACCGGCCTGGCCGGGGGCGAGCGCTACGCCTGACCCCGTTCTGGCCTACATCCACCCCCGCCAGGCGGGTCGGATGTAGGCCAGAAAGACCTAGCCGATGCGGGCGGACTGGCCGCCGTCGACCGGGAGGACGGCGGCGGTGACGAAGCGGGCCTCGTCGGAGGCGAGGAACAGCACGGCGTTGGCCACGTCGTCCGCGGTGCCCTGCTGGCCGCCGAGGGGGACCATGGCGTCGCGCCGCTCCGACACGACCGCCCGGTCGACGCCGAGCGCGCCGGCGAGGGCGTCGACGGCCATGGGCGTGTCCATCAGCCCGGGCATCACCGCGTTGCAGCGGATGCCCCGGCCGGCGTTGCCCATCGCGACCTCGTGGCACAGCGCGTTCAGCGCCGCCTTCGAGGTCGTGTAGGCCAGCATCCCGGTGGAGCAGACGGCGGCCACCGACGACACGAGCACGATGGACCCGGAGCCCTGCTCGCGCAGCACCGGCAGGACGTGCTTGCAGAGCAGGTACGCCCCCTTCACGTTCACCGACTGGATGCGGTCCCAGACGTGCTCCTCGAGGCTCACGGGGCCACCGTCGCCGCCGCCGATGCCGACGTTGTCCACGACCACGTCCATGCGGCCGTGGGCCTCGACGGTCGCTGCCACCATGGCGGCGCAGTCGTCGCTCGAGGTGATGTCGCCCTCGATGGCGATCGCGCGGCCACCGTCGGCCTCGATGATCGCCACCGTCTCCTCGGCCCGGGCCAGCACCCGGTCGGCCACGACCACGGACGCGCCCTCGGCGGCGAACCGGCACGAGATGGCCCGCCCGTTGCCGGTGGTCGCACCCTGCGTCTGCCCGCCGCCGACGACGAGGGCGACCTTGCCGGCGAGCCGGCCCCCAGGGACGTCTCGGCCCGGCTCAGCCACGGTCGGGGAAGCCGGGGACGCCGTCGTCGAGCGGCACGCCGGCGCTGTTCAGTGCCATCGAGACCAACGTGTACTGGCCGACGGTGAAGATCAGGTCGAGCAGCTGCTGGTCGCTCCACCGCTGGGCCAGCGCAGCCCAGGTCTGGTCGGTGATGCACTGGTCGTCGTGGAGCTCGTCGACCGCGACGAGCAGCGTGCGGTCGCCCTCGCTCCACCCGCCGTCGGCGAGCTCCCGGGTGAGGGCGACGATCTCGTCGTCGGTGATGCCGCAGCGGCGGGCGATCACGGTGTGCTGGCCGAACTCGTACTCGGCACCGCACCGCCATCCCACGCGGAGGATGGCCAGCTCGCGCTCGCGCTCGGGCAGCGTGCTCTTGGCCAGCACGTGGTTCCCGAACACCAGCCACCGCTTCAGCAGCTTCGGGTGGCGGGCCAGCGTGCGGAAGATGTTGAGCGAACCCGCCGGCACGATCGCGCGGGTCTCGTCGTCGATCTCGTCGTCGCGGAGCGGGTCGAGCCTCGGGTGGGTCGGGCGGATCCTGGCCATCATCGGCCAGAAGGTACTGCTCCCGGCAGGGCCACCGAGCCGGTCACCAGCACCTCGGTCAGCTCCTCGGGTGGTGCCGGGACGGCCAGCAGGAACCCCTGCACGAGGGGACAGCCGCTCGCCTGCACCGCGGCCAACTCGTCCGGGCACTCCACGCCCTCGGCCACGACGGGGAACCCGAACGCGGTGCCGACGTCGACCAGGGCCCGCAGGATCGCGGCGTCACGGGGGTGCCTCGACGCACCCGCCACGAAGCCGCGGTCGATCTTGCACGCGGTCACGTCGAGCCGGTGCAGCTGGCTCATCGAGGAGTAGCCGGTGCCGAAGTCGTCGATGGCGAGGCTGATGCCGGCGTGGCGCAGCGCGGACACCGTGCGGTCGACCTGGTCGGCGTCGCGCATCAGCATGGTCTCGGTCACCTCGAGCACGAGGCGGTCGGGGGTGATGCCTGCTCGCGTCGCCGACGCCACCACGTCGTCGGCGAACTCGGGGGCCTCCAGATCCGACACGCTGACGTTCACCCAGGCCTGCAGCGCCCGTGGCGTCCCCAGCTCGCGGTCCCACGAGGCCAGCTGGCAGCACACCTCCTCCAGGACGAACCTGGTGAGCGGGCGGATCAGGCCGCACTCCTCGGCGAGCGGGACGAAGTCGGCGGGCGGTCGCAGCGTGCCGTCGGCGCGGGGCCAGCGGACGAGCGACTCGAGCCCGACGATGCGGCCCGTCATCGACTCGACGATCGGCTGGTAGTGCACGACGAGGCTCCGGCCGTCGATGGCGCGGCGCAGCTCGACCTCCAGGTCGAGCTGGGTCGCCCCCGTGCGCTCCGCGCCCGGCACGTACACCGAGATGCGATCTCGTCCGGCGCGCTTCGCCGCGTACATGGCCTGGTCGGCGATCTGCACGAGGCGCTCGCCGTCGCCCCCGTCGGAACGGGCGACGCCGATGGAAGCCGACAGTCGGACCTCGCGGTCGGCGACGTGGAACGGCTGGGCGAGCACGCTGCGCAGGCGACCCGCGATGGTGAGGGCGGTCTCCGGCGTCGTGCCAGGGGCGAGCAGCACGCAGAACTCGTCGCCGGCCCAGCGGGCGAGCAGGTCGGTGGACCGCACGCTGTGCTGGAGCCGCTCGACGGCGACGACGAGCACCTCGTCGCCCGTGCGGTGGCCGAGGGAGTCGTTCACGACCTTGAAGCGGTCGAGGTCGATGAACAGGAGGGTCCGGTCAGGGTCGGGACCGGTCGCGGCCGCCTCCAGCGCCACCTCCAGCTGGAACCGGTTCGGGAGGCCGGTGAGGGCATCGTGGGTGGCCTGGTGGCCGAGCTGGCGCTCGAGGCGCCGGCGGTCCGTCACGTCCTTGGCGATGCCGAAGACGCCGACGATGTCCCCGTCGACCACGATCGGCATGTTCGTCACGTCGAGCTCCAGCGCCCGCCCGCCCCGATCCATGATCCGGATCTCGTAGTCCTGCGCCTCGCCCCCGGCCGAGCGCTCGAAGTGCCCCACCGTGCGCTCGAGGTCGTCGGGGTGCATCACGCCCGCGTACGAGGCGCCGACCAGCTCGTCGGCGGAGTAGCCGGTCAGCCGCTCCGACGCCGGGTTGACCATGGTGAAGCGACCCTCGAGGTCGAAGGCGAACACGGCGTCGGTGTTGTGCTCGAACAGCGAGCGGAAGCGCTGCTCGCTCTCCTCGACCCGGCGCCGCGCGTCGACGCGTTCGGTGACGTCGCGGGCCGAGACGTGCATCACCGTGGCGCCTGGTGCCGCTGCGGTGTTGAGCTCGAGCCAGCGGATGGAGCCGTCCTTGGCGATGACGCGTCGCTCGTGGAGCACGGGACGATCCGTGGGCAGCGTCAGCTGGCTGTGCGGACCGGTGCGGACGTCGTCGGGGTGGAAGAAGCTCCGGTAGGGCTGTCCGATCATCTCCGCCGGCGTGTAGCCGAGCATGGGCGCGCAGGCGGCGTTGATGGACACGATCGTGCCGTCGACGTCGATCACGGCGATGAGGTCGCGCGTCGTGTCGAGGATGCCCTGGAGCATGTCGTGCTGCTCGGTGAGTCGGCGCACGACGGAGGCGAGGAAGACGCCGAGGGCGATGATCGTGCCGGCCCGCATGGTCGCGTAGTCGACGGCGAGGCGGCCCACCGCCCGTTCGGACACCACCATCGTCCAGACGCCGGCGGCGAGGCCGGCCGCGATGCCTCCGGCGAGGCCGCCCCGGCCCTGCCACCGCATCGTGGCCTCGAGCATCGCGAGCACGCCGATGAGGTAGATCGGCTCGGACGGGTCGGTGAGGTTGTTGGCCAGGATCAGGGCCACGACGGCCACGTCCAGCGCCATCGTGATCGCACCGATGCGCCGGACCGTGCGATCGTCGGGTGCGCCTCGCAGGGCGAGCCAGCCCCACAGGACGCTGCTCCAGAAGAGCGCGACGTTCACCCAGGTGAGCGAGATCCGGTCGCCCGGCTCGATCACCGTCTGCAGCGTGGTGAACAGGACCGCGGCGAAGCGGAAGCGCCAGATGAAGCGCTCTCGTACCAACCGCTGGGCAGCGGCGGCATCTGCGAGCGCCGAGGAAGGCATCACCTTCACCATCGGCTGCTCCGACGCCGGTCTTGAGCCGCCCGCGCCCCGGGTAGGGGCCTCTCCATGGCTGACCAGACCGAGCCCGAGTCCGACCGCGTCGCCGACCGCGCCGAGCTGCTCCCCGAGGAGCAGGCGGCGGGCAGCGAGGACCCCCGGGCCCAGGCCGAGGCGATCCTCGAGGAGTCAGACGAGCGGGCCGCGTCCCGGGATGCGGCGCCCGACAGCCGGGTCGAGCACCGCACCTCCGACGAGGTCACCGCCGACCCGGACGCGGGGCCGACCCAGTAGCCATCAGTACCGGTAGTGGTCCGACTTGTACGGGCCGTCGGCCGGGATCCCGAGGTAGTCGGACTGCTCCTTCGACAGCTTCGTCAGCTTGACCCCGAGGCCGTCGAGGTGGAGCCGGGCCACCTTCTCGTCGAGCTGCTTGGGCAGCACGTGCACGCCGAGGGCGTAGTCGGCCGTCTTGTTGAACAGCTCGATCTGGGCCACGACCTGGTTCGAGAACGAGCAGCTCATCACGAAGCTGGGGTGGCCGGTGGCGCAGCCCAGGTTCAGGAGGCGACCCTCGGCCAGCATGATCACCGAGTGGCCGTCGGGGAACGTGTACTCGTGGACCTGGGGCTTGATCTCGGTCTTGGTGATGTCGCTCATCCGGTTGAGGCCGGCGATGTCGATCTCGTTGTCGAAGTGGCCGATGTTGCCGACGATGGCGTTGTGCTTCATCTTCGCCATGTGGCCGGCGAGGATGATGTCCTTGTTGCCGGTGGCGGTGATGAAGATGTCGGCCCGGTCCACCACGTCCTCGAGGGTGGTCACCTCGTAGCCGTCCATGGCGGCCTGCAGG
>DMTU01000086.1:6130-8632 GCA_003476595.1 Acidimicrobiaceae bacterium | reverse complement strand
GGCGAGCAGGGAGCCCATGGCATCGGCCGAGGTCACGGCCACCGACAGGACGTCCTCATGGTCGAGGGAGTCGCCCAGGCCGGCGGCCAGGTTGGTGACCAGCGACATCGCCAGCACCTCGGCGCCCATGTGGTGGGCGGCGACGGCTTCGTGCACCGTGGACATGCCGACCAGATCCGCGCCCAGCGTCTGGAGCATGCGGATCTCGGCGGGCGTCTCGTACTGGGGGCCGTTCATGCCGGCGTAGACGCCCTCGACCAGGCTCGGTTCGAGCTCCCGGGCCATGGCCCGCAGGCGGGCCGAGTACAGGTCGGTCATGTCCGGGAAGCGGGGCCCGATGGCCGCGTCCGGGGTCGGGCCGGTCAGGGGGGACCGACCGGTGAGGTTGAGGTGGTCGGCGATGAGCACCGGTTGCCCGATGGACATGCCCTCGCCGAGGCCACCCGCCGCGTTGGTGAGCACGACCGTGCTGCAGCCGGCGAGCACGGCGGTGCGCACGCCGTGCACGACGTCGGCGAGGCCGTGGCCCTCGTAGGCGTGGACGCGGCCCAGCGCGACGAGCACGCGGCGACCGTCGACGTCGATCGAGCGGAGCTCGCCCCCGTGGCCCTCCACGGTCGGGGCGTGGAAGCCCGGGAGGTCCGCCGCCGGGAACGCGCAGGAGGCCTCGCCCAGCTGCTCGGCGGCGATGCGCCAGCCCGAGCCGAGCACGACCACCACGTCGTGGCGCTCGACGCCGGTCCGCTCGGCGAGGGCCGCGGCCGCCCCGGCGGCCCGCTCGTAGGCGTCGGGCGGGGTGCCGGTGCCGCTCATGCCAGCTGGGCCAGCGACTGGCCGGGTCGGGCGCCGGTGTGGCCGATGACGGCCGAGGCGGCGATGGAGCCGAGGCGGCCGCACTCGGCCAGCGGCAGGCCCTTGGCCATCCCGTGGAGCACGCCGGCGGCGTACAGGTCGCCGGCGCCGGTGGTGTCGACGACCTCGACCGGGTGGGGCGGCACCTCGACGATGCCCTCGGACGTCACGATGAGCGAACCCTCCGGGCCGAGCGTGACGCACGTGGTCTCGACCTCGTCGCGGGCACGGTCGACGGCGTGGTCGAGGTGGATCCCGTAGAGGGCACGCAGCTCGGCGTCGTTGGCGAAGAGCACGTCGACCTGGTCGGCGACGAGGGGCCGCCACTCGTCGATGTGGCGCTCCACGCAGAACGTGTCGGACAGGGTGAGTGCGACCTTGCGACCGGCGCCGTGGGCGATCTCGGAGGCGGTCCGGTAGGCGGCCTTGGCCTCGGGTCGGTCGAACAGGTAGCCCTCGAGGAAGGTGTACCGCGACAGCTCGATGAGCTCGGCGTCCACGTCGCCGGGGCTGAAGTAGGCGGAGGCGCCGAGGTAGGTGTTGAGGGTCCGCTCGGCGTCCGGGGTGACGATGATCAGGCACCGACCGGTGGGCGGGCCGTCGGTGGCCGGCGGCGAGCGGAACACCACGCCGTTGGCCCGCATGTCGTGGGCGAACACCACGCCGAGCTGATCGTCGTGGACCTTGCCCAGGTAGGCGGCCCGGCCGCCGAAGGAGGCGACCCCGGCGATGGTGTTGGCGGCCGATCCGCCGGACACCTCGATGCCCGGGCCCATCGCCTCGTACAGCTGCGTGGCCCGGTCCGGCTCGATGAGGGTCATGGCCCCCTTCACCAGATCGTGGGTCGCGACGAAGTCGTCGGCCTCGTGGCTGAGCACGTCCACGAGCGCGTTGCCGATGCCGACCACGTCGAGGGCGGTGCCGTCGTCGCGGACGTCGCGGAGGATCTGCTCGGATGCAGGGGGCGTCACGCTCGGCGACGGTACACGCGGCCGGTACCGTTGCCCGGTGCCCTCCGACGACGCCACCGCATCGACCGCGGCCTCCGGGGACCAGGCCGGTCGCCTCCCCACCTCGATCCGGCCCGAGCGCTACGACCTGCGGCTCGCACCGGACCTCGCCACCAGCACCTTCCGGGGCGCGGCCAGCGTCAACCTCGACGTCGTCTCCCCCGCCGCCGAGCTGGTCTGCAACGCCGCCGAGCTGGACGTCAGCGAGGCGTGGGTCGACCTCGACGGGCGACGCATCGACGGTGAGATCCACCTCGACGCCGACCTCGAGCAGCTGCGCGTCGCGCTGCCCGAGACCCTGCCCAGCGGGACGGCGACGCTGCACCTCACCTTCTCCGGCGTGCTCAACGACCGCCTCCGCGGCTTCTACCGGTCGACCTACACCGCCGACGACGGCGGCGACCGCGCCATCGCCGTCACCCAGTTCGAACCCACCGACGCCCGCCGGGCCTTCCCGTGCTGGGACGAGCCGGAGTTCAAGGCCGTCTTCGGCGTCACCCTCGACGTGGCCGAGGACCTCCTGGCCATCTCGAACGGCCCCGAGCTGGCCCGGGAGGACCTCGGCGAGGGCCGGGTGCGCATCCGCTTCGCCGACACCATGCCGATGTCGACCTACCTGGTCGCGTTCGTCGTCGGACCG
>DMTU01000086.1:5684-6008 GCA_003476595.1 Acidimicrobiaceae bacterium | reverse complement strand
GACCGATGGAGACCACCGGCCCCGTCGACGTCGACGGGGTGCCGCTGCGCATCGTGCACCGCCCCGGGCAGGGCGAGCTGGCCGAGTTCGCGCTGGAGGTCGGGGCCTACGCCCTGCGCTTCTTCGCCGACTACTACGGCATCGCCTACCCGGGCGACAAGGTCGACATGGTGGCCGTGCCCGACTTCGCGTTCGGCGCCATGGAGAACCTGGGCTGCGTCGTCTACCGGGAGACCCTCCTGCTCGTCGACCCCGAGTCCGCCACCCAGGCCGAGCTCCTCGCCGTCGTCGACGTGATCGCCCACGAGCTCGCCCACATGTGGT
>DMTU01000086.1:4928-5549 GCA_003476595.1 Acidimicrobiaceae bacterium | reverse complement strand
ATCTGGCTGAACGAGGCCTTCGCCACGTTCATGGAGGCCAAGTGCGCAGCGGCGTTCCGCCCGGCGTGGGAGCGGTGGATGCACTTCGGCCGCGAGCGGTCCGGCGCGTTCGACGTCGACGCGCTGGCCACCACCCGCCCGATCGAGTACCCGGTGCGCACGCCCGCCGACGCCGAGGGCATGTTCGACACGCTCACGTACCAGAAGGGCTCGGCCGTCGTCCGCATGCTCGAGCAGTACCTGGGCGAGGACGCCTTCCGGGACGGCATCCGCCGCTACCTGCAGACCCACCAGTTCGGCAACACCGAGACCGGCGACCTGTGGGACGCCCTCGAAGCCGTCACGGGCGAGCCGGTTCGGGCGATCATGGACAGCTGGATCTTCCAGGGTGGCTTCCCGCTCGTCACCGCGAGCCTCGACGCTGACCGCCTCGTCCTGGCCCAGCAGCCGTTCCGCTACACGGAGCCGGCCGAGGTGGGCGACGGCGAGGATCCCCGGTGGCACGTGCCGGTGGTCGTGCGCAGCGCAGGTGGCACCGAGCGCATCGTGCTCGACGGCGCTCGGGCCTCGTTGGCCCTCCCGGCCACGCCCACCGCCACCGCGCCGGTCGTCGTCAACGCC
>DMTU01000086.1:4396-4759 GCA_003476595.1 Acidimicrobiaceae bacterium | reverse complement strand
GCGGCCACGCCTTCTACCGGGTCTCCTACGGCCCCGAGCTCCAGTCCGCCCTCCTCGACGGCCTCGGCGACCTCGCGCCGCTGGAGCGCTACGCGGTCCTCGACGATGCGTACGGCCTCACCCTCCGCGGCGACCGGCGAGCGGGCGACCTCGCCGCCACCGTGCAACGCATCGCCGACGTCGGCGAGACCGATCTCTCCGTGTGGCAGCTCGCCGCGTCGAGCATCGAGGCGATCGACCGGGCGGCATCCGAGGACGAGCGGCCGGCCGTCTCGGCGTGGGTCCGGCGCCTCCTGGCCCCGCTCGCCGCCGAGCTCGGCGACGAGGTCGACCCCACCGACGACGATCGCACCCGGGCCCTCC
>DMTU01000086.1:0-4286 GCA_003476595.1 Acidimicrobiaceae bacterium | reverse complement strand
CTCGTCCTCGGGTTGCGAGGCGTGCACGGCGACCCCGCCGCCGTGGCCCGGGCGATCGCGGTGTTCGAGCAGCAGCTGCACCGGCCGACCGAGGTCGACGCCGAGCTCGGCTCCGGTGCCCTGAAGGCGGCCGCGGTCACCGCGGACGCGGCCCGGTTCGACGCCATGCTCGACCGCTTCCGGCACGGGACCACGCCCCAGGAGCAGGTCCGCTACCTCTACGCAGCCGCCACCGTGGCCGACGGCGACCTGTTCTCGCGGTACCTCGCGCTGCTCGAGACCGACGAGGTCCGCAGCCAGAACCTGGCCTTCGCCTACCGGGCGGCGCTGCGCAACCCGGCCCACGACCAGCGCGCCTGGACGGCGGTGCGGGACGGCTGGGAGCGCATCCGGGCCCGGCTGCCGTTCAACGCCAACCACCGCCTGGTCGAAGGCATCACCAGCATCACCGACCCCGTGCTGGCCGACGAGGTCGAGCAGTTCCTCGCCGACCACCCGGTGCCCGAGGCCACCACGCTGATCGCCCAGCACGTCGAGCGGATGCGGGTGCAGGTCGCGGTGCACCAGCGCGAGGCGGGCCAGGTCGCGTCGTCGCTGCCCGGCGGATGAGCATCAAGGTCCACGAGAGCAGCCGACGCACCCGGTTCGTCAACGCCTTCCGCAGCCACGTCCCCCCGCAGCCCCCGGGAGACGGGCGTCCGCGCCCGCCGCAGCGCCTGGAGGTGTTCGGCACCGGGACGACGTGGATCCAGCTGACGTGGAGCGCCCTCGGTCCCGGCCCGGTCGAGGTCCGCTGCGGGGACCGGTCCGTCACGGTCGACGCCGACGGCGGACCCGGCGCGGCCACGTTGACCGACCTCGCACCGGGGCGGCTCCACGCCATCCACCTCCGCGGACCGGGCCTGCCCGGGCCGCTCCCCCCGCTGGAGGCCCGGACCCTGGTGCCGCCGCCCGGCGAGCTGCTCCACCGCATCGCCACGGTGAGCGACACCCACATCGGCTCCCGCAGCACCGGGTTCCTGCACACGATCATCGAGAAGCCCGAGCCCGACGAGGTCCACCCCGTGCGCTGCGCCCGGGCCGCCCTGCGCGAGGCGCGGGCCTGGGGCGCCGATGAGCTGATCGTGAAGGGCGACCTGGTCGACCACAGCCGGCCCGAGTGGTGGGCCCAGGCGGCATCGGTGCTCGAGGAGCTCGTCGTACCGATCTCGGTCGTGCCCGGCAACCACGAGTGGTCCGGCCGGGGCGACGGGGATCCGGCCGCCGGCCTCGCCCGCCACGGCCTGCAGCTGGTGACGGATGTGGCCCACGTGGACCGCCCCGGCGTCCGCGTGGTCCTGGTCGACAGCACGATCCCCGGTCAGGATCCCGGGCGGGTGTCCGACGTGCTCGACCGCACGCTCGACATCGCCGGCAGCACCGACCTGCCCCTCCTCGTCGCCATGCACCACCAGCCCCTGCGCTGGCGCGTCCCGACCTACCTCCCGGCCGGCATCCCGGGCCCCGAGGCCGAGCACTTCCTGCGCGCCCTCGGCCGGGCCAACCCCCGCACCCTCGTGACCTCGGGCCACACGCACCGGCACCGGCGCCGCCACGTCGGCCCGGTCACCATCACCGAGGTCGGTTCCACCAAGGACTTCCCGGGCACGTGGGCCGGCTACGAGGTGCACGAGGGCGGGGTGGTCCAGACGGTGCACCGCATCGCCGAGCCGTCCTGCATCCGCTGGACCGACCACACCCGACGTGCCGCGCTCGGCGTGTGGCAGCTGTGGTCGCCCGGCCGCCTCGGCGACCGCTGCTTCACCCGGACGTGGTGACGCCGCTCAGAGCAGGGAGGCGACGAGGGCGATCTGGGCGGCGTGGTAGGTGACCATCACGGCGACCCGACCCCAGGCCAGGGGCTGGATGAAGCGGGTCCAGGCGATGAGGGCGTCGGACACGTAGAACGACACCGCGCCGGCCAGCGCGACCGCGCTCCCGGACGCGCCGGCCGAGATCACCATCACGCTGATCACCAGCATGTACGCGGAGACCGGGACGGTGAGCTCGGGCTCGTCGCCGGCGCGCACGGCCTGCAGGATCCGCTGGCCGAGCAGCGGCAGGGCCACCACGATGATCGCCACACCGGCCGCGAGACCGGACCGCGAGGTGCCCAGGATCCACAGCCCGACGATGTAGGCGACGTGGCCGAGCAGGAACGACGCCAGGCCGGGCACGAACAGGTCCCGGGGCAGCATGAGGAACACGTCGCCGGCGAGGGACAGGACCAGGGCGACCACGAACCACGTCCGGGCCGTGCCGTCCACGGGGTCGAGGGCCAGGGCGGCGGCGATGAGCACCACCATGGTCAGGGGCTTGGCCACGTACTCGACGCGTCGTCGGTCGGTCGCCACCGCCCACCAGTCGACGGCGGCGACCACCAGGGTGGCGGCGAGGAGCGCGATGACGGTCCCGTCCATGGCGATGGTCTACTGGACCCCCTGTGAGCGGCACCGACCTCGAGCACCGCACCGAGATCCGGAAGGCGAACCGCACCACGCCGATCTGGGTCGGATTGGTCGTGGTGGCGGCGATCGTCGCGCTCGTCGTCGGCAGCGGGGACGACGACGGGGAGGCCACCCCGGACCCCGGGCCGACCACCGTCCCGGCGACCCCCACCAGCGAGACGCTCACCACCACGTCACCCCGGGGGCTGCCGCCGGTGTACGGGCTCACGCCGGTGGGGGGCGAGGGTGCGCTCTTCGCGTTCTCGACCGCCACCGCGCCGTCGGGAGCCAGTGGGCTGGTCGGAGCCGAGGTGCAGGCCGTCGTGACGACCGACGACGTCGTCGTCGTGCTGGCCGGCGGCAGGGTCCTCGCAGCCGAGCCGGGCGAGCCGTTCGAGGAGGTCGTGGGCTGCTGCGTCGAGGGGCTGCACCCGTCGAACGAACCCGGCCACGTGTGGCTGCACGACGGCGCGGAGGTCTCCCTGCTGCAGCTCGAGGGCGGCGGCTCCATCACCGAGCTCGACATCGGCGACGGGGAGGTCCTCGGCCCGGCGAGCTTCGGGATCGTCGTCCTCGGCAGCGACGGGATGGTGCGCTGGCACCGACCCAGCTTCGAGCCGACTGACCTGGGCACCTCCGACGATCGCCGGGCCATCGACGCCGGGGGCGAGCGCCTCCTGGTCGCCGCGCCGGCCACGGCTGCAGCCGACGCCCGCCTGCAGGTCTGGTCGATCACCGGCAACGGGCTGCTCGCCACCCATGCCCTCGTCGACGACGCCGGCGCCGACGGCCGGCTGTCTCCGGACGGGTCGGTGGTCCTGGTGCCGGCGCCGGGCGGCTGGGACGTGCGCGACGCCGTGACCGGCGTGCTGCACGGCACGCTGCCGAAGGTCGACTCGCCGGTCTGGGTCGGGGGGACCCGGTTCGGCGCCACGATCGACGACCAGCTCGTCGTGTCCGACAGCGGCGTGCTGCCGTTGCGCTGGCCCGTGGCCGCAGTGGCCGAGCTGTCGCCGTGAGCGCTGCTACGACGACGCCGCAGCGACCGCCTCGTCCCAGCCGAGACCCTGCTCCAGCGCCATGCGGTAGCGCACGGTCTTGGCCGGCCAGTTCCAGCCCAGCGCGCCCGTGACCCGGCCGTCGCGCCCGTAGAGGGCCACGAAGCGCTCCTCGCCGATCGCCCCGTCGACCACGGCGAGCTGCCCGCCCTGGTCGGGCAGGGTCGGGCGTCCGGCCACCTGGACCCGGACGTCGTGCTGGTCGGACCAGAACCACGGGACCGGGTCGTAGGCCTCGGCCTCGCCGTCGCTCGCCAGCAGGCGCCGGCCGGCGGCGCGGCCCATGTCCACCGCGTTGTCCCAGTGCTCGATGCGCAGGCGCCCGTAGCGGGGGCTGTCCCAGGACGCGACGTCGCCCGCCGCGGTGATGCCGGGGGCGACGAGCGTGGTCGCGTCGCAGCGCACCCCGTCCTCGACCGGCAGGCCCGAGCCGTCGAGCCACGCGGTGTTGGGCACCACGCCGATGCCGACGACGACGAGGTCGGCCTCGATCACCGCGCCATCCGTGGTCCGGACCCCTTCCACGTGGTCGTCGCCGAGCACGGCGTCGACCCCCATGCCCAGGCGCAGGTCGACGCCGGCGGCGCGGTGCACGTCGGCGACCGCCGCACCGATGGTCGGGCCGAGCACGCGCTCGAGGGGCTGGGACAGCGGCTCGACCACGGTGACCTCGTGGCCTCGGTGGCGACACGTGGCCGCGACCTCGCCGCCGATGAAGCCGGCGCCCACCACGACGACGCGC